>NZ_JARVSL010000001.1:0-144780 GCF_030209215.1 Pseudomonas sp. efr-133-TYG-23 | reverse complement strand
TTCGACGAAGAAAGCGGCCTGCACTACAACCGCCATCGCTACTACAATCCGGATACTGGTCGCTACCTGACGCCAGACCCGGTGAAGTTGGCGGGTGGGATCAATGGGTATCGGTATGTGCCTAACCCTACGGGGTGGGTGGATCCGCTGGGGTTGAACTCTTGTCCTGGCACCGATTGTCAACCGACGCGCAATGCTGATAAGCCGGAACAGCGTGTCAAGATAATTGAAGTCGAGCCAAAGCTACCAAAAGGTGCGGATAGTAAGCTATCCAGAAACGGTGCATTTAAAAGAGCAAAATTAATAGGTAACGTACCAAGACAGCAACATCCCACCAAAACATATAAAGTAAAAATCAAAGATCAAGATCAATACACAGAGGGTCGAATTTATATATTTGAGCTAAACGAGCGCAAAATTGAGATACACGAACACTCTCTCGGCCATAAAAAAGGTAATCTCGGGCCACATTTCAATACAGAAATCAGCATCGAAGAAAAAAAGATACCGTTGAAAAACAACACGGACAACCATTCTTACTTCAAGAGATAGATATGAAATCAGTATTCATTAGAGAAATAGGTATCCATCCATGGGACCAGCCGCATGGGAGCAACGATGAAAACTACACAACAATAACTCTACTTAATCAAAATTACGAAAGCGCCTGGAAAACCTGGTGCGAGTTCAGTTCGCCGCTTACAAAAAAATTCAACACCCTCGTTCACTGGCACACAAGGCTAACCCCTTACCTCAATAAGACTCAAGAGTACGCATCAAAAAAAGAGTTTTCCAAAAAAGCGAAAGCAGGCGATATCTTTAGAAAAAATGAGCTAACAGGAATTTACTCCAAGATAGTACAATTAAATACTGATCCCTTTTGCATAGACCCTATGTGCATGACCGATTATCGAAACTCCATCACAATAATGCAAAAAAACAGCGTAAATCTTGAAAACTTGTGGCAGCAGCTATGTAATCTTACAGACATCTCAAACACTGACGACTTCAAACTAATACTTAGCGAAAAAAGCTCTATCTCCTTTAGATTTTACGATACAGAAACATATGGCGCAGCTCAAGCAATATGCCACTCAGAGCACTTACCTCTTTTAAACAAAATTATTACAGAGATGAAAATTGAAGAGATTTCTCAGAACGACGTTTATGCTTACCTTCATAGTTAAACAATACAAGCAAAAAAATTTAATCCATAACAATCGAAAAGATAAAACCCACCAGGAATAGTTATACAATTAAAGCACCCAACTCATAGCTCATAAAATCAACTTCATCTACCTAAACAAAGCTACCTTAAAAAAACGGTGACAATTCACACCCTTACTTCAAGAGCCAAAAATGACGACTGTATATATAAATGAATATGGAGTAAGACCATGGGAAAGTGCACGCCCAACAAATGACGCCAGATTCACCACTACGACATTGTTAAGCCATAATTTCGAAAGCGCTTGGAGATCATGGTGCTCGGTGGTAGAGCAACTGCCAGAGGACTGGTCAATTAAAAGAGAATGGCATTCAGCGCAGCCGGCTGAATTCAATTCAAAAACCGAAGAGTATCTATTTAAAAAAATACGATCAAAACACTTCAAGACCAAGACTTTTTTTAAAAAAAATGAAAATAGCAATATCTACTCAACAATCAAAAACCTCCCTAACGCCCCCAAAAAAATAGACAATCAGTTCTTTGAAGGCTCGCACAACGTCATTTTAATTATTCAAAAAATAGAAATTGCCATTGAGAATCTATGGTCAGAAATGACCATATTTGAAAAGCATATTACTGCGGAAAAAATCAGCTTATTCTTGGAATCTCAAACCGACATACTGATATGTAGGTTTTACGAAGCTGAAACACATGCCGCAGCTCAATTCATTTACCATACAAACATCGAAAATCAAAAAATTATAGAAGCTTCTAAAATGCGATTTAAAAAGATAGGCATTGAAGATGTCCACTTTCACATAAACACCAAATAGGACCACCACTTCGATTTATACGCTCTCCATTACGAGTTCAACTGACACGCAAAAAGCACCCTATATAACTTCTGACTTAAGTATGTGAGGCATTGCGCCAACGTCCCGTTACCGCTTATACGGAATTTTGATATGAAACATAAGCCCAGACTCTCAATTTTGCGCAGTCTTCTTTTCACATACAACATTGAAAATCTAGACGATCATGAAAGAGAGAATTTTATTACATCAAAAAATGTAAATGATGAAAAAGAACTTTCAGAGCTATTTGATGAACTAACCAAACCCGAATTCGCATCCTATGGATACTTAGAGCGTAAGTGGCATATAGACACCATTGACTACTTTCTGAGGACCGACGAATCTTTTGAATCAATTAAAAAAGGGAGGGCAAAGGCTACAACACTTGCAGAATGGGCATCGACTGTCATGGTATTCAAGACTTGAGCATAAAAAATATTCCTGTTCGGGAAGTATTTTTTTCAAAATCACCAAGGAAAATAACCAGTTCTATTTTCAGGCGACTAACAAGAACGCCTTAATTGAATTCAAAGCTAAATTCATCACACTCGCGGATCCAAACGTTTACATAAACGGGCCCGTTGATTAAGCGGCACTAAATATCTTATTCAAAACCACCCTACTGGCCATAAGCATGGACGGTGCGATAGAGCTGGAGACACCCCATCTCACTTCAACTTACGCCCATTCAAAAAACCGCGAAAAGGCCATATTGCCGGAACAAAAAAACACTATCTCTTCAGGAAACAACAATGAAATATTGGAACGAACTAGATGGAAGCACTCTCCTCAACAAAATTTTTAGCAAGCCTATTAAAATTGGAAAGATAGCACTTTTTTCATTAAGAATTGAAAATGACCAGCCAAGTGTTAACTTGGGCTTCGACATACCTGAATTTCCGGATATCCTGCCAGAAAAATGGAAAAACAAAGGTTACAACACATGCAGAATAGGGATTACCTGCAACGAAATTAGCAATTTAAAAATACACAATCTACCCACCCATGAAATTTTCGCCCTTGAAATCAAAAACGAGAACACTCATTTCAAACTAGAAGCAAAAAGCAAAAGCGCAATAATAACATTCAGTGCCAAATTCGTTTCACTTAACGGCCCTAGCGTTTACATCAATGGTCCGGACGACTACTATTTCGGACCTAAAATGAAATTGAAACCAAGCTTACCGATAATCCAGGGATTGCTCTTCACTTATAGCTTCGAAAACATTAGAGAAGAAGAACGAGAACTGCGAATTAAATCGACAAACGTAAACGACAGCGCAGAGCTCGGAAAATTATTCGATACGTTAACCAAACCTGAGTTCGCCGAATACAAACAGGAAGAGAGAGAATGGCACATCAACACCCTAAAATATTTTTTGAGCACAGACGAAACATTCGAATCGGTATTTTATCTTTTTGATACCTACTTCAAAGACGAAATCACTAATAAACGAAATTTCATGAAAGTGCTTCTAGACCGGCTAATCAAATATAACGAAGAAATCATAGAGCGCGACCAAAAATAATTTAACTCACAACAATATAAAAATAAAACCCACTACCAGGAATAATTATGCAATTAAGCACCCAATTCAAAACTCATAGAATGCAATTCACCTGCCTAAACAAAGCTACAACAAGCACTTCACGCAACCTTTCGCCTTTCACCGAAGAGTATTATTAAGCCTAGGAACGAAAACGTAACTGAAGCCAAAGAACATTACATTTTTTAGGAGTAATCGGTGAAGTACTGGAACGATTTAGATCGAAATATATTTTTGGAAAAAATCTTTAGTAAACCTGTAGAAATTGGCCAGATTGCCCTCTTTTCTATGCAAATAGAAAATGATCGACCTTCTGTGGGACTGGGATTCGACATACCGGAATTTCCTGACACATTACCCAAAAAATGGGAGGGTAAAGGCTACAACACATGCAGAATGGGCATCGACTGTCATGGTATTCAAGACTTGAGCATAAAAAACATTCCTGTTCGGGAAGTATTTTTTGTCAAAATCACCAAGGAAAATAACCAGTTCTATTTTCAAGCGACTAACAAGAACGCTTTAATTGAATTCAAAGCTAAATTCATCACACTCGTGGACCCAAATGTTTACATAAACGGGCCCGATGATTATTTTTTTAGATAGTAATAACTTTTTAATACGTGCCCCCTATGCCCCCCATAGCCAACCCAAATTCGCCGCCCCGCCATACCCCCCGCCTAGTGCCGCGAGCGGGTAGTTCGTTTTCTAACCTGCAACGAGATACTGTGCATCCCTTGCCCGATATGGTTCCAGGCATGCCTCGTCCAATTGCTCCCTTTGCACTGCAACCCGCCGACGTTCTTACGCTTCAAGGTTGGCTGCACATGAGTCCCCTGAAACAGAGCCTTGCTCAGCGTTCACGGATACTGCTTTTTCTTAATGATGGGGTAACGCCCGTTGCCATCTGTGGACAATTACTGATCATTACTACTAACGGCAAACCTTGGAAGGTGATGGAGTATCCTGATAATATCGGAGCAAGCGAGGGAAGCCCGAGTCGCTGGATTCTCATAGAGCTAAGTGCAAACACAATTCACGGCCATCCTATTTCAGAACGTGAGTTCAGGAGATTAACTTAGTGATCTCATTAGATTTTTTACACGGCAAAATTACTTATGATGAGTTTTCATCCCTGCAAAACCTTTGCGCAGAGCATCAACTCCAAAACTTAAAAGAAGATATGCTTCAGGTCGAATATCCTAGCGGTTTCCTGCTTGACGTAGGCTGGTATCCGTCTTTCGATATAGAAGGGTGCTTTCAAGTAAAAATTATTAAGGACTTTGACTGGGACTTCCCCACCCTGAGCCTGACTTCAAAATCAATTGAGAGCATATGCTCACTACTTGATCTTGCGCAAAATAAAATCAATGAAGAATTAAAAAAACAAAATAACCGCTAATTATCCAACACCATAGCTAACACAAACCCGACGTAAATTTTCACAAGCACAAAGCAAGAAAAATCCAAACCAAACGAGACTAACCAACTGACGCCGCATATCTATAAACACTCAAAAAAACTGCCCTTAAAAAATATACTTAGACCGTGCGCACCTCCCTGAAAGCAATGCAGCTTCCGCCTACGAAATCCAAAAACAATACCTATTAAATAAATAATCTGGAATTGTAAGTACATACTCACTATCCCCCCCATAGCCAACCCCAATTCGCCGCCCCGCCCTACCCCGCCTAGACTCTGTTCAAGTGGTTTCAACGGACAGAGGATTTATCATCATGGGCAAACGTCATCCCAATCTCCCCGCCTGGCAGTGGCGCCATTACCCGCAGAACCATCAGCATCCGACCAATCTGGCGTTGCATCTGATCGCGGTGCCGCTGTTTATCATCGGTTTTTTGTTGATCGTGTCCGGGGTGTTCAGCCTGAGTGTGGCCAGTTTTGCGGTGGGTGTGGTCGGTATCCTGGCAGGGCTGGCGTTGCAGCGTCATGGGCATAGCCTGGAAGCTCAGGCCAGTGAGCCGTTCAGTGATCGCAAAGATGCGGTGCAACGCCTGGTGGTCGAGCAGTTCGTGACTTTTCCGCGCTTTGTGTTGAGTGGCGGTTGGTGGCGCGCCTGGCGGCAGCGCCAACGGCATTGAGGGTCAGGCGAATACCACCACGGTCTGGCGGCTGATGGCGATCAGTTCACCGCTCGGGCTCCACAGTTCGGCAGCGGCGTGACCGTAGCCGTCGCGGGCGTGTTCGATGTTGACGTAGTACTGGCACCAGTCGAGGGTGGTGAGGTTTGCCAGCGGCTGGATGAATTCGATGGTCCAGGTCAAGGTGCTACCGGGGGCCGGTTTCTTCAGGTGCGGCAGCAGCGCCGGGGGCCAGGCGTCGACCAGCGCGAGGATGTGCGCCTCGGTCAGCGGCTCTTGTTTCACATCGCCACGCAGTCGGACCCAACCACCCATATCGCGGGATTTGTTACCGGTAAACGGCAGGCCGCCGACACTCCAGCGCATGGCCAAGTGGCGCATGAATTCAGGCGTCACCCCTTTGATATAGGGCAGCTCCTGGCATTCGTCCCAGTGTTTGAACGTGGGTGGCGGCTCGCTGGGGACGTCGATTTCCGACGTTCGAGACGCACCAAAGCTGGCCTGCACCAGTGTCGCGACTTCGCCGTTCTGCACCACGCGTCCGAGCAACTGGCTGACGGCCTTGCCTTCGCGCAACACTTCAACTTGATAACTGGCCGGCACCTCAGGCGCCACCGGCCCCACAAAGGTCACTGCCAGCGAGCGCAGTGGGCGATCGCCGGGGACTTGGGCACGCAGGGCCTCGTATTGCAACGCTGCCACCAGGCCTCCGAAGGTCGCACGACCCTGGGCCCAGTCGGCAGGGATGGTCATGTCCAAGGGGTTATGACGGGCAGCGTCGAGCAAATCACTAAAGTGCATGGCGACCTCAAAGCGAGAAACAGAAGACAGGATCTTAACCATCCTACCTACAGTGAACAGCGCCTATTCCGGCCAAAAACCGGACCGTCTCAAAAGCAGTGAGCGCTGAGTTTGTCCAGTACACGGTCGGACTCGCCCTCGGCCTTGACCAGGGTGCGCTGCCACACCGTCACGCAGGGCTGCAGGTCCGCTTGCTGTTCAGCTTGGGCCAGCCACTGTAAGCAATCGTGCCAGTCGCCGAGCACGGCCTGAGCTTTCTTGAGACGGGGGACGGCATTGGCGGGGAGCTTATCCAACTGCGGGTAAGCCTCGGCGGCGTAGCGCACACGCTTGATCAATAAGCGCAGACGATGCCGATCATGGCCCGGCTCTTTGAGCGCTGCGCCAAGGTTATGCCACTGCTTGGCCAAGCGTTTTTCGATGCGCGTGCGCAGTCCTTTGAGCAGTTTCTGGTGTTCGGAGGCCCGAATAAAGCGCGGAAAAGCGTCCAGAATCTGTAACAACTGTGCAAGCTCAGGGGATTGAGCTACGTGACGATAGGCATCGGGCTGCGGCCGCAAGCGTCGATCCGCCGCCTCGTGATGACCGTGCTGGTGCAAGTAAGCGGCCAGCACTTCCCGATCACGCAGGGGGGTAGTCAACTGACCGACAGCGCTGGCGGCGACTTCCAGTTGCTCTACACCCGGCAGCCCGCGCAAAGGTCGTAATAGGCTGCGCAAGCGGCGCACGGTGGTGCGCAGGTCGTGCAGTGCTTCATCATCAGTGACGGCGGCAAGGCGAGCCTGACAGCTCAGTAACCCCACTTCCAGGCCAATGACCTGGGCGACTAGCTGATCGACCAACGCTGACATCACTTGCTCCCCTGACGATGAACATTCCCCGACGACTCAAGATGCCCGACTCGGATCAGCGACCGGCGCGGGACTCACGAATGTAGAAGCGCGCTTTCTCGGCCTTGTTGGCACAACCTTCGAAGGCTTCGAATTGCTGTTGGGTCTTGGCGCCGGTCAACAGCGACAAGGCTTTAGAGTAGCTCACGGTACCGGCAAAGCCTTCGGCCTTGGCCAGGTCCAGTTCTTTCCAGGCGGCGTCCAATTGCGATCCGCAGCTGTCACGGTAGGCGGTTTTGCCGGCACAACCGGCCAAGGCCAACACGATCACAGGCACACACATCCAGGCTTTCATTGATGACACCTCAAAAGGAAGAAACAGTCGTACGGAATAGACGTTGCCTACAAGGAAAAGTGCCTTGTCCGCCAAGGGGAAATCATACTCGCCTATTGCCAGAGCATACTCGAGCCGCGTGGCTATTCTGGAAAATATAGTTCAGGCAGGCCGCGAAGATTGAAGCCGCCCCCTCAATGGGTGCATTGTGGGCGGCAGTCTGGGGAAGGACATGAACCATGAAGAAACGTGTTGCCTTGGTGCTGGGGTCCGGTGGGGCCCGTGGCTACGCCCATATCGGGGTGATCGAAGAGATCGAACGACGCGGCTATGACATTGCCTGTATCGCCGGGTGTTCCATGGGGGCCGTGGTCGGTGGCATCTACGCCGCCGGTAAGCTGGACGAGTATCGCCGTTGGATCGAAAGCCTCGATTACCTGGATGTGCTGCGCCTGGTGGACGTGAGTTTTCGCCTGGGGGCGATCCGCGGCGAGAAGGTCTTCGGACAGATCCGCAAGATCGTCGGCGAGCTGAATATCGAAGAACTGCGCATCCCCTACACCGCCGTGGCCACCGACCTGACCAATCAGCAGGAAATCTGGTTCCAGGAAGGTTGCCTGCACCAGGCCATGCGCGCGTCGGCGGCGATTCCCAGCCTGTTCACACCGGTGATGCAAGGCAATCGCATGCTGGTGGACGGCGGTCTGCTCAACCCGTTGCCGATCGTGCCGGTGGTGTCGAGCCACTGCGACTTGATCATTGCTGTCAACCTCAACGCCACCAACCAGAAGCACTATCAGTTACCGGTGATTCAGCGTCCACCGGCGTTCAAGAGTCGTTTCAACAGTCTGGCCAAGTCGCTGGGCTCGCACTTGCCGTTTCGCCGCAAACAGGCCGAGCAGTTAATGAAGCTTGAGCAGGAAGCCTTGCAGGCTCAGGCGGCGGATATCAACCCGTGGCTGGAGTCAGCGGAGCCCGAATCGCAGCAACCGGCGGCCGCGCCGGAAAAACCCGGGGCGCCGAAGTCGGCGACCGGTTCGTTCATCATCGATAACGTCGGCCCCGCATCGCTGCTGGATTTGATCAACCAGAGTTTTGAGGTGATGCAGACGTCGTTGGCGCAGTACAAAATCGCCGGCTATCCGCCGGATGTGCTGATCAACGTGCCCAAGCGGGTGTGCCGTTTTTTTGAGTTCTACAAGGCGCCAGAGTTGATCGCGCTCGGGCGGGAGATTGCGAGCGATACGCTGGATCGGTACGAGAGTGAGCAGCCTTGAAGGCGTCGGTATGACGGATGACGCGATCACGGGCAAGCCTGGCTCCCACAGGGGATTGCAAGGGGAAATGCCCGCGACTCGAACACAGGAAACTGCTCTACGCCCCCACTAATCGATACCCCACCCCGGCCTCGGTCACGATAAATCTTGGCTGGGTCGGATCGTCCGCCAGTTTCTGGCGCAAATGGCCTACCACGATGCGCAGGTAGTGGCTGTCTTCGGTATGGGTCGGGCCCCAGATGTCCTTGAGCAATTGTTGCTGGGTGATCACCCGCCCCGGATGGCGTGCCAGTTGCGCCAGCACTGCGTATTCCTTGCGGGTCAGTGCCACTTCGGCACCGTCCAACAGCACGCGGCGATAGGCCAGGTCGACGGTCAGCGGGCCGAAGCACAGCGCGGCTTCCTGCGTCTCCCCCGCGGGGGCCTGGCGCAACAGCGCACGAATCCGCGCCAGGAACTCTTGGATGCCAAAGGGTTTGGTCACATAGTCGTTGGCGCCGCCATCGAGGGCTTGGACTTTCTGTCCTTCGCTGGCGCGCACCGACAGCACCAGCACCGGCACCGTCGACCACTCTCGAAACTCGCGCAGCACTTGCTGGCCGTCCATATCCGGCAGGCCGAGATCCAGCACCAGCAAGTCCGGTTTGCTCAGTGCGGCCTGGGCCAGCCCTTCGCTGCCAGTGCCGGCTTCGATCACTTTGTAGCCCTGGGAGGCCAGGCTGATGCGCAAGAATTTGCGGATCTGCGGTTCGTCATCAATGACCAAAATCGTCGCGGTCTGGCTCATGGTGTTCCATCAAAATCCGTAGAAAAAACAGGGTAGCTCACGGCTCACGTTCCAGGCCAGGCTGGGTGGGCAACGGCAGGAACAGACTGATGCAGGTGCCGCGCCCATCGATGCCCTCGGCGACGCGAATATGCCCGCCGTGGGCGCCGACCATCCCTTGGCAGATCGCCAGCCCCAGGCCGGTGCCCTGCCCGCCACGGTCGCCACGCGCAGCGGTGTAGAACATATCGAAAATCTTCGCGCGCTCCTCCTCGGGAATACCCGGCCCCTCGTCAGCCACGGCAAAAAACAGCTGATTGTCCGCCACCCCGGCACTCAGTTGCAGGCGCCCGTGGGGCGGCGAAAAGCGCGCGGCGTTTTCCAGCACATTGACCAGCGCCTGTTCGATCAATGCCGCATGCACATACAGCAGGGGCAATTCGGGCGGCACATCGGTACTCACCTGCAACGGCGCCAGCACCGCGCGCAAACGGCCAAGGGCGCTGCCGACGATATCCCCGGGAGAGACCCAATCGCGCGCCAGCTTAAGCGCGCCGTGGCCCAGGCGCGTCATGTCCAACAAATTCTGGATATAGCGGTCGAGACGCTCGGCCTCATCGCGGGTGCCTTCGAGCAGTTCGCGCCGATCCTCCAAGGGAATCGCCTCGCCGAGGGCCAACAGGCTGTCGATGCTGCCGCGCATGGACGTCAACGGCGTGCGCAAATCGTGAGACACCGAGGCGAGCAAAGCGCTGCGCAGTTGCTCGGTTTCACCGTGCAAACGCGCGGACTCCAACTCTTGCGCCAGCTGTGCGCGGGCCAACGCTTGGGCCAGGGGCTGACTCAACGCCGTGAGCAGGCGACGGCGCTGGCCGCTCAATTCCAGGCCGGGTTTGGCGCTGACGCCGAGTAAGCCCAGCGGCCCCTCTTCCCCCGACAACGGCCACCACCACCAGCGTCCGAACGGTAAGGTGCCGGTGCCCATGCCGGCCGGCTGGTCGTGTTGCCAGGCCCAATCGGCGGCGGCGCGCTCAGCTTCGGTGAACGTCAGCGGGCCGCCGGTCTCGACCTTCCAGCCGCCCTGACCGTCGCGGTTGACCAGGCACAGGTCCAGATCGCTCCACCCCTCCAAGTGATGGGCTGCCGCACTGATCACCGCCTGGCGGTCGGTGGCGGCGGTGAGTTTGCGTGACAGGTCCAGCAGTTCGCTGGTCTCTTCCTGGGTATCGCGCAAGGCTTGCAGCTGGCGACGCTGACGCGCGGCGAGGTTGCCGGTAAGCGCCGCCATCAGCAAGAAGAACAACAGCGTCAGTACGTCTTCTTCGCGCTGGATGGCAAACGAGAAGTTGGGCGGAATAAACAGAAAGTCATAGGTCAGGAATGACAGCGCGGCGCACACCAAAGAAGGCCCCAGGCTGCTGCGCACCGCCACCAGCAACACCGCCGCCAGGAACACCAGCGAGATATTCGGTAACGGCAGCGCGCTCGACACCGCCCACGCCACGCCAGTTGCCACCAGAGTGGCGACCACTGCCAGGGCGTAATCGAACCACTCCAGGCCGCGCACTTCCGGCAGACGCGGCGGGGCCGGCACATCGTCGCTGTCGAGCACGTTGATTTCCAGGCCCCGGGCATTGCGCAGCAGGCGTGCCGCCAGGCCGCCACCGAACACGCGGCGGTGCCAGCGCATGCGCGACTGCCCCACCAGCAGCAGGCTGGCGCGGCGTTCGGCGGCGTGTTGGATCAGGGTCTTGGCCACCTCGCCGGCACGCAACAACACCACCTCCCCGCCAAGGCGCTCGGCCAGTTGCTGGGCGTTTTGCAGGCGCAGGCGTGATTGCTCGTCCCGTGCGCGACCGTTATCAATATGCACCAGGCTCCAGGGCAGATGCCGACGCTGCGCCACGCGGCTGGCGTGGCGCACCAGACGTTCGGCCTGCGCATCGCCATCCACGCCCACCAGCAAGCGCCCGCGCACAGCCGGGGCGTCTTGACCGAGTTGGCGGTAACCCTGGGCCAGATCAGCGTCGACATGGGCCGCAGCGGCCTGCATCGCCAGCTCGCGCAGGGCCGTCAGGTTGGTCTGAGTGAAGAACGCATCGATGGCTGCGCGCGCCTGTTCCGGCACG
Organism: Pseudomonas sp. efr-133-TYG-23; assembly: GCF_030209215.1. Lineage (NCBI taxonomy): Bacteria > Pseudomonadati > Pseudomonadota > Gammaproteobacteria > Pseudomonadales > Pseudomonadaceae > Pseudomonas > Pseudomonas sp. efr-133-TYG-23. Next base: position 132,975 of record NZ_JARVSL010000001.1, on the reverse strand, counting down.
TAGACCTTGCCATCGCGCAGGCGCTCCAGCAGTTCGCGGGACGGCAGGTCGATCAGCAACAGCTCGTCGGCCTCCTGCAGCACCCAATCCGGCAGGGTTTCGCGGACCTGCACGCCGGTGATGCCGCGCACTTGATCGTTGAGGCTTTCCAAGTGCTGGACGTTGACCGTGGTGAACACGTCGATACCGGCGGCCAGCAATTCCTGGATGTCCTGCCAGCGCTTTTCGTGACGGCTGCCGGGGGCGTTGCTGTGGGCCAGCTCGTCCACCAGCACCAGCTTAGGCTTAGCGGCGAGCAGGCCGTCGAGGTCCATCTCTTCCAGCATCACGCCGCGATACTCGCTGCGCACCAGCGGTTGCTGCGGCAAGCCGCTGAGCAAGGCTTCGGTCTCGGCGCGACCGTGGGTTTCGACTACACCGGCGATCAATTTGACGCCTTGGCGCAGCTGGGTATGGGCGGCCTGGAGCATGGCGTAGGTCTTGCCCACCCCCGGCGCGGCGCCCAGAAAGACTTTGAGCCGGCCACGGCCGTGCCGGGGCAGATCGGCTAACAGGGCATCGGCGCGGCCGGAGTCGCTCATGCTCGGGGGTTCCTTCAGGTGTTGATTGGTTGCGCTTCAGGCCGCCTTCGCGGGCAAGCCCGCTCCCACATGCGTACTCCTGTGGAAGCGGGCTTGCTCGCGAAGGCAGTTCACTGCTTACAATTTTTCCAAGGCCATGTTCAATGCCAACACATTCACCACTGGCGGGCCCACCAGCGGGCTTTCGACATGTTCATCGAGCAAGCGCTGCAAGGTCGACAACGGCACATTTCGCGCCGCCGCCACGCGCGCCAGTTGATAGGCAATCGCCTGCGGTGGCAAGTGTGGATCAAGACCGCTGCCAGAGGTAGTCAGCGAGGCCAGAGGCACCGGCCCCTGACTCGGTACGAATTGCTTGGTCGCGTCATCGAAGATGCGCGTCGCCAGCGCCGGGTTGCTTGGGCCAAGGTTGCTGGCACTGCTTGAGACCGTCGCAAAAGCGCCGGCCGATGGACGCGGGTGGAACCAGCTGTCACCGGTAAAGTCCTGGGCGATCAGGCTGGAGCCACGTACTTTGCCGCTGGCATCGCGCACCAGGCTGCCGTTGGCCTGGTCGGGAAATGCGACCTGGGCGACACCGGTGACCACCAACGGGTAGGCGATGCCGGTAATCAGCGTCATCAGGACCAACAGGCTGATGGCTGGGCGAATGATAGGGGTCATGTTCATATCCTCAATCAGTTGAGAAACCCGCTGGCGAGGGCGCCGGGGCACTCCCCGAGCAAACTCCCTCGCCACGGTTTGGAATTACACCAAGTGCAAGGCGGTGAGCAGCATGTCGATGGCCTTGATGCCCACGAACGGCACCAGAATCCCGCCCAGCCCATAGATCAGCAGATTGCGGCGCAGCAACGCCGCAGCGCTCGCCGCCTGCACCCGCACACCGCGCAGGGCCAGTGGGATCAACACCACAATGATCAACGCGTTGAACACAATGGCCGACAGGATTGCGCTCTGCGGGCTCTGCAAGTGCATCACGTTGAGCACGCCCAATTGCGGATAGATCGAGGCGAACAGCGCCGGCAGGATCGCGAAATACTTGGCCACGTCGTTGGCGATGGAAAACGTGGTCAGCGCACCGCGAGTCACCAGCAGTTCCTTGCCGATCTGCACCACGTCCAGCAACTTAGTGGGGTCGCTGTCGAGGTCGACCATGTTGGCGGCCTCGCGGGCGGCCTGGGTGCCGTCGTTCATGGCCATGCCGACGTCTGCCTGAGCCAGCGCCGGGGCGTCGTTGGCGCCGTCGCCGCACATCGCGACCAGGCGACCGTCGTTCTGCTCATGGCGAATGCGCGCGAGCTTTTTCTCCGGGGTGGCTTCGGCGAGCACGTCGTCCACGCCCGCTTCGGCGGCAATCGCGGCGGCGGTCAGCGGGTTGTCGCCAGTGACCATCACGGTGCGAATCCCCAGTTTGCGCAGCTCGGCGAACCGTTCGCGAATGCCAGGCTTGACCACGTCCTTGAGGTGAATCGCACCGAGTAACTTGCCGTCGGCGCACACCAGCAAAGGCGTGCCGCCGCTTTGGGCGATTTTGTCGACTTCCCGCGACAGCGCCGCCGGCAGGCCGTCCCGTGGCAGGCCGATAAACGCCAGCAACGAATCCACTGCGCCTTTGCGGAACACACGGCCCTGGTAGTCGACACCGGACAAGCGGGTTTCAGCGCTGAAGGGAACACCGGTCAACTCATCCACCGTAGGCTCGGCCTGAGGATGCAAGGCGCGCAGGTATTCGACGATGGATTTGCCTTCGGCGGTGTCATCGGCCAAAGATGCCAGCAGCGCGCCTTCGGCCAATTCCCGCCCGCTCACGCCTGGCGCGGCAAACACCGCCGCGCAACGGCGGTTACCAAAGGTGATGGTGCCGGTCTTGTCGAGCATCAGCACATGCACGTCCCCCGCCGCTTCCACGGCGCGACCGGACTTGGCGATCACATTCAGGCGCACCAGGCGGTCCATGCCGGCGATGCCGATAGCCGACAACAAGCCGCCGATGGTGGTAGGAATCAGCGTCACCAGCAGTGCGACGAGGAACACCAACGGCAAGCTGCCATTGGCGAAATGGGCGAATGGCTGCAGGGTCACCACCACCAGCAGGAAGATCAGGGTCAGACCGATCAGCAGGATATCCAGCGCGACTTCATTGGGGGTTTTCTGGCGTTTGGCGCCTTCCACCAACGCGATCATGCGGTCCAGCGTGGATTCGCCGGGGTTGGCGGTTATGCGGATCAGCAGCCAGTCGGAGACCAGCCGCGTGTTGCCGGTGACGGCCGAACGGTCGCCGCCGGACTCCCGGATCACGGGCGCGGATTCCCCGGTGATCGCCGCCTCGTTGACCGCGGCGATGCCTTCGATCACCTCGCCGTCACCGGGGATCATCTCCCCAGCGGCGACGCGCACCACATCACCTTTACGCAGGCTGGTGGCCGGCACCACCTTGAAGCTGCCATCGGCTTCCTGACGGCGTGCGCTGAGCCCTTCGCTACCGGCCTTGAGGCTGTCGGCGCGAGCCTTGCCACGCCCCTCGGCCAAGGCTTCGGCGAAGTTGGCGAACAGCACGGTGAACCATAGCCACACCGCGATCTGCACAGCGACGAAGGTGGGCACCGCGGTGTCCGGCACAAAGCACAACACGGTGGTGAGGATAGCGGTGAGTTCCACCACCAGCATTACTGGCGAGCGTTGCAACTGACGTGGGTCGAGCTTGACGAACGCTTGGATCAGCGCCGGGCGCCACAGGGCGGAAATCGCGGTTTTGGCCGGCTCCTGGGGTTTGACCGGAGCAGCGTTTTTTACAGGCATATTCATTTTCATATCCCTCAGAAGCCCATGCTCAGGTGTTCAGCGATCGGGCCCAGTGCCAGCGTCGGTAGGAAGGTCAGGCCGCCCACCAGCAAGATGGTCACGGTCAACAGCGTCACAAATAGTGGGCCGTGGGTCGGGAAGCTGTTCTGGCCAATGGGCGCGGCCTTTTTCATCGCCAGGCTGCCGGCCAGGGCCAGTACCGGGAGGATGTAACCGAAGCGGCCGATCAACATGCCCAAGCCCAACATCAGGTTGTGGAACGGCGTGTTGGCACTCAGGCCGCCGAACGCTGAGCCGTTGTTGGCGCTGGCTGAGGTGTAGGCATAGAGCAACTGGCTGAATCCGTGGGGTCCAGGGTTGCTGATGGCGGAAGCCGGGCCCGGCAGGCTGGCGGCGATAGCACCGAGTACCAGCACGCCAACCGGCATCACCAGCAGGGTCACCACCAGCAGTTGCACTTCCTTGGCCTGGAGTTTCTTGCCAAGGTATTCCGGGGTGCGGCCAATCATCAGGCCGGCGAGGAATACCGCGATCAACACGTTGAGCAACATGCCGTACATGCCGGCGCCGACGCCGCCGAAGATCACTTCGCCGACCATCATATTGACCAGCGCCACCATCCCGCTGAGGGGGCTGAGGCTGTCCTGCATGCCGTTGACTGAACCGTTGGACGCGGCGGTGGTGGTCACCGACCACAGCACGGTACCGGTGGTGCCGAAGCGCGCTTCCTTACCTTCCAGCGGTGCGGTTTGCTCCACGGCCGGATTGTTGAGGGTCAGGTTGGGCTGGTACTCGGACCACAGCGAAGTCGCGCCGCCGATCAGGAACAGTGCCAGCATGCAGCCGAGGATCGCGCGGCTCTGACGCAGGTCTTTGACGTAGTGACCAAAGGTAAATACCAACGCCACCGGAATCAGGATGATCGACGCCACTTCGAACAGGTTGGACCAGGCAGTCGGGTCTTCAAACGGATGCGCCGAGTTGACGCCGAAGAAACCGCCACCGTTGGTGCCCAGTTGCTTGATCGCAATCTGGCTGGCGGCCGGGCCGAGGGGAATCACCTGATCCACGCCCTGCAGCGTCACGGCATCAACGTAGTGAGCGAAGGTCTGCGGTACACCCTGCCACACCAGAAACAGCGCCAGTACCAGGCACAACGGCAGCAGGCCATAGAGGGTGGCGCGGGTCATATCGACCCAGAAGTTACCCAAGGTGCGTGCGGACTTACGACCGATCCCACGGCAAAGTGCGACCAGGACGGCAAGGCCGGTGGCTGCGCTGACGAAGTTCTGCACAGTCAGGCCGGCCATCTGGCTGAGGTAGCTCAGGGACGCCTCGCCGCTGTAGGACTGCCAGTTGGTGTTGGTCATGAAACTGACCGCTGTGTTGAAGGCCAGCGTCCATTCCTGGCCTGGCAACTTCTGCGGATTCAGTGGCAGAGAACCTTGAAACACCAGGATCGAGAACAACAACACAAAGCCCGCAAGGTTGAACGCCAACAGGGCCAGCATGTATTTCTGCCAGCTCTGTTCCTGCTGCGCGTCCACGCCCGCCAAGCGATAGCAGACTTTTTCGACGGGCCCCAGTACCGGGCTCAGCCATGTGCGCTGGCCTTCCATCACCTTGTAATAGAACCGCCCCAGAAACGGCGCGGGCACCAGCACCACGGCGAAGAAGGCGATGATCAGCCAATAGTCATAACTGTGCATAGCCTGCTCCTAGTTCCGATCCGCGCGTAACAGCGCAACCAGCAGATAAATGAACAGCGCCACGGCCAATAGCAGTGACACCCCGTCCAGAACGCTCATGGAAGTCTCTCCGTTTAGCGGCGAGTGCCGCGTGTGGGGCAATTGTCCGCAGGAGTGGTGTAAAGGAACGAGAGCGAGGGTGTGGGCGGGGCGTAAAGACAGCGTAAAAGAGTGGGTTTATGCGGGTGCGGGTGCCGGGGTGGAAGCTATCGGGGGCAAGCCCCCTCCCACAGGTTGACCTAGGATGTACCCGGGCAAATGTGGGAGGGGGCTTGCCCCCGATAGCGCCGGCTCAGCCAGCACCGCACCTAACTGGTGCAACACCACAAAACTCCAAACGCCAAACCATCCCCCACACGACAGTTGCGCCGCTTTACGACACGGTTGCGCGGCATGGCATGGCCGCTGCAACACCTTGAATCATTCCAACCCGTTCAAGGAGCGCCACACGATGAACACACAACTCAAACCCAGCTTGGGCACCCTGCATCTCTGGGGCATCGCCGTCGGGCTGGTGATCTCCGGGGAGTACTTCGGCTGGAGCTACGGCTGGGGTGTGGCCGGAACCCTGGGGTTCTTGGTGACCTCATTAATGGTGGCGGCCATGTACACCTGCTTTATCTTCAGTTTTACCGAGCTGACTACCGCGATTCCCCACGCCGGCGGGCCGTTTGCCTACAGTCGCCGCGGCTTTGGTGAGAAAGGCGGACTGATCGCCGGGTTGGCCACGCTGATCGAATTCGTCTTCGCGCCACCGGCCATTGCCCTGGCCATCGGTGCCTACCTGAATGTGCAGTTTCCGGCGCTGGACCCCAAACACGCCGCCGTCGGCGCCTACATCGTGTTTATGGGTTTGAACATTCTCGGCGTGAAGCTCGCCGCTACCTTCGAGCTGGTGGTGTGCGTGCTTGCCGTTGCTGAGTTGCTGGTGTTCATGGGTGTGGTGGCGCCCGCCTTCAGCTTCAGCAACTTCGCCCTAAACGGCTGGGCCGGCTCAGACACCTTCGGCGCGCCGGCGATTGCCGGCATGTTCGCGGCAATCCCCTTCGCCATCTGGTTCTTCCTCGCCATCGAGGGCGCGGCCATGGCCGCCGAAGAGGCGAAAGATCCCAAGCGCACCATTCCAAAAGCCTACATCAGCGGCATCCTGACCCTGGTGATCCTGGCCATGGGCGTGATGTTCTTCGCCGGCGGCGTGGGCGACTGGCGCACCCTGTCGAACATCAACGACCCATTGCCACAAGCCATGAAAACCGTGGTGGGCGACAGCTCCGGTTGGTTGCACATGCTGGTGTGGATCGGTCTCTTCGGTCTTGTGGCGAGTTTCCACGGCATCATCCTGGGCTACTCGCGCCAGTTCTTCGCCCTCGCACGCGCCGGCTACCTGCCCTCTTCCCTCGCCAAGTTGTCGCGCTTTCAGACACCGCACCGCGCCATCGTCGCCGGTGGCGTGGTCGGCATCGCGGCCATCTACAGCGACGGCCTGATCAACCTGGGCGGCATGACCCTGACCGCGGCGATGATCACCATGGCCGTATTCGGCGCCATCGTGATGTACATCATGAGCATGCTTAGCCTGTTCAAACTGCGTAAGACCGAACCGCTGCTGGAACGCACCTTCCGCGCGCCGGGTTACCCGATCGTGCCGGGCATTGCGTTGGTGTTGGCGGTGGTGTGCCTGGTGGCCATGGCCTGGTTCAACGCGCTGATCGGGCTGATCTTTCTGGGCTTTATGGTGGTGGGGTTCATCTACTTCCAGATGACCGCCCAACACCGCGCCGATGCACCCGCGGATGCAATGTTGACCGGGCTCTAAAGTTTTGAGGCAGAACAGGCCTACACTGAACTACTCAGAAAGCCTGTAACTCAAAGCAGTTATTCCCGTGGGAAAACCCTCCCACGGCAATCTGCCTCAAGGAGAGCGTTATGCCGTGGTATGCATGGTTGATTTTAGTGGTCGCGATCGGGTCGATCGTCGGTGGCCTGATGATGCTGCGAGACAGCGCCAACAAGGTTGAACTCACCGACGAACAACGCAAACGCGTGGCCGAGCGAAATGCGCAGGCGGATGCCAAGGATGCGCAGGATCGCTGAATCTTGAGTTACTCCCAATCCGCTTTGGCAATCTGCAAACCGTGCTGCCCTTTATAGGCAGCACGCTCCGGCTGGCTCCAGCCACTCAGCAATTCATCCTCCAATTTATAGATCTCCACACCCAGTGGTCGGCACACCGTCAGCGGGTCTTGCGCCTCCGGCCCCCACATCGGCAGCGACAAATCCCCACCCGGGCAGGTCGACAGCGCACACAGCAGATCGATCTCGGCAAAGAACTCCAGGTAATCACCCTTCTGCGCGGGGCAGGCTTTCATGAAGTACATGTCGTCATGATTGAGGCCCGTGCATTGGAAAATATTCAACACGTCATGCACATCGAACTCCGTCAGGCCGTGGGGTAACACCGCCCGGGTCAGGTTCGAATGGCAGTGATGATGGAAGTCTTCGCCGGTGAGCATACGGTTCACATAGGGGTCGCAACGCGTACCGAGCAGATCGTGCAACCGCCCGCCGTGCTCGTCGATGCCGTAGTTGGCCAGGCTGTCGTCGGTGATGGTGACCAAGGGGCGTAAAAATGGCAGGTTGGACCATAGCCGGTCATGAGTGCTGACATGGGCGCCCTGTAATTGCCGGGTACGCGCCGCCCACAAACGCTCCCGCGGGTCATTGGCGTTCCATACGTTGAAATCGCCGACCTGCGGGCCGACCGGCGTTGTCACACGAAACACATGCCCGGCCGGCACCTTCCACGCCCTCCCCGTACGAATCGGCACTTCGAACTGTTCGATCAACTGGCGTTGATCCTTGCGATCCCGGATGCGTTCATAAAATGCCGTATCCACCTGCAACGCTGAACCTTTACTGACCTGATAGGCGGCGGGGTAGTCTTTGTACATGGGCAATCCTCCATCAAGGGTGATCAAAGAGGGCGAGGGAAAGGTGTTCGGAATCATCCAGGTAGAGGCTCATTGCCTCGCTGGCAGCCGCTGTATCTTCATGAATCAGTAACTGGTAAATCTCACGGTCGCGCTCCAACCAGGGCGATTGGAAAAGCTGCTCATCGGGGGCGGCACAAAACACCAACCGCAGTTGGGCAACCACCTGGGCGAAGAACTCATCGAATAAAGGGCTGCACAACAACATGACAATCTGCTGATGGAACAGCAGGCTGTGGGTCGCCACCACTCGCCAGTCCTCACGCTCACGGGCAAGGCTGGTTGCCTCAATAGCGCTTTGCATGAGTGCGACCTGATCAGTTGTCAGCGCGCCGCTCTGAGCAATAGCTTGTAACTCCAGGGTGCGGCGTACGACGAACAGGTCGCGCACCTCTTCCCTTTCTAAGCATCGGACCATCACACCTTTGTTGCGAATATAGCGCGTGAGCCCTTCCTGCCCTAAACGATGCAGCGCTTCACGGATGGTATTTCGCGAGGCGTTGTACCCCTTGACCAGATCGCCCTCGACCAACGCCATACCCGGGAGCAAACGCCCGCCGGTGATGTCGGCACGTAACTCAAGGGCGATCTGGTCAGCAAGGGACAAACTGGGTGTCATCGTTATCTCACGATTGTTGAACAATGTCAGGACCAGATGTAATCACTTTTCATGCCAAGGCTGATGGTTGGTTGTATGGGGTGGGTAAACGGTTATTTTTTAAAGGCGTGATTGTTACCGAGAGTCCTGTGCGTGACTCCTCCGACAATCACTGTTATCAAGGGCGCCTCCATGCACTTTGCAACGGAATCCGGCCTGCTGCCTGGTTAAAATGTCGATGAGGTTTCAAATGCAGAAAAGGCCGGTCAACGACCGGCCTCCTGAGCGCTTTTTCACATTCTCAGTTGAGGATGAGTCTGTCGCGATTTTTCTCCAGCAATGCCTTGCCAATTCCCTTCACTTCCAACAACTCATCTACTGCAGTAAAGGGACCGTTGCTTTCACGATAGGCGACGATCGCCTTGGCTTTGGCGGCGCCGATACCAAACAGGTCACGACGTAGGGTTTCGGCGTCAGCGGCGTTAAGGTTGACCTTGGCGGATTGCTCGACCTGGACCCTCTGTGCCGCAACGGAGGATGGAGCTTCCGGCTTGGCGGATGGAGCTGCAGTGGTAGCGACAGAGAGGCTGGTGAGGAAGGCGAAGATAAGGGAAGAGATGTACGCGTTTTGCATTGGTGACGTTCCATGATATCGGTAAGAGAAAAGCAGCTTTTCCGAAGCTGCTTTTCTAACTTAGATGATGCTGCTAGGGAGTCAAAAATGACTGGGTTACAGGGTGTGTTTGAATTTTTTTGACACGCCTGAAGACTGCTCTTGGCTGAGTGTGAGCATGCCGGCTGAGAGAAAAATCGAGCCAAAAGCCTGAGGAATGAACCCGTTCAGACGACGCTTGTCACGCACGGTTAGAGAGTCAGCGTCCGTCAAATAAAAAACTACTCGAAAAAAATGGAAAATCGTTTTCGTTTCCAAGAGACTATTACATTTTGGTTCAGAAGAAGACGGAGAAGAAATGAGTGATTCCAAGGAGTACTTCGTGCACTCCCATGCATTATGTGAGTCGGCAGACGTTGGTAAAGGCTCCAGAATTTGGGCGTTCACGCATATTTTGCCTAATGCAAAAATTGGAGCAGACTGTAATGTCTGCGACCACGTATTCATTGAAAACGACGTGACTATTGGAGATCGCGTCACAATCAAATGCGGTGTGCAACTTTGGGACGGCATTACTATCGCCGACGATGTATTTATTGGCCCGAATGTCACTTTCACTAACGACATTTACCCCAGAAGCAAAGTCTATCCTGAGAGTTTTAATCGTACCGTTGTAGGCAAAGGCGCATCCCTTGGCGCTAACTGCACCATCTTGCCCGGGCTTGTAATCGGAGAAAATGCGATGGTAGGCGCAGGAGCAGTTGTCACCCGGTCGGTGCCAGCTAATGCAACCGTAGTAGGAAACCCTGCGAAAATTATTAGTTCTCGAACAAAGAAGAATATCTAAACAGCTTATTTTCAGGCATAAAAAGCCAGTCCAAGACCGGCTTTTTAGTTTAACTGAATCATCAGGACTTCATTGCCTCAATTTCCTGGTTATCCTCAGCGTCATGGTTCAAGTCGACGCTGCTGATGAATCCAGTCAACAATTTCACCATCTGGCGTGTAACCACTGACCGTGTCCCGTAACAGTTGGCGGACTCGGTTGTAGTCGTCCTGGTTAACCGCTTCAAGCAACTCAGACAATTTGACCTTCAGAATTTCCCAAGGCAGGTGATCCTCATTGGCACCCATAATCATCGGATGCTGTGTAGCAACAACATTATCACCAATCAGCAGCTCCTCGTAGAGCTTCTCTCCCGGGCGCAACCCTGAAAATTCAATGGCGATATCACCGTGAGGATTTTTTTCGGTGCGTACGCTCAAACCGGACAAATGGATCATTTTTTCGGCCAATTCAACAATCTTAACCGGTTCTCCCATATCCAGCACGAATACATCACCTCCGAGCCCCATGGAACCGGCTTGTATAACCAATTGAGCCGCTTCGGGAATGGTCATGAAGTAACGGGTAATTTTCGGGTGCGTAACCGTCAGGGGCCCACCAGACTTGATCTGCTTGTGAAACAACGGAATCACTGAGCCGGAAGAACCCAATACATTGCCAAACCTAACCATGGTGAAGCGAGTTTTATTAACGCGGGAGACATTGGACTTATCACCGAATAGAACAGGAGCAAGCTCACGGCTTAAGGCCTGAAGCGTCATCTCAGCAAGACGCTTGGTGCTGCCCATGACATTGGTTGGACGCACAGCCTTATCTGTCGAGATCAGGACGAAATTCGAAACGCCTGCCTGAAGCGCGGCTTGGGCAGTATTCAGTGTACCGATAACATTATTTAATACACCTTCTGCAATATTGTGCTCGACAATGGGTACATGTTTATAAGCCGCGGCATGATAAACCGTATCGACATGCCAGGTTTTCATCACATCAAGCAACTTGGACTGATTACGTACCGACCCCAATATTGGCAGCAACTTAACCGGCAACGAATTACGAGTGATGCGCTGCTCTAGCTCGGAAAGAATGCTGTAGAGATTGAACTCACTGTGCTCGAACAACAACAGGGTCGTTGGCCTGAGTTCCAAGATCTGCCGGCACAGCTCAGAACCGATCGACCCGCCCGCTCCGGTCACAAGGACGCTTTGTCCCTTAATGCAATGCTCGAGCAGTTCAGCCTGTGCAGGCACCGAGTCACGACCCAGCAAGTCAGCAATATCGACCTCTTGAATATCATCAACCTTAACCCTACCACTGGCGAGATCCATGAAACCGGGAACGCTACGAACGTGGAGCGGAAAACCTTCCAGAAAGCCAAGAATCTCACGACGCCGCGCACGGCTCGACGACGGAATGGCCATGAGAATTTCCTGGGCTCCCGTTACATCGATCATTCGTTGAATATGTTTGGGTTTATAGACTTGAAGTCCGGAGATGACACGATCCGAGATAGTGGTGTCGTCATCGATAAATGCGACCGGACGCATGACCCGGCCCATACGCAACGCTGCGACTAATTGATTACCCGCGGCGCCGGCGCCATAAATTGCGACACGCGGAAGGCCGTCTTCGCGACTGGTAAAAGGCACATGCTGGGCGGCTGTAAACCAATCACCCAAAAAGTATTGGCGCATGGTCAAGCGTAAACCACCAACCATGATCAAGCTCAACCACCAATAGTTAAAGATAATTGACCGGGGCACGATATTTTGATGGTTGCTATACCAATAAACGACTACCCCCAGAATCAGTGATGACAGACTGACAGCTTTGATAATCGCAACCAAAGCATCATTGCCAAAATAGCGCATGACAGCGCGATACATACCAAAGCGAATGAAAAGCGGAATAGCTATGACCGGCGCGGCTAAAAACAGCCAGAGATGAATTTTTACAGGATTGATCATCTCGTCCATGCCGAGGCGAACAACAAAAGCCATCCAAAGTGCCAAGAAAACGAGGACAACGTCCGCAATTACCTGTATCAGTCGTTTTTGGTGACGAGGCAACTTCAATAGCCAAGTGCGCAGCCGGTTAATCATGATTCACCTACGATCCTTGCGTTAGATCAAAATTCTTGTCGACCGCGCAATAAACGCAGAACAAAAAACACTGTACGCCGCCTGTCTGACCAAACTACTCATTGATGCCTCCACCGCTTTAATGGGAGACGCCATCTCGCTTGAGTACCTTCAAAGCTGTCAAAAACAGGATTTTCAAATCAAAAAATAAGCTCATATTTTTCGCGTAATACGCATCATAGCCAACCTTAACAGGTATCGGCAACTCATCACGTCCGTTCACCTGCGCCCAGCCTGTGAGGCCTGGGCGTATGAGGTGCACGCCTTGCTCAGTGCGCAATGCAATAAGGTCCGCCTGGTTAAAAAGCGCCGGCCTGGGTCCGACAAAACTCATATCACCAGAAATGATGCTCCACAGCTGAGGTAACTCATCCAGGCTGGACTTTCTTAGGAAATTTCCAATCGGCGTAAGATATTGGGCCGGGTCCTGCAGCAAATGCGTGGCCACTGCGGGAGTTCCTGTACGCATTGAGCGAAACTTTGGCATTTTGAATATGGCATTATTCACGCCCACACGGTCAGACCAGTAAAGGGCAGGGCCTTTTGAAGTAAATTTTACTGCAATGGTAACAAGCACGATCGGGATCAATAGTATGAGCAATGCAAAGAAGCTCAGCAAAAGATCAAAAAAACGCTTCATTTTTCAGCACCAACCTATGAATTCAGAGCTATTTAGTTAAGTATTTAGTAACCATTCCTGAAAGCTTAGCGAACGACTGATAGATTCTTTCAGCGATCACTTTTTTACGCAAAATACAAGGGTACTCAATAAAGTGCCAGGAAAATATGGCAGGAATAAGCGCTACCGGTAAAGCTATCAAGATCATGGCCAAAGGCGTAATACCCTTGTACAGATGGGCTAAAATCTCCTGCGTTGGAAATGCATAAATATACAGACCGTAAGAATAGTCTCCCAACCTATTAAACTGACGAGCAAACCATTGAGTATTGAAGGCAACCCAGAATACGGAGTAACTCCAGGAAAATACAAAAGTCTCCACAAAAATAGGTGAATTACTCAGAAAAAAAGTCACTATCCAACATGCAACTAAAATACGATAGTCAAGCCAAATAGATGACCTGTAAGCATAAAACAACATGCCTACTATAAACGCAAAACTCCACTGCACCCACATGCGCATCTGAAAACCGGGTTGAATGTATTCAACCTCTAACAAGAATCTAAAAGTAAAATAAAACAAAAAATACACTACAAAAAACAACGACACCCGCGGCAAACTTTTAAAAATACCCATGACACCTAAAGCAAAAACCAAAGCGTACAATAAAACTTCATAATACAGCGTCCACAAGGACCCGTTAATACCTGGATAAGGATTATCCTGAAACAGGCCAGGCAATTGAAACTGAATATTCTTCAATTTCAAGTTAGCAGTTACATAACTATAGACCTCACTTGAAGAAAAATAATCGTGCATACTCATAGTTGAAAAAAATGGCCCCACGACAAATGCACTTAACACCAAAACAACCAACAGCGCAGGATATAGTCTCAAAAATCTTGCAACGCCGAAATCAACATTGCTTTTTGACCGCTGATAACTAAGCGAGATAAAAAATCCCGAAATACAGAAAAAGGTAAATACACCTAAACCGCCAAGGGAGATACCGAGTTGGGCCACAAGCGGCTCGACCTCAGACGCCCCACGCGAAAGCGGGTAAGCGTGTGAAACCAGAACAAAAAAGGCTGCAACCATGCGAATAAAATTAAAGTTATTATCTCTGGTGTTAAGCATCTCTGCCAAATTAGCCATGAGAGATGCCTCTTTGTTCTTCCTGATAAGAACGCGCTGTAATAGCAAATGCTTCATCAATGCTGACAGGTGGGGCCCAGCCTAAAAGCGCTCGTGTATCGGCAATATCGACTTGAAGCGACCCACACAGACGCTGAAAAAACTCTTTTTTGCCCACCACAGATGCTCCCAGTCCCAAAAGGGATTGCGGAAACGAAAATATACGGGACTTTTTATTCATTGCAACAGCCAGTTTTCCTAGAATCTGCCCGATAGATAAGTCCACGCCATCGCTTACCAAAAATATTCGATTTGCAGCTTTAGGGTGATGAATGCACACACGGATCAAATCGATTAAGTTATCTATGAACACCAAGCTCCTACGATTGTTAATTGTGCGAAATGGCAGAGGCAAGCCTTTATAAACGGCACACAACATTTTTTCAAAATTTGCCTTTACACCCGGGCCGTAAACCAAGACAGGTCTAATGATTACCACGTCCATCGCGGTTTGCTTCGCCAGCGTCATCAACGCTAGCTCCGCTTCCGCCTTAGATACGCCATAATCGTCACGCGGTGCTGGAACGTCCGAAGGCTTAAACGCACGATTTTTTTCGGTCTCTTCGCCATTAACCTTAACGGAACTGACAAATATAAAGCGCTTTACGCCGGCTTCCGCAGCTCGCCGGGCAAGATTAAGCGTGGCATCCACATTCACTTCCCGAAACGCCTGCAGCGGGTTGCTGTGGGTCTCGTTCATAATGTGGGCGCGCCCAGCGGAGTGGATTACTACCTCCACTCCATGTAATGAAGCACTCCAGTCGTTGTCTCCAGACAACGTCGGGATAACGCAATTCTGAACGCCAGGTAGCGCAAAGGCAGCGCTCCTGCGTGTCACGTTGACAACTGGATACCTGGCAGTAACCAAGGCCTCAAGCAGTGGGCGCCCGACAAAACCAGTACCACCGGTAAGAAGAATCTTCGGTATTTGTGAAATGGGCGTGACACTCAAACTATCGGACATAATCAAACCCTATTCGTCAACAATAGCTGTTTGAATAGCTTATCGTATTGAGAAGACACCCCTTCCCAACGATATCGACGCAACGCAATTTCATGCATTTTTTTGCTCAACGCAGCACGTGCAGTTTCATCGAAAAAAAGCATAGACGCGTGAGCTATAAGTGACTCACTAGAATCGAAAAACTTGGCGTTGTCTTCGGTAGAAGCACGATTGAAGGACACATCAAACGCGATAATAGGCAAGCTCAACCACATTGCTTCCACAAGTGAAGGATTAGTTCCACCAGCACTGTGACCATGGATGTAAATAGTGGCGTTGCTACGTAACGGGCTTAGTTCATCGCCATTGTAGATAGGATCCAACAGATAGAGGTTCTCCGTACCTGAATACTTATCCTGGAGCGCCTTCCCGTATTCACTCTGCTTCCAGTTCCCAACAATGACCATAGGGAGCCCACTAGTATGAAATGCCTCGACAATAATGTGGATGTTATTTTCAGGCTCAATCCTACATACAGAAAATGCGTATGGGTTACGTAAAAATGGGTAGCGCTCGCGATCGGACTCAGTTAATGCACGTGTTTTCGCCTGATCACCGCCATAGGCGATAAGCGTGCTTTCTCGCCTGTATTCACTACGAACATAATCCTGAAGCACCTGGTTATCGGTAACTATTGCATCGGAATATTTGACTGCCACGGCTTCTGAAAATTTCAAAAACTTCTTGGCAAAAGTAGACCACTTCGCACGCTTCCATTCGTAGCCATCAATATTTACGACAACCTTCTTCTTTGTAAGCATTTTTATAAACGGAAGCGCAATGCAGCCGGAAACCCCCAAGATCACCAGCACATCATTCTTGCGGTAGGCATGCAGCATGCTGACAATGTCATAAGGGATACTTTGCACACCGTTAGCTTTTAACGGAATGTAAATTAAATCTGCGTTGCCATATTTCTTGGGTTGACGCGTATAGGACTTCGAACTGCAATACACAGAAATCTCGTACTCTCGATCCAGATACGTAACCAGTTGCTCTGACAGTGTTTCCCAACCACCATATTGAGCTGGAAGGCCGACTGTTCCTATGACTGCAATTTTAAATCCCATCAAACACCCCGAGCACGCTACTTTCAAATTTTTCACTTGCGAAACTAAGCGACTTTACCTTCGCTGCCGCAGACAGGCGATAACAGACATCCGAATTTTTTTGTAAAAATACCAGTTTTTCAGAAATATCTTCGACCCTATCAGATGACATCAGATACCCCTCGCAACCGTCGGATACTAGCTCAACGGGGCCCCCTACCGGCGGCACAATGCACGGGATGCCAAATGAAAGTGCCTCAAGTATCGTCAAACCAAAGGTTTCCACCCATTCATTCGGTCTCGAAAGACTGAGTAAAATACTCGCACTTTGATAATAAGGCACAACATCAGCACAGCTGAAAACAATAGTCAGATTGTCGGGAATCGAAGCCCCCCTAAAAAATTCAGAAACTTCCGTCTCCGTCGCCCCAACGATCAAGTTAAACTTGAAAGTGGAATGCGAACTCAAAGAGCGAGCAATTTTTACAAATTCGTTGACACCCTTATATGATTTCAATGAGCAAATCATCAATACACAAAACTTTCCATTCGGATAGGGATTGTAAACATGACAATCAGCGACTTCACTCATTTCTTGCGGAATAGCATTATAAATAACTTTGCTGCCAATATTGGAAAAACTCTCGGCCCGCGCAACAAAACCTGACACAAATATATTACTGCTTGAGCAGCTCTCAACTATCCACCGCAAAAAAACCTTCAAAAGCCTTGGACGAATAGAGGTTTCGTGAATATGGTAAATAACCTTAATTCCCAGTAACCTCCCAGCCAGCGCCGCACCGAAAGGAAGTAAAGTATTGACGTAAAAAATCGCTGAGGACTTTCGATACTTCAGCAACTTTAAAAACAATAAAACTTGCGAACAAGCATAACTTAAAAGCGTCAAATACTTATTATCAAAGCGCTTGTAAAAATAACGTCGTTGAACGCAAAGCGCAGCCGAAAGAAAACCGGAACTACCCCTCCCGCCTAAAAACAACTCGACATCAAATCCTTTTCTCGATACTGCATCAATCACCTGAGAGAGAACCTTTGGGCTCCCGCTGTAGTCATTGAGCAAATGAAAAAATATAATTTTTTTCACTACACATCCTTTTAGCAACGTTCTTTTATTCGCCTTGCCGGAACGCCGGCATAAATAGAGTTGGCGGCGTATCGTCCAGCCTTCAAAACAGCGCCAGCTGCGATTACACAGCCATCCTCAAGGAAAACGCCGTCCAATACCGTCACCTTAGCGCCTATCCAGCAATTACTACCAATCTGAATTCCTGAATTATTTACCCCCTGAAGACGAATAAGCGCTGCAGGGTCAGAGAAATTATGATTCTCTGAATGAAAAGACACATAGTTACCAATTATCGTGTCATCGCCTATAGTAATGCCTCCCGCACACCCCAAAAAGCTACCACTGCCGATACCGACATTATTACCAATCGAAAGCCCCTCACCTAATTTAGTCAGGCTGCCCGTGCATTCGATAATAACATTTTTCTTCAGAGAAACCCCTTCGCCAAAGGTAATACCGTTGACGGCTAAGGCATCGATAAAGCATCCATCGTCGACCATAAGTCCTTTCCCCCCAAAGATCAGCGATCGCGCCTTCACCGTAACGCGCTTGCCTACCAGAATGATCGAAAGTCGCCTGAACTTTAAAAAACCATTGATCACCATGAGAGCTCTAGACAATACGAAGTCAGAGAGATAACCATCAGGAATACGCCTATCAATTCTGATACTGCGCCTCCTGATTTTCAAAGAAAGAAACTCAACCAGCTCTATCAGCATTATTTTTTCTCCTTAAAAGACAAAATGTATGAGTGGAGAAATCCAGAATCCTTGTACGAAACACTTTTTCTCAACGCAGAAACTATCAAATAAGATTCCATCACAAAGCGAAGAAAGTAACCTTTTTGTTCAAAGATTACTCGAAAGCCACGAATCATTTCCTGAAAACGAAAGACCGCACGCTGAGGGCTATCTGATGTGTGTTCAGAAAGATCATGTTGAAGCTCGGTATCAAGCACATAGAAGTGTGAATAATAAGACTCGTACCTTACGAAGAATGCTGTATCCGTGGCATAAAACTTAAGACGCTCATCAAAGAGCGGCGCCATGCGCTCATAGCAAGCTTTTGTGAATATTACTCCACTGTTGATAGCCAGCTTATTAAGGGAAGTATTCATTCCGCTATCGATTGTCGATGACAGACGACCAAAAAACCAGAAGCGCTCACCTGGACTGACCAGCTTCTCGCCCGAGTAAATTTTCGGCAGCATCACGCCAAATGCGTCCGGCAGTGATTTCGCTTCGAACTTAATCGCACTAGCAATTGAATCAACGTAATTTCGTGCTGAGTAATCGGTATCATCATCCGAAATAACAAAATGTGTCGCCCCTGCTTCAAAAGCTTTTGCAGCAACGCGATTATAAATATGAGCCAAACCGTCATTATTTCCTTCTAGCCACGTCAAATCTTTTTTAACTAAAATGGGCGAACACTGCGGAGTGTTATTCCATACAAAAAAATCGATCCCGATCCCTTTTTCCTGAAATTTCTTTACACAGTCCAATAGTGTTATTATAGCGGTCGAGTCCTTATAATGCCGCCCATAAAGAACAACCAATATTGAAAGCTTAATTGGCACGATATTTTGAGTCATACATTACCACCACAATAATCAGCGTAAAAAGATACAAGACGACACTATTGGTATAAGACTGAAAGAAGAAACTGCTGAGGAAAAATGGATAACTGATAACCAGATAGTCGGCAACGCCTGCCATAAAGGAGCTTCCTCCTAAACGTAATTGCTGGGCGGCCGTGACAATTTTACCGTAAAACAGGATCAGCCCGACCATGATGGCGAGCCCTACATAGCCAGCAGAAGCCAAGAGATTCAGCCACAAGGAGTCATACCAATGCGCTTGACCTGGGCCGATGGCACCAAAACCCAGACCCAACGGCATGGAACTAAGCGATTCGAGAACCACATACCACTGTCTTACCCGATCAAGTGCAGACAAATCTTCGGTGTATCCCAAGGCAAGATAGAAAAATATCGAGCATGTGAAAAGCAGAAAATAGCTGTAACCCAACATTTTTATGAGTATTCTCCGCCTGAATAGTTGCAATACCATCAGGAAAAACGTGGCAGATATCATCCCGATAACGGCAGTTCTTACGGAACCATAACAAATCAGCATAGTCGAAACGAAAGCCGTGAGGAGATATCCGATAAAGCTTAAGTTATATTTCCGGTTTCTGACGGCCTGCACGAGCAGAGAACTGGCAAATAGTGCAGTATTCAGAACAAAGGCGTTGAATTCTAGTGTACCGGTAAAGAACCCTGACATGCGGGCGCTTCCCTCTCTCATAGAATTGTACACCTCTAATTCAAAGCCCTTCTCTAACAGCAAAGGCCAATACCAAAATTGCGCAGCATCATCGATGGTGAGGTATTGATAAACGGCATAACTACCAAAAATAAAAGTCATCAACACCAGGATGAAAAATATCATCCGCAGTTTTACTTCAATCTCTAAATTCCGACATAGCTCATTTACCATCAATGCAAAAAGAACGGGCATCGCAAAAGAGCGGAACATCCGAAAAGACGAATCAGAGAGTTCTCCGCACATCAAATAGAAAGCGATAAAAAAAACGAATATCAAAAGCTGTTCTTTATACTGTCGCGGTATCGAATGGCGAGTTCCGGCCTGAAAAAACGCTAGCAACACTGTCGTCAAGATATATAACAATACCGCCTCTTCGCGCCAAGCACCGAAAACAGCAGGCGCGTGAAACGTTAGGATGATGTAATCTGAGAGCAAGAGCAAAGTAATAAAAAAAAGCAACCCTAATGCTCTCATACTTTATCCGACCTCGAGCCTTTACCTACCAAATCTTTTAGATTTAAAAGTGCTAATTTAATCACCATTTTTATTTTTTGCGTGACACTAAGTTCTTGCAACACAGCAAATAATAACTTGCCATCGTAACCAGTCAGTTTAGCGATCACTTCAGCTGGAATAGCTGAAGTTATTTTTTCTGCTTGCTCATAAACAGAAATATCACCCGTCCATGCAACATACTTTTGTATTTCATTAGCATATAAAACGTTTTCATATAGGCACGCCAAGTAGCGCGACTTCACGGCATCATAGCCATTTACTGTGTAAACTGACTCAGTCACTGACTCATCATTATCAAATTGAAGAATACTGGTAATTAAGTCATCCACGCTACTACTTTTAAGATTATCTGCTGGCGAATATCCCTGTATGGGTGCGCGGAGCCCCACACAGCGACGGCCACTAACCAGTTGCTCGGCAAATGCAGTTCCGCCGGGCGTTGGATAGCTATCAACATAAAAGTCGGCTTTTTCTAAAATCTTCAAATAACTCTCATAAGGAACGGACGACAAAATCTTGAAACGACGCCAATATTTAAGTTTCAGTGGCCACCACCAAGTATTTGTATATGGATTTGCTCCAACTATCCAGAATGTAGAATTCTTAAACTCAGTTAAAATTCTGTCAATCGCGGGCCGTGAATCATACGTTTTAACTGGCTTAAACTTGAATGGCGACGCCGCACTGAAAAAATTCAGTGCAGCTTCCTTCTCAGGTAGACGATGTTTTTTTGGAACTAGTTGGGTACTTAGCGGAATACCCAAAAAGGACTTGTTCCCTGATATATTCTTCTTCATATCCCGACGAAGGCCAAAGGTACTGATTTCGAAATACACATCAGCGACCGTGCTGCCATAGGTGAAAACATGATCAGCATGGTTCACGAAGAAAATCTGGGCACCCGTAAATCCTTTTAAAATACGGCAGGCAATAACAGCGACCATATCATCAGGGTGTATATGCAAAACCACCCTCTTATACGCTTTCAAATACCCTATGATTTGAACTATTCTCTGCAATGGCGTTCCGGATTTTACGACGGTGCAGTTATTAAAGAAATTTTGCGTACGTTCGATCGCCTTCTTATCACTTTTGCGAGTTATTAGAAGGTCAGGCTTTTCCGAATGCATCGTAGAGAGCTGTTCCATTAGCCGAGTATGCCCTCCGATCAGATATGGCTCGGATATCAAATGGATACAGTCCTTGAAAGGTAAAAGGGCTTCGCCTTTTTCAACTTCAATCAGGCACCGGTCAGTTAATATATTCTCCAACTCAGGATCATCGTAGATACCTTTATCAACAGCCCAGAGTATAGACCCGTAAATTTCTGCCAACTCGACACTCTTATCGATATCTTTTTGCGTTAAAATTAAATCACGAATCAAGGGTAGGAAGCGACTCATGGGCAAAAAGACCTCACACTGTATTATTTTGATCTAACTTTCTATAGATAAGAAAGTACATAACAGCTAGATAAAATCCGTAATTAACGGCATGAGCCCAAGTAACACCAACTGGTCCACCAATCTTTGTTAACACTACTGTTAAAAGATAAAAGCCAAACGCAAAAAAAACTTCTGTGATGATATACATCTTAACCATCGCCTTGCCCAGCATCAGATAGGCGAGTATCCAGCTTGCAATTTTCAACGTATCACCCAGCATCTGCCACGCGAAAAATTCTCTCATTGGGCTGAATGCACTGGTGAATAGAAGCCCTATAATAAAGTCTCTCGAGAGATAGATCACCAAGCCACAGACCATCGCAACAGGCAGGATGAGCTTATACCCTTGCACTATCTCCTTCCTGATATCCTCTGGATTGATCAGCTCTGATAACTTCGGCAAAAAATATAAACCCAACGTCGTTGTAACAAGCAGCAAATACGCTGTACTTAAACGCCACATAGCCTCCCAATAACCGGCCGTCTCCCAGCCAAATTCAGAACCAAGATAGTTACGGACTAAAATTTGGCTGACCGGCACGCATGCGGCGGTAGTGAGCGCCATGGCGGTAAATTTTGTGAGATTTAAAACAACCTGCTTGTCCAACGGACCCAATAAATTCGAAAAACGAAACCATGGAGTTCTATAGCAAAGCAGGCACGTAACGAAAAAGGCGATGGATTGATAGAGCACCAGTGATATCAACGCACCATAGAGACCGTACAGCACAACCATGACTATGGTGACCAGTAAGGATAGGAGGCTTCCCCCGATATTAGCCAGGATATATCGGCTGATTTCTTTTTTTCCATTTAAAATAGCGAGTAGCAAGGTGTTGAACGAGAAAAACACCACTGTAGCAGCGCACCAGATAAATACGCTGTACAAAGTCTCATCATTAAAACACCACACGGCCAGCGGTTTACTGAAGAAAATAATCAAGGCAGATGATACTACTGAGCCAATAAATGCAATCGCGCCCGCAGTGCGCCATACCCGACGTTGGGCATCCTCATCATCTTTATACTCAGCAGTGTATTTAGTCACCCCATTGCTAATAGCGCCCGTAGAAAACGTCGTAATCATTTGCACTGCGTTTTGAAACTGGCCTAACGCGGCATAACCAGAAGGTCCCACATAAATAGCCAGCATTTTGTTGATGCCCAATAAAGTTAGCATCTTGATAATGACTGCAATACCGTTAAGGAAGCTTGTTCGAAGCAGCGTCATATCAGGCGTCTACAAAAAAGCTGTTGCAAGCTTCAACAACACGATAAGCCTCATCGTCGGTCATCACTGGACTGATTGGTAAGCTCAATACTTCCCGGTGGATACATTCAGTAATAGGGAATGACTTATCATAAAAGCCGGACTGCGTATAGGCCTGTTGCTGATGAGGTGGGATAGGATAATGGATTAGCGTTTGAACACCGGACTCTGCCAGGTGGCGCTGCAGGGCCTCACGCATCTCGGACCGTACGACAAAAAGATGCCACACGTGCGAGGTGTAATCCATCACATCAATGCTGGAATCCAATGGCAACTTAATTAAAGGATTCTTTATTCCCGACATATAGATAGCAGCAACACGTCGACGGGCCTCAGTCTGCGCCTGCAGATATTTCAGCTTTACGCTTAACATGGCCGCCTGGATTTCGTCTAGCCGACTATTCACGCCCTGCACCAGGTTCTTGTACTTCTCATGGGAACCATAGTTCCGTAACGCTTGGATCATATTGACCAGTTCAGCATCACTGGAGGTAATCGCACCTGCATCTCCCAGCGCGCCCAAGTTTTTGCCTGGGTAAAAACTGAAACCGGATGCATTTCCCCAGTTACCCGCGCTCTTGCCCGCAACATGTGCACCGTGAGCTTGAGCGGAGTCTTCCAGAACTAGCAAATTCTCACGCTTTGCAATTGCATCAATTGCAGGCATGTCAGCTAACTGACCATAGAGATGAACAGGCATGATCAAGCGGGTTTTATCAGTTAACGCACGCTCGATATTTTTGGGGCACAGATTATATGTATCTGCGTCAGGCTCAACCAAAACCGGTGTCAGGTCATTTTCGGTGACAGCCAGCAACGTTGCGATGTAGGTATTGGCCGGAACTATTACTTCATCGTGATTTTTGAGTTTTCCTAGCTCTTTCCAGGCACGTATGGTCAAGGTCAAAGCATCCAGACCGTTCGCCACACCCACGGTGTAAAGCGCACCTGTGTAAACTGAAAAATCCTCCTCAAAACGCTTGAGGGATTCACCCTGAATATACCAGCCCGAATCAATAACACGTGTGGCCGCGTCTATCAGCTCTTCACGGTGAACCTTGTTCAATGATTTTAGATCGAGAAATGGAATCATCAAAAAATACCTGACCTCGGTGCTTCATTATTAATTTCATAAAGGCACAGCCACCGCTGCACCGTAGCAAATCTGTGTGCCGCTTGATCAGGCCGGCTCGCTAGTAACGGATCGCAGCAAGCATGCTGTTCAATCAAGCGTATCGTTTAATCGCACGTATGAATTCATCATAACTTCGTAAATAATCGCCTTCATCATAGTGATTGCTTGCGAACACCAAGAGAACGCAATCCTCGCTGAAATCGTGCATTTCGCGCCAAATCAGCTTCCTGATGTGAATGGCTTTGTTCGGAGCATCTAGCCAAATTGATTCTTGCGTCACACCATCATCGATCAAGATTCTACACTTACCCGATAGGCAGATAATGTACTGCTCTAATCTAAAATGTGCGTGCGAGCCTCTGCTGACACCCGATTTAGTGTTGAAAATATAGTAGGCTCGCCTCACGTCGAAAGGGATATCACGTCCCTGCTCCAAAGCAATCAGGCTGCCACGCTCATCTCCAATTATTTGCAGTTCCCTCGACGTCACGTTACCTGTCAGCGCAGGGATAAAAGAAATGACATCCGAGAGTAACGGAGCTTCGTTATCTTTCTGACTGATGATCAACTCTTCAGTAACTGGCCATTGAATACCAATGGCGGGATCACTCCAGTTGATGGATTGCTCGCAGGCCTTGAAGTATGTATCCGTGGTCTTGTAGAGGAACTCAGTATTGTCTTCCAGGGCTAAAAACCCGTGAGCAAACCCTTCTGGAATCCAAAGCATCCGTCCATTGCTTGCTGACAGTTCGACGCCTAACCACTGACCAAATGTTTCCGAGCCCTTTCTGATATCAACCGCTACGTCATAGGCGCTGCCCGCAGTGACTCGCACCAGCTTGCCCTGTGCGTGGGGATCTTCCTGAAAATGAAGCCCCCGCAAAACATGTTTTTTTGAGCAGGAATGATTGTCTTGCACAAACGGGCGTGGAATCGGGTGACCCAACGCAGCGAGTTGCTCATGAAACAATGGCTCATTGAAGCTTTCCATAAACCATCCACGGTCATCCGCGAATACTTTGGGCTCAATGATGAGCACACCAGCCAGCTTGGTCTCTATAAACTTCATCAGCTCTTATGCTCTGTCAGAATGTTCCGCAGATATTGTCCGTATCCTGTTTTACTCAAGTGCTGTACTTGAATAGCCAGTTGTTCGGATGTAATCCAGCCTGCGTGGAAGGCGATTTCCTCAAGACAAGCCACTTTCAAGCCCTGTCGATGCTCAATGGTATGTACAAACTGACTCGCCTCCAACAGCGACTCATGGGTTCCTGTATCCAGCCAGGCAAAGCCTCGACCTAACATTTCAACAGTCAGACTTTGCTGCTCAAGATAAGCACGGTTCACATCCGTAATTTCAAGCTCACCTCGAGAGGATGGGCGAATACTTTTGGCAATCTCCACAACGTGGTTGTCGTAAAAGTACAGCCCGGTGACGGCATAGTTCGACTTAGGTTTGGCCGGTTTTTCTTCAATACTGAGCACACGACCGGTGTGGTCAAACTCAACCACACCAAAGCGCTCTGGATCAGATACGTGATAACCAAAGACTGTAGCCCCAGACGCCTGCGACATGGCAGATCGCAAATTGTCGGAAAAATGCTGTCCATAAAAAATGTTGTCGCCCAGGATCAGGCACACAGGGTCTTTGCCGATAAACTCCTCACCAATGAGAAACGCCTGCGCCAGGCCGTCAGGACTCGGCTGCTCCGCGTAGCTCAATTGCACACCGTACTGACTACCATCACCCAGCAGTTTCTTGAACCCTGGCAAGTCATCAGGGGTGGAGATAATCAAAATTTCACGAATACCTGCCAGCATCAGCACAGATAGCGGGTAGAAGATCATCGGCTTGTCGTAGATGGGGAGCATTTGCTTTGACACTCCCAGCGTCAATGGGTAGAGACGGGTACCCGCGCCTCCTGCAAGAATGATCCCCTTACGCTTCAACATTGTCATATCTAAAACACGTCCTTAACGTTCAGATCCCCTATCATTCGGACAGAGGTTTACTTGATTAATACCGACAAAACGCACTACTCATCCAAAAGCTGACGCTGACGTCTCGAAAGCCTTGGACTACTATACCCCGCCAAAAATTCGTCGCAGTCGCAGCTTCGGTTGCACCTTACAATCAGCCATGGCGAATAGCCATTTTTTATGCGGGCAGTCCTTTGAGTAAAGGCCTTCCCCGGCCCCTACGCTGGCGCAGCACGCATGTGAGCTACAAAGAATGATGATACAGCCCCAACCCTCCAATTCAAAAACGAACTCTAAAAAGACTTTACGGCTTTGAGGCTGCGGACCTTAATACCAACAAACCAGCCCTTGGGAAAATACCGCCTCCAAACGCCGTGAAGTTGAAATTCCAAAAATACCCATTAGGAAGCGGCATGCGCTGAGCACAGCAAGATAACGAAGGAAATATCCATACATCCCTACCCAGATGTCAGAGCTTCGATAGTTGAATACCCAAGAAAGGTCAGGTAAAACCTCAAAACCCGGGATCAATAATGAGACATAGCCTATGCTCGATCATGGCCTGATGAGCGCGTTGGAGAGCAGGATTAAGGTTTCGTCTTCTCACGCAATTGCTTGCCTACAGCGTTAGAAAGCAACGGAATGAGCTCCTGTTGCGTGGAGCGCCGACCAGTGACGAAAAAAATCCTAACCAATGCAGCTAGAACCCCCAAAATCCCCCCCACTAAAACGCCAATGGCCAATATCAATATTTTTTTAGGATGTACCGGCCTTAATGGCTCAAGCGCTTTTCGGTCTATCGTCGCCAGCTTCATGTTGCTGATGTCGAGGTTGCCTAGATTTTTCAGACGGACAATCTCAGCTCTCAGGGGTTCAACCCCGGAAAGAAAGAGGTCTTCATTCTGGCGCTGCTTCAACATCTCAACTTCACGGTTACTCTGCAATAACTGCAGTTCACGAGCGATTTGGGCAATTCGACCTTCGGTAAAATCATTAGATTTACGTTGCAACAGCGCCGTACGCTCAGCTGATAAAGCTTCTACCCCGATAAAATAAAGCGGTGTCTGCTGATTATTAATCTCGGTTCGCATCACACTATTACTTTCACCGGAACCGGCAGCTTTTTCACCCAACGCAGACGGGGTTGTCGGCTTTTCAATTCCGAGAGTTTTTGCAATCGCGATTGCTTCGCCCAGCTGTGCAATGCGGTCTTGGCGTCCAGTTTCGATTTGCTGGCGCAGCGCTTTCAGTTCGTCCTGCAACTGAGCTCGCTTGATATTATCGACCTCCTGAAGCGTCGCTATTCGCGCATCCTTGCCCGTTTTATAACTCGACCGAGCAGCGTCAATCTTGCCTTCAAGCTCGATTAGACGATTTCTAACAATTACCCTAAGATCAGCAGCGATCTGTTTACGCTCAGCAGCGATTGCGTAATTAACGAATTTATTAAGTAAACTGACGCCATCAATACCTTCTGGATATTTTAGCTCTAGGCCTATATACGCACTAAGAGAATCAGATTTTTTCGGATCGGGAAGGACTAATTTGAGAGAGTCACGATTAAAGACGTCAAAGCTTTGTTCAAGCGTACGTCCGGGCCGCTCGAAAGGCTTGAACAAAGCCTGATTAGCCCTAAAGAAATTAAGTCGAGTCTCATATGATTCTAAAGATGCACCTACTTTTATGAGCGCATCTCCGGGAGGCAATTGGTAGACTTCAGAACGATTTAATTCGTCCAGCTCATTAATAGCAGCAGGACGCAGAACACTACTTACTTGGTATTCCGGGGCTGCAGTAAAAGCATAGACGGCCGTAGCTACTATGACCCCTATTGTCACAAATAAAACCAAAGCTTTCTGCTGCCAAACGGCATGAAAAATTGTGACAATGCCAATTTCACTGTACGGAGGCGTAGAGGGGATACGAAAATTACTACTCACAACAAAAACCTGCCTTCAAAGAGAAACTGCGGGCTCGTTATGCAGACAGTTTTATGTGTTTTTATTCGAGTTATATGACCGTCAAAACCGGGCGTCTCTGCCAAATCTTGAACACACGAAATGTCCGTTATCGAGAAAAGACTCCATTCTGCCATCTCGCTGACATATTACAAGCCTTGACAGAGCCGTAGGATAATTCCTGCTTAGCGAGAGATACAGCTCTTAAGCCTGTAAAGACAACGCCGAGAGCGAAGGAGAGGTATCAAACGGAAGCGACGACCACACAATATCGGGGCTTGAGACGCAACCTACCAACCCCACAAAATCATGAGACCGCGCGACAATTGAAATACATAAGGAAGATTTTCTGACAGACGGCTTCTACGCCCAGCATGCCAAACGCATCAAAGGCTTAAGAATCGTCCTTAGCCGCGTACCGCAGGTGCCATTTTTCGTCGACAACCGCCAACCAAAGCACGGAATAACGGCCCTATCAGCATCCCAACGATCAGGGCTATTACGACAAACACCGCTACCGGCATCTGCATAGTTGTCCAGCTCAAAAATGAGAGCGAAACACCCTGCTGGTTTTCGAGCACAAAACCCAAGACAGCCGAGATTACAACCAACACTGTCAGTACCAGCAAAACGCGCTTAACCCCACGCATAACCTTCTCCTACCCCAAAAACACTCAGACGCCCTCTTCCTCTTCTTCGTTCACCCGGTCCCGCAATTCTTTGCCCGGTTTGAAGTGGGGAACGAACTTTCCGTCGAGGCTGACGGATTGGCCGGTCTTTGGGTTGCGGCCTACGCGTGGTGCGCGGTAGTGCAGGGAGAAACTGCCGAAGCCGCGGATTTCGATGCGATCTCCGGTGGCAAGGCATTGGGACATTTGCTCAAGCATGGTCTTGATAGCCAGCTCCACATCCTTGGATGACAGCAGCCCTTGATGGGTGACAATTCGTTCGATCAACTCCGACTTCGTCATATTTTTCCCTTCTTTTTCAAGCAGCTAGGAAAAGCGCTTCAAAGGTTTTAGCATGACTTGATGAATTTGAACAGCCCGTGCATAAACTAATATACGACTGAATAAACACTGGCGAACAAAGCTCCTTAGGCTATTTGCAGATTACGAGCATCTTGCGTGTGACCGCTCCTGCCGGGTTCCATCCAAACAAGTAGTCGCCTTCTTCATCCTTGGCGTCGCTGGAGCGCGTGATAACCTTGTAGCCCTGCATCTTGCACTCGCGTGCAGCGCGCTTCTCGCACTTCTCCCACTTGTTGCCTAGGCCCGAGCAGTCGATCTCAACACCGCTGACGCCGCGCTTTGCATAAGTTTTTGCATTGGTGGCGGCGCACCCCGCAAGCATTACCAGGGCGAGCACTACGATAAGCCTGTTCATCCGAATCCTTATGAAACAACAGCGTTGGTGGCGTCTCTTTAAAGACTATAGTCACTTCCGACACTGAGCTGAACGCGTTGGTTCTAAGTTGTTGATTCAACAAATTTCAGGCACAAAAAAGGGCGACCGAAGTCGCCCTTTTCCTACAGCTTTTACAGAACTTAGTTCTGCTTAGCCATTGCTTCGCGCAGCAGGGAGGCCATGGTGGTCTCGCCTTGTGCAGCTTCTGGAGCCGATTTCAGGCTCTGGATAGCTTCTTTCTCTTCCACTTCGTCTTTCGACTTGATGGAGAGTTGGATTACGCGGCTCTTGCGGTCAACGCTGATGATCTTGGCTTCTACTTCCTGGCCTTCTTTCAGAACGTTGCGCGCGTCTTCAACGCGGTCACGGCTGATTTCGGAGGCTTTCAGAGTCGCTTCGATATCGTCGGCCAGAGTGATGATGGCGCCTTTAGCGTCAACTTCTTTCACAGTGCCCTTAACGATTGCGCCTTTGTCGTTCTCTTGAACGTACTCGGAGAACGGATCGCTTTCCAGTTGCTTGATACCCAGGGAGATGCGCTCGCGCTCTGGGTCAACCGACAGGATAACGGTGTCCAGCTCGTCGCCCTTCTTGAAACGACGAACAGCTTCTTCGCCCACTTCGTTCCAGGAGATGTCGGACAGGTGAACCAGGCCGTCGATGCCGCCGTCCAGACCAATGAAGATACCGAAATCGGTGATCGACTTGATGGTGCCGGAGATTTTATCGCCCTTGTTGAACTGGCCAGAGAAATCTTCCCATGGGTTAGATTTGCACTGCTTGATGCCCAGGGAGATACGACGACGCTCTTCGTCGATGTCCAGAACCATAACTTCCACTTCGTCGCCGACTTGTACGACTTTCGAAGGGTGGATGTTTTTGTTGGTCCAGTCCATTTCGGAAACGTGTACCAGGCCTTCCACGCCTTCTTCCAGCTCAGCGAAGCAGCCGTAGTCGGTCAGGTTGGTAACACGCGCGGTCACGCGAGTGCCTTCTGGGTAACGTGCTTTGATAGCAACCCATGGATCTTCGCCCAGCTGCTTCAAGCCCAGGGAAACGCGGTTGCGCTCACGATCGTACTTCAGAACCTTGACATCGATCTCGTCGCCAACGTTGACGATTTCGGAAGGATGCTTGATACGCTTCCAAGCCATGTCGGTAATGTGCAGCAGGCCATCGACGCCACCCAGATCGACGAATGCGCCGTAATCGGTGAGGTTTTTGACGATACCTTTGACTTGTTGGCCTTCCTGCAGGGATTCCAGCAGAGCTTCACGCTCGGCGGAGTTCTCTGCTTCCAGGACGCTGCGACGGGAAACGACAACGTTGTTGCGCTTCTGGTCGAGCTTGATGACCTTGAATTCGAGTTCTTTGCCTTCCAGGTGCGTGGTGTCGCGCACTGGACGAACGTCGACCAAAGAACCTGGCAGGAACGCACGGATGCCGTTAACGTCGACTGTGAAGCCGCCTTTAACCTTACCGTTGATAACGCCCTTGACCACTTCTTCAGCTGCGAAGGCTGCTTCGAGAACAATCCAGCATTCAGCGCGCTTGGCTTTTTCACGGGACAGCTTGGTTTCACCGAAACCGTCTTCAACCGAGTCCAGAGCAACGTGAACTTCGTCACCGACATTGATTGTCAGATCACCAGCATCGTTGTAGAACTGTTCCAGCGGGATCAGAGCTTCAGACTTCAGACCAGCGTGAACGGTTACCCAGCGAGCTTGGTAATCGATATCAACGATAACACCGGTGATGATGGAGCCTGCCTGAAGGTTCAGGGTTTTTAGGCTTTCTTCAAAGAGTTCCGCAAAGCTTTCGCTCATTTTAATTCCTGTTGATAAGGGCGAAGAATACGCCCATCTCCACACCCCAGACGGTGTGGGTCAGTTTCAATTAAAAGAAGCACCACAGGACTATGACTGGTCCCCTGCAGCCTTCTTGGTCACCCGGCGATATCGCGAATGGCGATCTCGCTCCTGATGCGTTCCAGCACCTGCTCGATGGACAACTCCGTGGAATCCAGCTGTATGGCATCGGCCGCCGGTTTGAGCGGGGCTACTGCGCGCTGGGTATCACGCTCATCGCGTGCACGGATCTCATCTAGCAGACTCGACAGACTAACACCATCGACTTTGCCCTTCAACTGCAAGTAGCGGCGGCGCGCCCGTTCCTCGGCGCTGGCCGTCAGGAAAATCTTCAACGGTGCGTCGGGAAACACCACAGTCCCCATATCGCGCCCATCGGCGACCAGGCCCGGCGGCTCCTGAAACGCCCGCTGACGCTGCAGCAGCGCATCCCGTACGGCCGGCAACGCAGCCACCTGTGACGCTCCGGAGCCGACATCTTCAGTGCGAATGGCATCACTGACTTCGTCGCCCTCAAGAATGATGCGCTGCAGTTGACCGTCTGTCGCCGCGATGAATTGCACATCCAGATGAGCAGCAAGCTGGGTCAGCAACGCCTCATTGGTCAGGTCGACCCCGTGGTTACGCGCGGCAAACGCCAGCAAGCGATAAAGCGCGCCGGAATCCAGCAGGCCCCAGCCAAGGCGCTTAGCCAGGATGCCGGCGATCGTGCCTTTACCCGAACCGCTTGGCCCGTCGATGGTTATCACCGGTGCTTTGATATTCACAATTGAGCCTCTTGGGCAACACGGATGCCGACTTGGGCACACAGTGTAAGAAAATTCGGAAAAGACGTAACAACATTGGCGCAGTCATGGATATGAATCGGCGCAGTTGCCCGCAACCCAGCCACACTAAAGGCCATGGCAATGCGATGGTCCCCATGGGCATGAACCTCACCCCCCGCCATCGGGCCGCCGTCAATGATAAGCCCATCAGGGGTGGCTTCACACTTCACGCCCAGCGCCAACAGACCGTCGGCCATGACCTGGATACGATCAGACTCCTTGACCCGCAACTCTTGCGCGCCGCGTAAAACGGTTCGCCCTTCAGCGCACGCCGCCGCGATAAACAACACGGGAAACTCATCGATCGCCAACGGCACCAGGGCCTCGGGGATTTCAATACCCGTCAGCGCAGCCGCACGCACCCGCAGGTCGGCTACTGGCTCGCCACCCACTTCACGGGGATTTTCCAGCGTGATATCCGCGCCCATCAGCCGCAGGATATCGATCACGCCGGTGCGTGTCGGATTGATGCCAACATGCTCCAGCACCAACTCGGAACCCTCGGCAATCGAGGCTGCCACCATAAAGAACGCCGCCGACGAGATATCCCCCGGCACTTCAATATGGGTCGCCTTGAGCGCATGGCCGGATTCAACCGCTGCCGTCGCCCCGTGCACCGCCACGGGATAACCAAAGCCGCGCAACATACGCTCGGTATGATCACGGGTTGACACCGGTTCAGTCACCGCGGTCTTGCCATTGGCATACAGACCGGCCAGCAGCAGGCAGGATTTGACCTGGGCGCTGGCCATCGGCAGTGTGTAGGTCAAACCCTTCAGGGACTGGCCACCGCGAATGGTCAACGGTGGTCGCCCTTGCGGGCCGGTTTCGATCTGCGCGCCCATTTCACGCAGCGGCTCGGCCACGCGGTTCATCGGGCGATTGGACAGGGACGCGTCGCCAGTCAATACGCTGTCGAAGCTTTGCGCAGCCAGCAACCCACAGAGCAAGCGCATGGATGTGCCGGAATTACCCAGATAAATCGGCCCCGGCGCAGGTTTCAGACCGTGCAGCCCCACCCCATGGATGACCACGCGACCATGGTGCGGCCCCTCGATCACCACACCCATGTCGCGAAACGCCTGCAAGGTCGCCAGGGCATCTTCGCCTTCAAGAAAGCCTTCGATTTCGGTCACGCCGTCGGCCAATGAGCCCAGCATGATCGAGCGATGGGAGATCGACTTATCCCCGGGCACCCGGATACGCCCGCTGAGGCGGCCACCTGGATTGGCGAGAAAGGTCAACGCATCGGCGCTCACAGCGGTTTCCATATAGGCCCGGCGAGCCAGGATCTTGCTGAAATGTTCACGCGCCACCCGCGCACGGGTGAACACGCCCAATAATTGATGGCCATCCCCGGCGTCGACCGCATCGCGCAAAGCGTCGAGATCGCTACGGAAGGTGTCCAGGGTGCGCAACACCGCCTCGCGATTGGCCAGGAAGATGTCGTGCCACATCACCGGGTCACTGCCGGCAATCCGCGTGAAATCGCGGAAACCACCGGCGGCGTAACGGAAAATCTCAAGGTTCTCGTTGCGCTTGGCCAACGAATCCACCAGGCCAAAGGCAAGTAGATGCGGCAAATGACTGGTCGCCGCCAGCACTTCATCGTGCCGCTCGACCTGCATATGCTCCACATCCGCCCCTAGCTCGCGCCACAGACGATCCACCACCGCTAAGGCCGCCGGATCCGTTTGCTCAAGCGGCGTCAGGATGACCTTATGCCGGCGGAACAACTGCGCATTCGACGCCTCCACCCCGCTCTGCTCGGAGCCGGCAATCGGATGCCCAGGCACGAAGCGCGCGGGCATGCCGCCAAAGGCCCGTTGCGCCGCGCGCACCACATTGCCCTTGGCACTGCCGACATCGGTCAGGATCGCTTGCCCCAGGTCCATCTGAGCCAGCACTGCAAGCAGCTTTTCCATGGCCAGGATGGGCACGGCGAGCAGGATCACGTCAGCACCTTTACACGCGAGCGCCAGGTCGGCTTCACAGCGATCCACCACGCCCAACTCAACGGCCAGTTGGCGCGATTGCGGGTCCAGGTCGACGCCCACTACTTCACCGCACAGCCCGCTTTCACGCAGGCCCTTGGCGAAGGAACCGCCGATCAAGCCCAGACCGACTACCACCAGGCGACCGATCATAGGCACAGCAGGTTGCAATGCAGTGACATCAACCACGAGGCAGAACCTTGGCCAACGCCTCCAGGAAGCGACTGTTTTCAGCCGGCAAGCCGATGGTGATACGCAGGTGGTTCGGCATCCCGTAGTTGGCCACCGGGCGCACGATCACACCTTCGCGCAGCAACCCTTGAAATATCGGCGCAGCCACTTGGCCCAGATCGACACAGATAAAGTTGCCCTTGGACGGAATCCAGCCCAGGCCCAATGCGCGGAAGCCATCCTGCAACTGCTGCATACCGCTTTCATTGAGGCGACGGCTTTCTTCTAGGTAGTCGACATCCTTCAACGCCGCACAGGCCGCCGCCAGGGCGAGGCTGTTGACGTTGAACGGTTGGCGCACGCGGTTCAGCACATCGGCGACCACCGCGCTCGACAGGCCATAACCCACCCGCAGCGACGCCAGGCCATAGGCCTTGGAAAACGTGCGCGACACCAGCAGGTTCGGATACGCCGCGAGGAAATCCAGGCCGTCCGGCAGGTCGCTGCCTTCGGCGTACTCGATGTAGGCTTCGTCCAGCACCACCAGCACATGCTCCGGCACGTCCTGCAGGAAGTCGTTCAAGGCTTCGGCACCGAACCAGGTGCCGGTGGGGTTGTTCGGATTGGCGATGAATACCACGCGGGTCTGGGCGTCGATGGCCGCCAGCATGGCCGGCAGGTCATGCCCCCACTCCTTGGCTGGAATCACCCGCGCCTCGGCACCAACGGCCTGAGTCACGATCGGGTAGACCGCGAACGCGTGCTCGCTGAACACCGCATTCAGGCCCGGGGCCAGATAAGCACGGCCTACCAACTCAAGAATGTCGTTGGAGCCGTTGCCCAGGGTCACCTGGTTCAGTTCCACACGACATTGCTCCGCCAACAAGGACTTGAGTGCGAAGCCATTGCCGTCCGGATAACGGGTCAACTCCGCCAGCTCTTCACGAATCGCCGCCAACACCTTGGGGCTTGGGCCCAACGGGTTCTCATTACTGGCCAGCTTGACGATGTTGGCCGGATCCAGGTTTAACTCGCGCGCCAGCTCGTCCACCGGCTTGCCCGGAACGTAAGGCGACAGTTGTTGCACGCCCGGCTGAGCCAGGGCGAGGAAGTTGCCACTCATGTTAACGCCTCACAAAACCGCTTTCGGGTAGGAGCCCAGCACCTTGAGTGCCACGGCTTCCTGACTGATTTTCTCGAGCACGCCTTTGACCAGCGGGTCGCGGTGATGGCCGACGAAATCGATAAAGAACACGTAGGTCCATTTACCGCTGCGCGAAGGCCGAGTCTCGATGCGCGTCAGATCGATCCCGTTGTCATGGAACGGCACCAGCAGCTCATGCAGGGCGCCGGGCTTGTTGCTCATGGACACGATGATCGAGGTCTTGTCGTCGCCGGTCGGCGGCACTTCCTGATTGCCGATCATCAAAAAGCGCGTGGAGTTGTCCGGGCGGTCTTCGATTTTTTCCGCCAGGCGCGTCAGGCCGTACAGGCCCGCGGCCATATCCCCAGCGATCGCCGCTGAGTTCCACTCGCCCTTGACCCGCTTGGCCGCTTCGGCGTTGCTGGACACCGCCACACGCTCGACATTCGGGTAGTGGGCATCCAGCCACTTGCGGCACTGAGCCAGGGACTGAGCGTGGGAATAGATGCGGCTGATGCTGTCGGTCTTGGTGTTCTCGCCCACCAACAAGTGGTGGTGGATACGCAGCTCCACTTCGCCACAGATCACCATGTCGTGTTCAAGGAAGCTGTCGAGGGTGTGGTTGACCGCGCCTTCGGTGGAGTTCTCCACCGGCACCACGCCAAAATTCACCGCACCGGCCGCTACTTCGCGGAACACTTCGTCGATCGCCGCCATTGGTTTGCTGATCACCGCGTGGCCGAAGTGCTTCATGGCCGCCGCTTGGGTGAAGGTGCCCTCAGGACCGAGGTACGCCACTTTCAGCGGCTGCTCCAGGGCCAGGCACGACGACATGATTTCACGGAACAACCGCGCCATCTCTTCGTTGCCCAACGGGCCCTTGTTGCGCTCCATTACACGCTTGAGCACTTGGGCTTCGCGTTCAGGGCGGTAGAACACCGGCACTTCGCCTTCGGCCAGGGACGCCATCTTCACTCGCGCCACTTCCTGGGCGCATCGCGCGCGCTCGCTGATCAGCTCCAGGACTTTCTCGTCCAGGCTGTCAATGCGAACGCGCAGGGCCTTGAGTTCTTGTTCAGACATTAGCCGTGTTCCTTTTCGAACTCTGCCATGTAGGCCACCAGCGCGTTGATCGCGTTGATGTCGACAGCGTTGTAGATGGAGGCGCGCATGCCACCTACCGAACGGTGGCCTTTGAGGTTGAGCAGACCGCGTTCGTCGGCACCGGCCAGGAACGGCTTGTCCAGGCGATCATCGGCCAGGCGGAACGGTACGTTCATCCACGAGCGATCCGTTTTATTGATCGGGTTGCTGTAGAGGCCGCTGGCATCGATAAAGTCGTACAGGGTGCGCTTCTTCACTTCGTTGAGCTTGCCCATGGCAGCCACACCGCCCTGCTCCTTGAGCCACTCAAACACCAGGCCCGACAGGTACCAGGCGAATGCCGGCGGCGTGTTGTACATCGAGCCGTTATCGGCCGCGACCTTGTAGTTGAGCATGGTCGGGCACAGCGAACGGGCGCGGCCCAGCAGGTCTTCGCGGATGATGTTGACCAGGATGCCGCTCGGGCCGATGTTCTTCTGCGCGCCGGCGTAGATCATGCCGTATTTGGACACATCGATCGGGCGCGAGAGGATGTCCGAGGACATGTCGCACACCAACGGGACGTCACCGACTTCCGGCACCCAGTCGAACTCCAGGCCTCCGATGGTTTCGTTCTGTACGTAGTGCACGTAGGCCGCGTCCTTCGACAGCTTCCACTCGTTCTGACCGGGAATCGCGAAATAGTCGTAAGGCTTGGCGGTGCCCGCCACATTGACGTGGCCGTAGCGCGAGGCCTCCTCAATGGCTTTCTGCCCCCAGATACCGGTGTCGATGTAGTCCGCAGTGCCGTCTTCCGGCAGCAGATTCAGCGGGATCTGGGCGAACTGCTGACTGGCGCCGCCTTGCAGGAACAACACTTTGTAATTGGAGGGGATGTCCAGCAAGTCGCGCAGGTCCTGCTCGGCCTTGGTGGCAATGGACACGAACTCATCGCTGCGATGGCTCATTTCCATCACGGAGAGGCCTTTTCCATGCCAGTCGAGGAGTTCACCCTGCGCGCGCTGCAGGACTGCTTCAGGAAGCGCCGCGGGACCGGCACAGAAGTTATAGGCTCTCTTGCTCACATCCAATCTCACTCTGATCTGGTGGGGCTGCAATCATGTTCGGTAACAACCTTTCTCTGGAGCGAACCCTTGTGGGAGCTGGCTTGCCGGCGATAAGGGCACCTCGGTAGCGCAGTGATACCGCGGCGCTGCCATCGCAGGCAAGCCAGCTCCCACATTGACCGCGTCCAGCCAAAGGACGTGTTATTTCATAGGGGACAAACAACAAGGGGGCGAATCTTCATCCGCCCCCTGTGTGTCCGCTTATTCCTGCGGTTCTTCTTCGTCTGCGG
Organism: Pseudomonas sp. efr-133-TYG-23; assembly: GCF_030209215.1. Taxonomy (NCBI): domain Bacteria; kingdom Pseudomonadati; phylum Pseudomonadota; class Gammaproteobacteria; order Pseudomonadales; family Pseudomonadaceae; genus Pseudomonas; species Pseudomonas sp. efr-133-TYG-23. The sequence goes on along the minus strand of NZ_JARVSL010000001.1, from coordinate 95,220 downwards.
CAGCGTCGAGGGTAGGCTCGTCGACGGTGTCATCGCCTGTCGGGATCACCTCGCCTTCAAACGCCTCACCTTCCAGCTCTTCGCCTTCGACTTCCGAGGGTTCCTGGACGCGTTCCAGGCCCACCAGTTTTTCGTCCTTGGCCAGCTTGATCAAGGTGACGCCCTGAGTGTTACGACCCAGGCTCGACACTTCGGCCACGCGAGTACGCACCAAGGTACCCTGGTCGGAAATCAGCATGATTTCCTCGCCGTCGAGCACTTGCACCGCGCCGACCAGACGGCCGTTGCGCTCGTTGCTGACCATGGCGATCACGCCCTGGCCGCCACGCTTGTACTCCGGGAACTCGCTGATGGCGGTGCGCTTGCCGTAACCACGCTCGGAAGCGGTGAGGATCTGGCTACCTTCTTCCGGGATCAGCATCGAGATCAGCTTCTGCCCTTCCGGCAGACGCATGCCGCGCACACCACGGGCGGTACGGCCCATGGCGCGTACGTCGGACTCCTTGAAGCGCGTAACCTTGCCACCGTCGGAGAACAGCATGACTTCACGTTCGCCATCGGTGATGGCGGCCGAGATCAGCACGTCGCCTTCGTCCAGCTCCAGGGCGATCAGGCCAACGCTGCGCTGACGGCTGAAGGATTCCAGCGGGGTCTTCTTCACGGTGCCTTTGGCGGTGGCCATGAAGATGAAGTGACCTTCGGTGTATTCCTCGACCGGCAGCATGGTGGTGATGTATTCATCACTGTCCAGCGGCAGCAGGTTGACCAACGGACGACCACGGGCGGCACGGGAGGCTTCCGGGATCTCGTAGGTCTTGAGCCAGTACACCTTGCCCTTGCTGGAGAACAGCAACAGCGTGGTGTGGCTGTTGGCTACCAGCAGGTGAGCGATGTAGTCCTCATCCTTCACGCCGGTAGCCGACTTACCTTTACCGCCACGACGCTGGGCCTGGTAGGCCGCCAACGGTTGGGTCTTGGCATAGCCGCCGTGGGAGATGGTCACCACGCGCTCTTCTTCCGGGATCATGTCGCCCAGGGTCAGGTCGAGGCGCGCATCGAGGATCTCGGTGCGGCGCACATCGCCGTATTCGGCGCGGATCACTTCCAGTTCTTCGCGGATCACTTCCATCAGGCGCACCGCGCTGCTGAGGATGCGGATCAACTCGCCGATCTGGTTGAGGATCTCCTGGTACTCGGCCAGCAGCTTCTCGTGCTCCAGACCGGTAAGGCGGTGCAGACGCAGTTCCAGGATGGCCTGGGCCTGTTCCGGGGACAGGAAGTACTTGCCTTCGCGCAGACCGTATTGCGGGTCCAGGTTCTCCGGACGGCAGGAGTCGGCGCCAGCGCGCTCGACCATGGCTACCACGGCGCTGGATTCCCAAGGCGTGCTGATCAGCGCTTCCTTGGCTTCCGACGGGGTTGGCGAGGCTTTGATCAGCGCGATCACCGGATCGATGTTCGACAACGCAACCGCCTGGCCTTCCAGGATGTGGCCGCGCTCGCGGGCCTTGCGCAGTTCGAACACGGTACGGCGGGTGACGACTTCGCGACGGTGACGGACGAAGGCTTCCAGCAGATCCTTGAGGTTCAGAATGCGCGGGCGACCGTCGATGAGGGCTACGACGTTGATACCAAACACGCTTTGCAGTTGGGTCTGGGCGTAGAGGTTGTTGAGGATCACCTCCGGCACTTCGCCACGACGCAGCTCGATCACGACGCGCATACCGTCCTTGTCGGACTCGTCGCGCAGCTCGGTAATACCTTCGAGCTTCTTCTCCTTGACCAGCTCGGCGATCTTCTCGATCAGACGCGCCTTGTTCAACTGGTACGGGAGTTCGGTGATCACGATCTGCTGGCGGCCACCGACCTTGTCGATATCTTCGATGATCGAGCGGGCACGCATGTAAATGCGCCCGCGACCGGTGCGGTAGGCTTCGATGATACCGGCGCGACCATTGATGATCGCGGCGGTCGGGAAGTCCGGACCAGGGATGTATTGCATCAGCTCATCGACGGTCAGCTCAGGATTGTCGATGAGAGCCAGGCAACCGTCGATGACTTCACCGAGGTTGTGCGGCGGGATGTTGGTGGCCATGCCCACGGCGATACCGCTGGAACCGTTGACCAGCAGGTTGGGGATCTTGGTCGGCATGACGGCCGGGATCATTTCGGTGCCGTCGTAGTTCGGCACCCAGTCCACGGTTTCTTTATGCAGGTCGGCCAGCAGCTCGTGCGCCAGCTTGGTCATGCGCACTTCGGTGTATCGCATGGCCGCGGCGTTGTCGCCGTCGACCGAACCGAAGTTGCCTTGACCGTCTACCAACAGGTAGCGCAGGGAAAACGGCTGGGCCATACGTACGATGGTGTCGTACACCGCAGTGTCGCCGTGAGGGTGATACTTACCGATCACGTCACCGACAACACGGGCAGATTTCTTGTACGGCTTGTTCCAGTCGTTACCCAGCTCGCTCATCGCGAACAGCACACGCCGGTGCACGGGCTTCAAGCCATCGCGCGCATCAGGCAGTGCTCGACCGACAATCACGCTCATCGCGTAGTCGAGGTAGGACTGTTTCAGCTCGTCTTCGATATTGACCGGGAGGATTTCTTTGGCCAGTTCGCCCATGAGAAGCCTGATTCCTTTTTCGGGTGAAACTTCGTCACATCCATATGGGACGAACGAAGCTCGCCGCTGCCGGCAGAGTGCCTGGCAACGACTTACGACAAATCAACGAGTTATGACACGGATCTGCACGTTATAGGCCGCCCCTCGGGGTGACCTTGGAAACCGCCGGATGTTATCACAATCGCCGCCACGCACCTATCCCCTTGATGGGCATGGAGCATAGTAAGTTGACGGATGACAGGCTTGAGGGCGACGAGAGGGGCTCAGAGGTGGGGTGGTGGTATTTTTCGAGGGAGAATCCGAGGGTTTTGTTGACTTTTAGAGCCAATCGGGGGCAAGCCCCTCGCACACTGAAAATGTGAACACAGTCAAATGTGGGAGGGGGCTTGCCCACGATGACCATTTCAGCCTCCACATAAACCTCAGTGCAGCCGCTTACGGCACATCAACTTGGCCAATTTCGCGGTATCCGGCCGTTCGACGATGCCTTTTTCGGTCACGATCACATCGATCAGGTCGGCTGGCGTCACATCGAACACCGGGTTGTAGGCGCCGACCTCCAGCTGCTGCCCCATCACCTCCAGCAATTCACCGGCATTGCGTTCTTCCAGGGCGACGTCTTCGCCGGTCTCCATCATCAGGTCCAGGGTGGAACTCGGCGCCACTACCATAAAGCGCACGCCGTGATGCATGGCGCAGACCGCCAGTTGGTAGGTGCCGATCTTGCCGACCACATCACCGTTGGCGGCGATGCAGTCCGCGCCCACGACCACCCAGGTCACACCTTTGGTCTTGAGGATATGGGCACCGGCCGAGTCGGCATTCACCGTGACCGGGATGCCCTCGCCTGCCAGCTCCCAGGCGGTCAGCCGTGAACCTTGCAGCCAAGGACGGGTTTCATTGACATAGACCTGCTCGACCATGCCCTCAAGGAATGCGCCACGGATCACCCCCAGCGCCGTGCCGACCCCGCCGGTGGCCAGCGCGCCCGCGTTGCCGTGGGTCAAAATGGCCTGGGCATTGCCCTGATGCTTGCGGATCAGGTCGACGCCCAATTGCGCCATGGTCAGGTTGGCTTCGCGGTCGCTTTCATGAATCGCAATGGCCTCGGCTTCCAGCGCAGCCAGCGGATCGGCGTGTTTCTTGAGACGGTCGAGGCGGTCTCGCATGCATTTGAGGGCCCAGAACAGGTTCGACGCGGTCGGACGACTCTCGGCGAGCAGTGCGTAGTCTTCTTCCCACCCGGCTTGCCAGTCACCGCCCTCGGCGATGCGCGCCCGAGCGGCCAGTACCAGGCCATAGGCCGCACTGATACCGATGGCTGCCGCGCCGCGCACCACCATCCCACGGATGGCCGCGGCCACTTCGTCCACCGTGGCGCAGGCGACCCAACGCTCGCGGGACGGCAAAGCGCGTTGGTCGAGCAGGTGCAGCGTGCCGTCGCGCCAATCGATGGCCTTCACTTTCTCCGCAGCCAACAGTCGATCGCGCATCCCTTACTCCGCACTCATGAACAAAAGCCGCCGATTATAGCGATCCGCCAGCCAGGACGCTCGGGTATACTTCGCGCTTCTTTTATAGCTGCCCAGGAAGAAGCCCGCGATGACCCCCACCGCCGCCCCGCTCGACATCTTGCTGTTGCCGACCTGGCTGGTACCTGTGGAGCCCGCCGGCGTGGTGCTCAGGGAGCACGGCCTGGGCATCCGCGACGGGCGCATCGCCTTTATCGGGCCTCGGGCGGCAGCGTTGAAACTGCAGGCCGCCGAGGTGCGCGAGCTGCCGGGCATGCTGCTCAGCCCCGGCTTGATCAACGCCCACGGGCACGCGGCCATGAGCCTGTTTCGCGGCCTGGCCGATGATCTGCCGCTGATGACCTGGCTGGAGAAGCATATCTGGCCCGCCGAGGCCAAGTGGGTCGATGAAGCCTTTGTACGCGACGGCACCGACCTGGCTATCGCCGAACAGCTCAAAGGGGGCATCACCTGTTTCTCCGACATGTACTTCTACCCCAAGGTCGCCAGCGACTGCGTACACAACAGCGGCATGCGCGCGCAGATCGCGATTCCGATCCTCGATTTCCCGATCCCTGGCGCCAGCACCGCCGATGAAGCGATTCGCCAGGGCATCGAGCTGTTCGGCGACCTCAAGCACCACCCGCGCGTCAATATCACCTTCGGCCCCCACGCGCCCTACACCGTATGCGACGCCAATCTGGAGAAAATCCGAGTAATCGCCGAAGAACTCGACGCCGCCATCCATATGCATGTACACGAAACCGCCGGCGAGGTGCAGCAAGCCGTGGAGCAGACCGGCGAGCGGCCGTTGGCGCGCCTGAGCCGCCTCGGGCTGTTGGGGCCGCGCTTCCAGGCCGTTCACATGACTCAAATCAGCGAGGACGACCTGGTTTTGCTGGTAGAAAGCAATACCAGCGTGATCCATTGCCCTGAGTCGAACCTGAAACTGGCCAGTGGCTTCTGCCCGGTGGAACGTCTGTGGCAGGCTGGCGTCAATGTGGCCCTCGGCACCGACGGCGCCGCCAGCAACAACGACTTGGATTTACTCGGCGAAACCCGCACCGCTGCGATGTTGGCCAAGGCCGTCGCCGGTTCGGCCACCGCCCTGGACGCGCACCGCGCACTGCGCATGGCTACGCTCAACGGAGCGCGCGCCATGGGGCTGGACACTGAGATCGGTTCGCTGGAGCTAGGCAAGGCGGCGGATATCGTCGCCTTCGATCTGTCGGGGCTGGCGCAACAACCGATCTACGATCCGGTCTCACAGCTTATATATGCCACCGGACGCGATTGCGTGAAACACCTTTGGGTCGCCGGCAAGCAGTTGCTCGACGACCGGCGATTGACCCGCATGGATGAGCAACAGTTGACCGCCACGGCCGTTGCCTGGGGCAGGCGCATCAGCGGGCAGCACGAATAACGACGGTGGTGAACCTGCGCGTTCAACACCGGCCCACCGATTTATCAGATTCAGAGGATTCACCATGAGCAACGTCGACCACGCCGAAATCGCCAAATTCGAAGCCCTGGCCCACCGCTGGTGGGACCGCGAAAGCGAGTTCAAACCGCTGCACGACATCAACCCGCTGCGAGTCAACTGGATTGACGAACGCGTCAATCTGGCCGGCAAGAAGGTGCTGGACGTTGGCTGCGGCGGCGGCATCCTCAGCGAAGCCATGGCCCAGCGCGGTGCCACGGTGATGGGCATCGACATGGGCGAAGCGCCACTGGCCGTGGCCCAGTTGCACCAGTTGGAGTCCGGCGTAAACGTGGAGTACCGCCAGATCACCGCCGAAGCCCTGGCCGAAGAGATGCCCGAGCAGTTCGACGTGGTCACCTGCCTGGAAATGCTCGAACACGTGCCGGACCCGTCATCGGTGATCCGCGCGTGCTTCCGCATGGTCAAGCCGGGCGGCCAGGTATTTTTCTCCACCATCAACCGCAACCCCAAGGCGTACCTGTTCGCGATCATCGGCGCCGAATACATCATGAAGCTGCTGCCGCGCGGCACCCATGATTTCAAGAAATTCATCCGCCCGTCCGAGCTGGGGGCCTGGAGCCGCCAGGCCGGTTTGACCGTCAAGGACATTATCGGCCTGACCTACAACCCGCTGACCAAGCACTACAAGCTGGCCAACGACGTCGACGTCAACTACATGATCCAGACCCTGCGCGAGGAGTAAGCCTGTGAAGTTGCGAGCGGTTCTCTTCGATATGGACGGCACCCTGCTGGATACGGCGCCGGACTTTATCGCCATCTGCCAGGCCATGCGCGCCGACCGAGGCCTGGCGCCGATCAACGACCAACACATCCGCGATGAAATCTCCGGCGGCGCGCGGGCGATGGTCGCGGTGACGTTCTCGATGGACCCCGAGTCCCCAGGCTTCGAGGAACTGCGCCAAGAGTTTCTCGAACGCTACCTCAAGGGCTGCGCGATCCATAGCAAGCTGTTCGACGGCATGGGCGAGCTGCTGGCGGACATCGAAAAGGCCAACCTGATCTGGGGCGTGGTCACCAACAAGCCGGTGCGCTTTGCCGAGCCGATCATGCAGCAGTTGGGCTTGGCCGAGCGTTCGGCATTGCTGATCTGCCCGGACCATGTGAAGAACAGCAAACCGGACCCCGAGCCGCTGATCCTGGCGTGCAAGATGCTCGACCTCGACCCGGCCAGCGTGCTGTTCGTGGGTGACGACCTGCGTGACATCGAGTCCGGCCGCGACGCCGGCACGCGCACAGCCGCGGTCACCTATGGCTATATCCACCCGGACGACAACCCGCGCCACTGGGGCGCGGATGTGGTGGTGGATCACCCGCTGGAACTGCGCAAGGTGCTGGATAACGCGCTATGCAGTTGCTGATGGCTCATCGATCCAGCTGACCGATGAAGATCCCCTGTGGGAGGGGGCTTGCCCCCGATTGCAGTGTGTCAGTCACTGCATTTGTTGACTGATCCACCGTTATCGGGGGCAAGCCCCCTCCCACAAGGGATCTCCACCGGTCTCAAGTTTTGTGCTGAAACATGTTGAATTCTGTCGAGGCTATTTATGTTTGATTACTCCGCACGTCCAGAACTGCTCAAAGGCCGCGTCATCCTGGTGACCGGTGCCGGTCGCGGGATTGGCGCGGCAGCGGCGAAAACCTATGCCGCCCATGGAGCCACCGTGCTCTTGCTGGGCAAGACCGAAGCCAACCTGGCCCAGGTGTATGACGAAATCGAAGCCGCTGGCCACCCGCAACCGGTGGTGATTCCGTTTAACCTGGAGACCGCCCTGCCCCATCAATACGATGAATTGGCGGCGATGATCGAGAAGGAATTCGGCCACCTCGACGGCCTGCTGCACAACGCTTCGATCATCGGCCCACGCACGCCGATCGAACAGTTGTCCGGCGAGAACTTCATGCGGGTGATGCATGTGAACGTCAATGCGATGTTTATGCTGACCAGCACTTTGCTGCCGCTGCTCAAGCTGTCCCAGGATGCATCGGTGGTGTTCACCTCCAGCAGCGTTGGGCGCAAAGGCCGGGCGTACTGGGGGGCGTATGGCGTATCGAAGTTCGCCACCGAAGGCTTGATGCAGACCCTGGCCGACGAACTGGAGGATGTGGCGGCGGTGCGGGCCAACAGCATCAACCCAGGCGGCACCCGCACCAGCATGCGTGCCCAGGCTTATCCAGGGGAAAACCCGATGGAAAGGCCGGCACCGGAGGAAATCATGCCGGTGTACCTGTATTTGATGGGGCCGGACAGCGCGGGCGTGAATGGGCAGGCATTCGATGCCCAGTAACCACTGACACAACTGGAACAAAATGTGGGAGGGGGTTTGCCCCCTGCCACATTTGCATTGCGCGGTTCCCTGATTATTAGTTTTTCACCACTTCCTCAAGGGTGAAGCGGCCCAGCGGGTTTTGCAGGAAGTTGCTTATGTTCTTACGTGAGATGTTGATGTAAGGGCTGTAGTACAAGTCGATCCAGTTCACGTCCTGTTTCGCCAGTTTCTGCAGTTCCACATACATCTGCTCGCGCTTGGCCGGGTCAGCTTCGATGCGGGCTGCGGCTACCAGGTCCTTGACCTTGTCGTTCTTGTATCGGGTCATGTAGTTCTGGTTGGTGTCGTGCCCCAGCACGAAGGTGGTTTTCTGGTCCGGGTCGAGGATGTCGTTGGTCCAGTACATCACAGAAATATCGTACTCACCGTCCACCAGCATCTGCCAGCTCTGGGTCGGGTCGACCTTCTGCAGGTTGGCGGTCACGCCGACCTTGGCCAACTGATCCTTGATGATCACCGCAATCTGCTCGTCGGCTTCGTTGCCGGCATTGACCACATAGTTAAGCTTCAAGTCCTTGGCGCCGGCCTGCTCCAGCAGCTTTTTGGCGGCGGTAGGGTCGTAGGGGCGTTGCAAGTTGTTGGCGTAGTGGTACAGCGAGCCTTTTGGGATGTAGGAATAGGCCACGGTGCCTTGTCCGTACGTGACGGTTTTGACCAGCGATTGCTTATCGATGGCCATGTCCAGCGCCTGGCGCACTTCCGGCTTGGCCAGAAGGCCGTGGGCATGGTTGATCAGCAGGTGATCTTCGCGGGTGGATGGGTCGGCGTGAACCACCACGTTTTTGTCTTTCTCCAGTTCTTCAACCCGGGAGAACGGCACGAAAATCGCAGTATCGAGTTCGTTGTTCTGCACCATGCGCATACGGGTGTTGTCGTCGGTCACCGAGACCCACTCCACGCCGTCCAGGCTGACGTTTTTAGCTTGCCAGAAGTTCGGGTTCTTCTTGAGGATCACCCGATCGCCCTTGCGCCACTCTTCCACAGTGAACGCGCCGGACGTCACCGGATTTTCCGAGTAGGCGTCTTCGCCCATGGAAGTCATGGCTTTTTCCGACAGGATCGACACCGTCGGCGAAGCGAGCTGGGACAGGAAGGCCACCGCCGGGGTCTTGAGGGTGACGACCAGGGTTTTCGGGTCGGCGGCTTTCGCAGTGTTGATCAGGCTGAACGGGTCACTCCACAACGAGGCTTTGTTGTCGCGGATGCGCAACAGGCTGAAGGCGGCGTCGGCGGCGGTGATCGGCGAACCATCGGAGAATTTCGCGTCGCGCAGGGTGAAGGTGTAAGTCAGGCCGTCCTTGGAAATGTCCCAGCGTTCAGCCAGGCCCGGTTCCATCTTGGTGCCCAGGTTATCCACGCGCACCAGGGTGTCGTAGACATTGGCGAACACCCAGGTATCGCGGTTCTGCGCACTTTTGATCGGGTCAAAGGTGGTGCTGTCTTCACGGCAACCAATGGTGAGCACACCGGCGGCCTGGGCGAAACCGGCGGTCAGCGACCAGGCGGTCAGCGTGGCGGCGGCGAGTAACTTCAAGTGGCGGGATTGCATGTCATAACTCCTTGTTCATGAATGGCAGAGGGTTAAAGCAAAGGCGTTTCAAGCACGCAACTGTACCGATGCTCGTGCAGGTGATGGGTAGGCGGCAACGCCACGGAACACATTGCCCGCGCATGCCGGCAACGGGGGTGGAAGGCACAGCCGGTCGGCAAATTCAGTGGGCTTGGCGGCTCGCCCGGCAGGGGTTCGGTCGGCAATGGCCGCTGCGGGTCGATCTCGGGAATCGCCTGGATCAACGCCGCCGTATACGGATGACGCGGCGCACTGAACACCGCTTCCACCGGCCCTTCTTCGACGATCTTGCCCAGATACATCACCGCCACGCGGTCGCACAGGCGCCGCACGATGGCCAGGTCATGGGCGATAAACAGGATCGCCAGGTTCATTCGCTGTTGCAGCTCCAGCAGCAGGTTGATGATCTGGCCTTGGATCGACACATCCAGCGCCGCCACGCATTCATCGGCGACGATCAAACGCGGCTCCACCGCCAGCGCGCGGGCGATGCCGACCCGTTGGCATTGACCGCCGCTGAGAGCACCGGGTTTGCGCGTAGCCAGTTCAGGTCGCAGGCCCACCAGGTCGAGCAGTTCATTGACCCGCGCCGGAATCTGCGACGCGGCGACCTTGCGCTGCACCCGCAACACTTCGGCCAGGGTCTCGCCAATGCTGTGCCGTGGATTGAGCGCGGCGTACGGGTCTTGGAAGATCATTGCGGTTTCATGGCGCAGGCGCGTGATGTCGACGGCGCTGGCGTGGGCCATGTCGACACCATCGAACACCACCTGCCCGGCGCTGATGGGGTTGAGGTGCAGAATCGCCCGGCCCAGGGTGCTCTTGCCGCTGCCCGACTCGCCCACCAGGCCCAGGGTTTCGCCGGCCGCCAGGTTCAGCGACACACCGTTCACCGCCCTCACCCACTGCTTGTTCAGCCCGAACACGCCGCTGCCGGAGGCCGCGAAGCGGACTTCCAGGTCCTTGATCTGCAACAGGCTCATGGGCGGTCTCCCAAGGGGTAGTGGCACGCCACCCGCGCGCCATGGGGCAACTGCTCGGTGCATAACGCGCCCACTTGCGGGCACCGCGGGCTGAAGCGGCACCCGGCGGGCAATGCATCGAGCAACGGCGGCTGGCCGGGGATGGTACGCAGCAAGGCGTGGCCACTGCTGTGGGCCGGCTCGCAGTCGATCAGGCCGGCGGTGTACGGATGCTGTGGATGCGCCAGCACCTCGTACTTGCTGGCGTGCTCGCACAAACGCCCGGCATACATCACTGCGATGGAGTCGCAGGTTTGCGCCACCACGCCGAGGTCGTGGGTGATCATGATGATCGACAGGCCGCGCCGGTCGCGCAGGTCCAGCAGCAGACGCAGAATCTGCGCCTGCACGGTTACATCCAGGGCGGTGGTCGGTTCGTCGGCGATCAGCACCTTGGGGTTGCAGCCCAGTGCCACGGCGATCATCGCGCGCTGGCGCATGCCGCCGGAGAATTCGTGGGGGTAATTGTCGACGCGGGCCTGCGGATCGGGAATGCCGACCTGCCGCAGCACCTCGACGGCCTGACGACGCGCGTCCTTTTTCGACGCGCCCTGATGCAACCGAATGCCCTCGGCGATCTGCTCACCGATGCGCATCAACGGGTCCAGGTGGCTGCTGGGGTTCTGGAAAATCATGCCCAACTGCCCGCCGCGCACCGCGCGCATGTCGGCCTCGCCCATGGCCAGCAGGTCCTGACCGGCCAGGCGCACCGCGCCGCCCTGCACGCGCAGGTTAGGCGATGGCAGCAGGCGGATCAGGCCACGACAGGCCATGGTCTTGCCCGAACCGCTTTCGCCCACCAGGCCGAGAATCTCGCCATCGGCCAGGTCGAACGAGACACGGTCCACCAGGGTCACGTCATGCCCGGCGTTGTTGGCGATCACGCTCAGGTCGCGTACCTGCAACAGGCTCATGAGCGGTCCCCCAGGATCTGCGCCACACCGTCGGCCAGCAGGCTGAAGCCCATGGCCAGGGTCACGATGGCCAGGCCGGGAAAGGTGCAGATCCACCACGCTGTGGTGATAAACGCCTGGCCTTCGGCAACCATGGTGCCCCACTCGGCGGTCGGCGGTTGCACCCCCAGGCCCAGGTAGCTCACGGCTGCGCCATTGAGCAGCACCAGCACCGCATCGGACATGGAAAACACAATCGAGCCGAACATCGCATTGGGCAGCAGGTGCCGAAACAGGATGCGCCCATGGCCAAAGCCCAGGCTCTTGGCGGCCAAGGCGAAGTCGCTTTCCTTGAGCACCAGGATCTGCGAGCGGATCAACCGCGCGTAAGACACCCAGCCCACCAGCGCCATGGCGATATAGAAGCTCTTCAGGCCCGGACCGAGGATCGCCATGATCGCCAGCATCAACACCAGGAATGGGAACGCCAGAATCACATCGATCACGCGCATGCACACGCTGTCGAAACGCCCGCCGATATAGCCCGAGACCGCACCGATAAACGTGCCGATGAGAAACGGGAAGATCACCCCGACCACCGCCAATTGCAGATCGATGCGCGCGCCCCAGATAACACGCGAAAGGATGTCTCGACCGTAGTTATCCGTGCCAAATGGATGGATCAGACTGGGCGCCAACAGGCTCAGTTCGGTGTTCTGCGCAATCGGATCGTACGGCGCGATCCACGGCGCAAACAGCGCCAAGCCAAGCCACACGCCTAAAATCAGCAGGCCCCACGCGGCCGTCAACCGGCCATTGCGCAAACCAAAGCGCAACCGCAGGCGCCACGGGGCAATCAGGGGGCGGCTACTCATTGCATTTTTACCCGTGGGTCGAGGGCGACTGTCACCAGGTCGGCGACGAAATTGACCAGCACGGTAGCGCACGCCAGCACCATTGCCACGCCCTGCACCACCATGTAATCGCGGGTAAAGATGCCGCGCACCAGCAACTGGCCGATGCCGGGAATGGCAAACAGGCTTTCGATGACCACCGTGCCGCTGATCAGCCAGCCAATATTGACCGCCAGCAAGTTGACCGCCGGTACTAGGGAGTTGGGCAACACATGCCGACGAAACACCGCCGCCTCCGACAGCCCACGCGCCCGGGCGGCGGTGACGTGGTCGGCCTGCAGCTCCATCAACATGCTCGCACGCAGGTTGCGCACCAGCACCGCCGACAACGCCAGGGCGATGGTCAAGCACGGCAACACCATGTGGTGCGCCTTGTCCAGCCAGGTACGGCCGTAGCCGGAGACCGGGAACAGCCCCCATTGCACGCTGAGCAGTAGGATCAGCATCAAGCCCAGCCAGAACGCCGGCATGCCCAGGCCCACAGTGGTGAAGACACGAATCAGGTTATCCGCCCAGCCGCCCTTATGCCGCGCGGCCACGCTGGCCAGCGGCAGCGCGATCAGCAGCGCCAGCAATACGCTGCCGAGCACCAGCATCAGGGTCGGTTCGATCCGGGTCACGATCAGTTTCAGCGCATCGACCTTGTATAACAGCGACTGGCCGAGATCGCCCTTGAGCAGGTTTTTCAGGAAGTAGAAATACTGCAGCCACAGCGGCTGGTCGAGGCCGTACTGGGCGCGGATTTTCAACAGCGCATCGGGTGTGCTGCGCGAACCCAGCAGCGCCCGTGCCGGATCGCCGGGAATCGAGCGCACCAGCACGAACGTGATCACGCTGATGCCAAACAGCACCGGCAGCAGTTGCAGCGGCCGGTACAGCACGAAACGGTAACGCGCCAGGTTCATCCGTCAGCCTCGATGGCGAGCGAGAAAGTCCAACAGCACCGGGAAGTATGCCTGGGGTTCTTCGTAGAACGGCATATGGCTACTGTTGGGGAAGACATGCAATTCGGCGTGCCGGGCCGCCATTTTCATGCGCATGGCGCAGGCCGGCGTGAGTTCATCGTACTGGCCGGTGGTGATCAGCATGGGCATCGTGAAGTCGGCCATTTCAGGGATGCGGTTCCAATCCTTGAGGTTGCCGACGTAGAGAAACTCGTTGGGGCCCTGCATGGTTTCATAAGGCCCCATGTTCCAGTCGCCGAGGGAGCGCTTGACCGGCTCGGGCCATTCGTCCAGACGGCACACATGGCGATAGTTGAGCAAGGTGATCGCAGCCTGATACTGCGGGTGGTCGAGGGTGCCCATGGCTTCGTGGCGTTGCATCATGGCCACGGTTTCGCTGCCCAGGGCACCGCGCAGGCGCTCCAGTTCCTGGGACAGGTGCGGGATATCGCCGACGGTGTTTTCCAGGATCAGGCTTTTGAGCGCATCGGGATAATGAATGGCGTATTCGATGCCCAGCCAGCCCCCCCAGGAATGGCCAAGCAGGTGCACGCGGCCCAGGCCCAGGGCCTGGCGCACGGTTTCGACTTCTTCGACATAACGGCGGATTTCCCACAGGGAAACATCGGTCGGTCTGGCTGATGCCCCCGTGCCGAGCTGGTCGAATGCGACCACTCGCAGGTTATGCTCCTTGAGCCAGCCATGGGCGTCGCGCAAGTAGTCACACGGCAGGCCGGGGCCGCCGTTGAGGCACAACAGCACCTCATCGCCCTGGCCAAAGCTGTAGACCACGAGGTTATGGCCATCGACTTGCACGTTGTACCGCTGGTCGGGGGCAATTTCACGCCACATGCATACATTCCTTGTGTGGTATCGGCCTGGCAGGTCGCGGCCGTTTATCAGGCCAACACTACCGAGGATGCCGTGCGTCCATAACCTAGTATTTCTTATAGGTTTGGCCTGGCAGTCCTTCGCCGGGGCGTGGCATTCTACTTGGCGCAAGTCGAGATTCAAATGAAAACGGGAGCAGAACGGATGCTGACCAAGCTAACTGCATTCAACGACCGTCTGATGCCGGGCAGGAGCCTGGATGAACAGATGGACAACACTTTCATCCTCGCCCGACAACTGGGCTTCGATGCCTTGGTGTATGACTACACACCGGTGCCGATGGACCAGAAGGGCGCGTTGATCACCCCTTCGGTGCTGGAACTGCGCAACACCCCGCAGGACTGGCACGCCTTATGGTGCAGCGAAGGCTTCTATCAGATCGATCCGGTGCAGCACCTGGCGCTGAGCACAGTGTCGCCGTTTGTGTGGTCCTACGACGTCAAAGCCGATACCCCGCTTAAGAAGGTCATGCACCCCTGCCATGCGCCAGTGTCTTCCTACCTGCACGACCAGCAACTGACCTGCGGGGTCAGTGTGCCGATCCATTTGCCCCGAGGCGGTTTTGCCTCACTGACCGGCCTACGCGTCGGCAAGACCCGCGCGGTGCTGCGGGATGCGCAACACACCCTGGCGGATTTCAGCTTGATCACCCATGCCTTGCAGGAAGCGGCCTACCCGCTGTTCGGCAAAGAACTGCGCAGCTACCCGCATATCCGCCTGACCAAACGCGAACGCGAGTGCCTTAAATGGGCCGCCGAAGGCCTGACCGCGGCGGAAATCGCCACCCAGTTGAGCCGTTCACTGGCCGTGGTGACCCTGCACCTGGCCTCGGCGATGCACAAACTGGGGGCCAAGAATCGCGTACAGGCCGTGGTGCGCGCTACCCATTACCGCCTGCTGGAAGACTGATCCGCCGATAAAACCTAGCTGTTTTGCTAGTTACCTAAATGTGCACGGCGGCTTATCGTGACCCTGATCCTTTTTTCAAAGAGCAGGGTACGAAATGGAATTCATCGAAAAAATCCGCGAAGGGTATGCGGCGTTCGGCGCCTACCAGACCTGGTACCGCGTCACCGGTGACCTGAACAGCGGTCGCACGCCGCTGGTGATCATCCACGGTGGCCCCGGCTGCACCCATGACTACGTCGACGCCTTCAAGGACGTCGCGGCCAGTGGCCATGCCGTAATCCATTACGATCAACTCGGCAACGGCCGCTCCACCCATTTGCCAGATGAAGATCCATCCTTCTGGACGGTCGAACTGTTCCTCGCCGAGCTGAACAACCTGCTGGACCACCTGCAGATCAGCGATAACTACGCGATCCTGGGTCAGTCCTGGGGCGGCATGCTTGGCAGCGAACACGCGATTCTGCAGCCGAAGGGCCTGCGCGCGTTTATCCCGGCCAACTCGCCGACCTGCATGCGTACCTGGGTCAGCGAAGCCAATCGCCTGCGCAAACTGCTGCCTGAAGGCGTGCACGAAACCCTGCTTAAACACGAAGCCGCCGGCACCTACCAAGACCCGGAATACCTCGCCGCGTCGCGGATCTTCTATGACCAGCATGTGTGCCGGGTCAACCCATGGCCGGAAGAAGTGGCCCGCACCTTTGCCCAGGTCGATTCGGACCCGACGGTGTACCACGCCATGAGCGGACCCACCGAGTTCCACGTCATCGGCAGCCTGAAGGATTGGAAATCGATTGGCCGTTTGTCGAAGATCAACGTACCAACCCTGGTGATCTCCGGCCGCCACGATGAGGCCACACCGCTGGTGGTCAAGCCGTTCCTGGATGAGATCGCCGATGTGCGCTGGGCGCTGTTTGAGGACTCCAGCCACATGCCCCATGTGGAAGAACGCCAGGCGTGCATGGGGACTGTGGTGAAGTTTTTGGATGAAGCGTGCGCAGTACCGCACGCAACACGCAAGGCAGGTTGAGTTGAGTGTGGGAGCAAGCGGGCTTGCTCCCCCCCCTTCACACCTCGGAAGTCTCAGGCGTTGACGGCTGCCTTGCCGGTTCAGCCATCAGCGGAATCTCTTTGCCCTCGGCATCAAACAGCTTGCCGCCCCTGAAGTAATCCCCATCCCGCAGCGCCGCCACATCGTGGAAGCACAGGCTGCGTTCGGTCCCCGCGACAAACACCGACTGCTGATCCGAGTTGCCGGCGGTGAAATGGTTGAACGCCAGGTTCAGCAGGATCGCCATGATCGCCGACGAACTGATACCGGAATGGAAAATGGTCGCGAACCAGCTGGGGAAGTGATCGTAAAAGCTCGGTGCGGCGATGGGGATCATGCCGAAGCCAATGGAAGTGGCGACGATGATCAGGTTCATGTTGTTGCGGTAATCCACCTTGGACAAGGTGCGAATCCCACTGGCCGCCACCGTGCCAAACAGCACGATCCCGGCTCCCCCCAGCACCGACGTCGGCACCGCAGCAATCACCCGCCCCATAAACGGCAGCAATCCGAGAATCACCAGGAATAGCCCGCCGGTGGCCACTACGAAGCGGCTTTTCACCCCGGTGACCGCCACCAGGCCGACGTTCTGGGCAAAAGCGCTTTGGGTAAACGAACCGAAAATCGGCGCGAACATGCTCGACAGCATATCGGCGCGCAGGCCGTTGCCCAGGCGTTTGGAGTCGACCTTGGTGTCGATGATTTCACCCACGGCCAGGATGTCCGCCGAGGTTTCCACCAAGGTCACCATCACCACGATGCACATGGAAATAATCGCAGCGATGTGAAAGGTCGGCATGCCGAAATGGAACGGCGTGGGGAAGCCGAACATCGGCCCTTGGGCGACGCCCGAGAAGTCGGCCATGCCCAGCACCACCGCGATCAGCGTGCCGATCACCATCGCCAGCAGGATCGATAAACGCGAGATAGTGGCGCTGCCGATTTTGCTCAGCAGCAACACCAGCACCAGGGTCAACGCCGCCAGACCGATATTGGACATGCTGCCGAAATCCGCCGCGCGGCTGTTGCCACCCATAGCCCAGCGCGCCGCGACGGGCATCAGGGTCAGGCCGATGGTGGTGATGACAATACCGGTGACCAATGGCGGAAAGAACTTGGTAATCCGCGAGAACACCGGCGTGATCAGCAGCCCGATCAAGGACGCGGCCATCACCGCCCCCAGGATCGCCGGTATACCGCCCGCTCCGTCACTGCCAACGATCGCCACCATGGTGGCCACACCGGCGAACGACACGCCTTGCACCAGTGGCAACTGACAACCGAAAAATGGCAGGCCAAGGGTTTGCAGCAGAGTCGCCAAGCCACCTGCAAACAACGACGCAGCGATCAGCAGGCCGATATCCGCCGGCGATAAGCCGGCCGCCTGGCCGACGATCAACGGGACGGCAACGATGCCGCCGTACATGGTGAGTACATGCTGCAGGCCGTAAGCCATATTGGCTGCGACGCCGAGATTCTCATCTTCTGGCCGCTGCGGTGACGCCTTCGGGGTAGTCATGGTGAGGGGTTCTCTGTTTTTGTTGTGGGGCCACTGTATGCAATCCTAGGACTGGATGTCCATAGAGTTGTATACAATCATTCAGACAAGATACCCTCCGCCGGCGTTACAAAAACCATTCGGCCGTGATGAGCCGCAACGCCAAAGGACACAAAAACAATGAAAAAGGCATTACAAGGCGCTACCGTCGCACTTACTCTGCTGGGCGGCGGGGAGGCTGTCGCGGTGGAGTGGATGAACAACAGCGTAGGATTTCGCTACGGCCAGCAGTTCACCAACCCGAACAACCCCGATGAATTCAGCAAGCGTATCTACAGCTTCACCCACGCCAGCGGCTACCGGTACGGCAGCAACTTCCTCAACCTGGATGTGTTTCTGTCCGACAGCCGCGACCCGCGCAAGGGCACCGATCACGGCGGCAGCGAGGTGTACGCGGTGTACCGGCACCAGCTCTATGCGTCGCGGGTATTCGATAGGCCGCTGGGCACGGGTGCGATCAAGGATTACGCCCTGACCCTGGGCTTCGACGCTAACCGCAATAACAACTTCGCCTCCGCGAAGAAACGCGCGCTGGTGCTCGGCCCGACCGTGAAATTCAATACTGTCGGCGTGTTGGACCTGAGCCTGCTGTATTACAAGGAGCGCAACCACACTGGCATTCCCGGCGCCCAGGAATCCGACCACACCTTCGACGACACCTACATGCTTAACCTGACGTGGATGCGCCCGTTCGAGATCGCCGACCACGGGGCGAAATTCCAAGGGTTCATCAATTACGTCGGGGCTAAAGGCGAGGACTACCACGGCCGCGACACCGCTGCCGAAGCGCTGATGCGCACCGCGCTGATGGTGGCCGTGCGACCGGGCAAGAGCGTCAAACCGAACCTGTACCTGGGCGTGGGTTACGAGTACTGGCATAACAAATTCGGCGTGGACGGCGGGCGCGGCAGCCGCACCTCCACGCCGACCGTGAATATGGAAATCACCTTTTAATCACGGGTGCTGCTGTGAGTCAGACACACCGCATTCGCAGCAATTAGGGCCGCTGCGCAGCCCAACGCAGGGCAAGCCTGCTCCCCACAAGGAAGCAGCCCCCCGCAAGTTGTGGTGAGCGGGCTTGCCCCGCGCTGGGGCGCGAAGCGGCCCTGTCTCCAGACACTGCGGTGTGCCAGGCATAAACAGTTTGCAGGCTTTGGGGCAGCCGCTGCGCAGGGTGTTCTTTCAGTTCAGCTCTATCATCACCACAGGGAAGCAGCACCCCCGCAAATTGTGGTGAGCGGGCTTGCCCCGCGCTGGGGCGCGAAGCGGCCCTGTCTCCAGACACTGCGGTGTGCCAGGCATAAACAGTTTGCAGGCTTTGGGGCAGCCGCCGCGCAGGGTCCTCTTTCAGTTCAGCTCTATCATCACCACAAGGAAGCAGCCCCCCCCCCGCAAATTGTGGTGAGCGGGCTTGCCCCGCGCTAGGGCGCGAAGCGGCCCTGTCTCCAGACACTGCGGTGTGCCAGGCATAAACGGTTTACAGGCTTTGGGGCAGCCGCTGCGCAGGGTCCTCTTTCAGTTCAGCTCTATCATCACCACAGGGAAGCAGCCCCCCCCCCGCAAATTGTGGTGAGCGGGCTTGCCCCGCGCTGGGGCGCGAAGCGGCCCTGTCTCCAGACACTGCGGTGTGCCAGGCATAAACAGTTTGCAGGCTTTGGGGGAGGCGCCGCGCAGGGTCCTCTTTCAGTTCAGCTCTATCATCACCACAGGGAAGCAGCACCCCCGCAAATTGTGGTGAGCGGGCTTGCCCCGCGCTGGGGCGCGAAGCGGCCCTGTCTCCAGACACTGCGGTGTGCCAGGCATAAACAGTTTGCAGGCTGTGGGGCAGCCGCTGCGCAGGGTCCTCTTTCAGTTCAGGTCTGTCATCAGCTCGGCGCGATTGGCCTTCGGCCGGGCCAGCCAATATCCCAACACTGCCAACGGCGCGGTCGCCAGCATCACGATCACGGTGATCATTAGCGGATGCTTGAGCATCGATGACACCAGCAGGCTGCTCACAAAGCACAACCCCAGTTGCAGGGTGTTTTGCAGCGCTGCGGCCTTGCCGGAATTTTCCGCAAAGGGCATCAGCGCATTCGCCACCACGATGGGGTAACTGGCACCGTTGCACAGCGCCATCAGGCAGAACGGAATCAGCAAGGTGGTCAGGGTCGGCACGGTCAACGTGGCAACCAGGTACAGCGCGCCCATGCTCACGCAGTAGGCCAGCAACAACCACGGCAGCAACGTTTTGCCCGGCAGATGCTGCAAGGCGCTGCGACAGCTGTAGCCGCCGATCAGGAACGCCAAGGTCGGCAGTACATAACTCAAACCGATATCGTTAGGGCTGTAGCCCATGCCGCCGAGGATAAAGGGAGAAGCCGTCAGCCAGGCGAAGAAACTGGCCGAGCACGCGGCAAAGATCATCACATTGCCGCTGAACACCCGCGATTTGAGCAACTGCCCATAACCCAAACGTGCCGACGCCTGTGTCAGCCGTTTCGGCACGCTGCGCAGGAACAAGGTGGGCACCAGCAGCACCAGCGACACACCCAACAGCACGCCGAAGATTGCCTGCCAGCCCAGATGATTCAACACCACCGCTCCCAACAACGGCGCCAAAGCCGGCGACAGCGACATCAACGGCATGATGCTGGCAAATACGCGATGAGCCTTATCGGCCGGGTAGCGATCGATCACCAGTGCCTGCCAACTCACGGCGGCGGAACACACTCCAACCGCCTGGATAAAGCGCAGGGCCAGCAGTTGCGCAGCGCTGTCGACCCAGAACATCCCTACGCAGCCCAGCACAAACAGGCTCAGGCCCGCGAGCAGGATCGGCTTGCGTCCTAGCCGGTCGGACAGCGGCCCCCAAATCAACTGCCCCAGCGCAAAACCTGCGAGGAATACGCTCAAGCTCGCGCCAACCGCGCTCACGCTGATCTGCAAGTGCTGGCCCATGGCGCCGAACGCCGGCAAGTACATGTCCATGGCGAGATAACCGAGCATGCTCAGGCCCGCTAGATACCCGGTGAAACCAAACGAATTTTTCATTGAAGCCTTGCTGACATTGCCATCAAACTATTTGCTGACTAGCGCCCATTATGAAGCTGATAGATTCTGTGTGAAGCGATAATAATTGGGCACTCTTATCAATATTTTTGAAGGCAATAGCCATGTGGTCCGAATATTCTCTGGACGTAGTAGACGCAGTGGCCCGCCATGGCAGTTTCAGCGCCGCCGCTCAGGAATTGCACCGCGTACCGTCAGCCATCAGCTATACGGTGCGTCAGTTGGAAGAATGGCTGGCGGTGCCTTTGTTCGTGCGACGTCACCGTGACGTGGAACTAACCCCCGCCGGCCGCCTGTTTATCGACGAAGCCCGGGGGGTGATGAAGAAAATGCTCGGCACGCGGCGCTTGTGCCAGCAGGTGGCCAATGGCTGGAGCGGCCAGTTGAAGGTGGCAGTGGACTCCATCGTCAAGCCCCAGCGCTGCCGGCAACTGGTGCTGGATTTCTATCGACAGTTCCCCGAGGTGGAATTGCTGTTGGAATACGAGGTGTACAACGGCGTATGGGATGCCCTGGCCGACGAACGCACCGACATTGTGATTGGCGCCACCAGCGCGGTGCCGGTGGCCAGCCACTTTACCTTCCGCGACATGGGCCTGTTGAACTGGCTGTGCGTGGTCAGCGCAGAACACCCGCTGGCAAGGGCCGAAGGCTTGCTCAACGACGACCAGCTGCGCCCCTTCGCTTCGCTGTGCATGACCGATACGTCGCGCAACCTGCCCAAGCGCGATACCTGGACCCTGGATAACCAACGGCGCCTGGTCGTGCCCAACTGGGCGTCCGCCATCGATTGCCTGCGCGACGGCCTGTGTGTCGGCATGGCGCCGGCACATCAAGTGACGCCGTGGATCGAACGCGGCGAGCTGGTAGCGCTGCGACTCACCCGCCCCTTCCCCGCCAGCCCGTCCTGCGTGGCCTGGGCGCAGAACAAGCTGTCCCCGGCCATGGCGTGGTTGCTGGAATACCTGGGTGACACCGAAACCCTCAACCAAGAATGGCTCAATGGCCCTGATCCAATAACCGGCTAATGGCCCGCACGATCATCTCGACTTCCTTGCCGTCCAGGGTCAGCGGCGGCAGCAGGCGGATGATCTTGCCCCGCGTCACATTGATCAGCAGCCCATGTTCCTGGGCGGCGCGCTGGGCCAGGTCGCGATACGGGTTGGCCAGTTCGATGCCGATCATCAAGCCCTGCCCGCGAATCGCCAGCACCTGGGGGTGTTCCGCCAGCTCCACGCGCAGCCGCGCCAGCAAGCGTTCGCCCTGTTGCGCGGCGTTGTGCAGCAAGCCCTGCTCTTCGATGATGTCCAGCACCGTGCAGCCCACCCGGCAAGCCAGCGGGTTACCGCCAAACGTGCTGCCATGACTGCCCGGCGTGAACAAGCGCGCTACACCCGCCCGCGCCAGGCAAGCTCCGATCGGCACGCCATTGCCAAGGCCCTTGGCCAAGGTCATCACGTCCGGCACGATGCCTTCATGCTGGAACGCGAACCACGCACCGGTGCGACCGATGCCGGTCTGGATCTCATCGAGCATCATCAGCCAACCGTGGGCGGTGCAATGGTCGCGCAGGCCACGCAAATAGCCGGGCGGCGCGGGCAGTACGCCACTTTCGCCCTGGATCGGCTCCAGCAGCACAGCCGCGATACGTGCGCCGTGGGTGCGGGTGATCGCCTCAATGGCGGCCAAGTCACCGAACCGGACCTTGAGAAAATTCCCCGGCAAGCGCTGAAACCCAAGGCGCACCGACGGCCCGTCACTGGCCGCCATGGTGCCCAGGGTGCGCCCGTGGAAAGCGTTCTCCATCACCACGATCAACGGCTCTTCGATGTCCTTTTTCCAGCCGTGTAAGCGCGCCAGTTTGAGCGCAGTTTCGTTGGCTTCGGCACCGGAATTGTTGAAGAACGCGCAATCCAGGCCGGACAGCTGCGCAAGACGCTGGGCCAGGCGTTGTTGCCAGTCGATGCTGTAGAGGTTGGAGGTGTGCAACAACAGACCGGCCTGCTCGCTGATGGCCGCTACCAGGCGCGGGTGGGAATGCCCGACATTGGTCACCGCCACACCCGCCACCGCATCGAGGTACTCGCGACCCTGCGGGTCCCACAAACGCGTGCCCAGGCCACGGGCGAAGCTCAGGGCCAAGGGTTGGTAGGTGGTCATCAGGCAGGCGGCGGTCATGGTGCGGGCTCCAAGTCATCAGGTCGATGGTCTCAGTATCGTTAGCCACCTGAGCTGGATAAACTGCGCATTTATGCAATGACTTTAAAACAGGGCTTGATAATGGATCTGTTCCAGGCAATGTCGGTGTACGTAAAAGTGGTGGAGACCGGCAGCATGACAGCGGCGGCCCACGCCTGCGGCATGTCGACCACGATGGTCGGCAACCACCTGCGAGCCCTGGAACAGCGCCTGGGAGTCAGCCTGCTCAAGCGCACCACGCGCAAGCAGAGCCTCACGGAGTTCGGCGGCCAGTATTACCAACGCTGTCTGGAGGTGCTGGGGCTGGTGGCCGACTCCGAACAACTGGCCGAACAAGCCCACAGCGACGTGCCCAGAGGCACCTTGCGCATCACCGCCCCACCCGCCTTCGGCACCGAGCGCCTGGCGCCGGCGTTGAGCGAATTCTCCCAACGTTATCCGCAGATCAAGCTCTATGTGGTGCTCAGCAACCAGCGCATGGACCTGGTCGACAGTGGCTTCGACGTGGCGATCCGCTTGGGCGAGTTGGAACCGTCGAGCCTGATCGCCCGGCCCATGCAGGACTACACCATCACCCTTTGCGCTTCGCCGAGCTACCTGGCGCGACGCGGCACGCCGACCAAGCCCGAAGACCTGCAACTCCACGACTGCCTGGCATTCGCCTATCCGTCCACCGACGACTGGCGCAACGCCGACAAGCTCTGGCGTATGACGGGAGCGGACGGCGAAGTGGAAATCCCGGTGTCGGGATCGTTGACCATCAATAGCTCACAAGCCCTGCGCCAAGCGGCGGTGCAAGGCATGGGCATCGTGATGCTGCCCGATGCGCTGGTCCAGCCCGATCTGCACAGCGGCAACCTTGTGGCGTTGCTGACCGACTATCAATTGCCCAGCCGCCCCATGCATGTGCTGTACGGCCAGGATCGTTATCGCCTGCCCAAGTTGCGAGCGTTTGTCGATTTTGTGATGGAGAAATGGGCGCGCTAGAAGCCCACGCCCAATTCACGTAATCGTGCCGATGTCTGCTCGGCCGATACATGATGAATGCCCTGCCAACCCAGAGCGCTGGCGGCTTCGGCGTTGTCGGCCACGTCATCGATGAACACCACTTCGCTCGGCTGGATATCGGCCAGATGGGCACGCACGTGCGCGAGGCTGGCGTGGTAGATCGCCGGGTCGGGTTTGATCAGCTTCACTTCGCCAGACACGACGATGTCACGCAAGCACTGCAGGAACGGGTAGTGTTTACGAGCATAGGGGAAGGTTTCGGCCGACCAGTTGGTGAGCCCGAACAAGGGCATGTTTGCGGTGTGCAAGGCCTGGAGAATCGCCACGCCTTCAGGCAAAGGGCCGCGCAGCATCTCGTGCCAGCGGTCGTAATAGGCCGTGATCAAGTATCTATGCTGGGGGTGTTGATCGATCAGGATTTGCGTGGCTTCAGCCAGCGGCCGCCCCGCATCTTGTTCGGTATTCCAGGCCTGGGTGCAGATGTTATCCAGGAACCACTGCCGTTCGTGATCGTCGGCAATCAGTTTGCGGTAGAGGTGATGCGGGCTCCAATCGAAGAGAACACCGCCGAAATCAAAAACTACTGCACGAATCGTCATCAGATCCTCCGTTGGCTTGGCTTGATAGCGGGAGGAGTCTGGCAGATTTGAAGGGAGGGAAAGGCGCGCTGAAGCGTAAGAAACCTCTGAAACGCACACAAATCAAAGTGGGAGGGGGCTTGCCCCCGACGGCGGTAGCTCAGCTACAGCTGAGCTGTCTGACGCGACGCCATCGGGGCAAACCCCCTCCAACATTTTTAACCGCGCTTTAGGCTTGGATCAGACCGTTGATCTTTACAGTCGGGTTCACGTCAGCTTCGTAGTCCACACCGTCGACTTCAAAGCCGAACAAGCGCAGGAATTCCGCCTTGTAGCCGGCAAAATCGCTGATCTCGTCGACGTTTTCATCGGTCACCTGGTTCCACAGCGCCGCCACGGCGTCCTGGACTTTCGGCTCCAGCTCAGCCAGGTCGGCACGCAGGCGGCCGTCGGTGTCGAGCTTCGGCGCCTTGCCGTACAGGCTGTCCTTGAACAGGCCGTAGACCTGCTCGATGCAACCTTCGTGGGTGCCCTGCTCTTTCATCACTTTAAACAGCAACGACAGGTACAGCGGCATGATCGGAATCGCGGAGCTGGCCTGGGTGACCACCGCCTTGAGTACCGACACGCGGGCGTCGCCCTTCAATGCCGCGAGGTTTTCACGCAGGGTCAGGACTTTCTTGTCCAGGTCTTTCTTGGCTTCGCCGATGGAGCCGTTCCAGTAGATATCCTGGGTCAGCTTTTCGCCGAGGTAGGTGAACGCGGTGGTCTTGGCGCCTTCGGCCAGTACATCCGCGTCACGCAGGGCGTCGATCCACAGTTGCCAGTCTTCGCCACCCATGACCTTCACGGTGCCGTCGATTTCTTCCTGGGTCGCCGGCTCCAGGGTGGTGTCGACCACTACGCCCTTGTCGGTGTTGATACCACGCAGGGTCACGGCCTTGCCGATCGGCTTGAGCGTGGAGTTGTAGACTTCACCGGTCTTCGGGTCGGTACGGCGTGGCGCGGCCAGGCTGTAGACCACCAGGTCGATCTTGCCCAGGTCTTTCTTGATGGTGTCGATGGTCAGGCGCTTGATCTCGTCGGAGAACGCGTCGCCGTTGATGCTCTTGGCGTACAGGCCTTTTTCGACGGCAAACTTCTCGAACGCAGCGCTGTTGTACCAGCCGGCCGAACTCAGCTTGCCTTCTTCGCCTTCTTTCTCAAAAAACACGCCCAGGGTATCGGCGCCGCAGCCAAACGCGGCACTGATGCGCGCGGCCAGGCCGTAGCCGGTGGAGGCACCGAGAACCAGCACCTTCTTCGGGCCGCCTTCGATGGTGCCGTGTTGAGTCACGTAGTCGATCTGCTCTTTGACGTTCGCCTCACAGCCAACTGGGTGGGCGGTTACACAGATGAAGCCACGAACCCGCGGTTTGATGATCATAAAATTTCTGCCTCTTCCAAGGTGCCGAAGGCCAGTGGTAGCCATTCAACTTCAATCGTACCGGTCTATGACGTCCCAAAAACCGAAGCGTCACGATAGTCGCAAATCTTGCGTTTACAAAATCCAATGCACGGGATCCTGCGGGGTTAAAAACTGTGTAAAACCTTCACAATTTCGCACTATTTAAAATGCCGATGGGGCGGCAAACGCCTTATGATGACGCAAATGTTTCAACATGTTTCAAAAACCACCACTCGCGGCCACGGATACGGACCTGTCGAATGGCGTCCTGCTGGAGCTTGAGTGTCATGAATAAGTCTGCGTTGCGTAAAAAAGCGGTGTCTGTTGCCTGGGTCATCGGCGTGTTGCTGTTTATGGGAGTGTTTCCCATGACCACCGTGGTCTTTCTAAGCCTGGTGCTGGTCTGTGGGATCTACGATTTCCTGCGCAACGGCCTGTATGACGCGCCCACCGTCAAAAAGTACTTTATCGGCAGCGGCCGCAACACGTGGTTGCTGGCGCCGTTCAACACCCTGTTCGACCTGCTGAGTTCGCGCAATCGCCATGTCTATACGATGCGTGACTTGCCGCCTGCCTGGCGCGAGGAACTGCAACAGGTGATCGACGATGCCATGGCCCACAAGGATGAAATCATCGGTTATCTGGATGAGCGCATGGCCGAGAAGAAACGAGGCATGTTGTTTTTCCAATGGTACGGTCGGCCGATCGAAACCACGCTGAACATCCCGCAACTGCGGCAAAAGCTGCCGTTCGTAAAAACCATCGGCGTGTCGGTATTCAACGAGAACCGCTCCACGTCTTTTCACTTCGGCCCGCTGCGCATGATGTTCCGCGTGCTCTACAACATGGCACCGGCGCCCCGTCACGATGGGGTGTATATCCAGGTGGGCGAGCACAAGCACTACTGGCATGACGATCCGCTGTTTATCTTCGATGACACCCTGATGCACGCGTCCTTCAACAAAAACGACGCCAAGCGCTACTGCCTGTTTATCGACATTGTGCGGCCGACCCCGCTGCCGGCGGTGCTTAACGCCGTGATCGCCGGGTTTGCCGCCATGGTCTTTACCCTGCGTCGGGTTTTCTACAAAAACTGGAAGCTGATCGAGTAAGTTCTGCGGCATGATGGTGCTGGACGGTGTTTGCGCTCGGCCGTGTGGCTGAGGTAAAAACCGTCTCGTGCGACCGTGATCGGCGCCCATCTTTCTCAAGCCATCGCCCCCCTGGGGATGCGGTGGCTGCGCTTTCAAGGAATCAGAATGCCCCAACGTCAAGTCATCAATGCCTCCGTCAGCCCCAAGGGCAGCCTCGAAACCCTCTCCCAACGCGAAGTCCAGCAACTGAGCGAAGCCGGTACCGGCAGCATCTACACCCTGTTCCGCCAATGCGCCCTGGCGATCCTCAATACCGGCGCGCATATCGATAACGCCAAGACCATCCTCGACGCCTACAAAGACTTTGAAGTGCGCATCCACCAGCAGGACCGTGGCGTGCGCTTGGAATTGCTCAATGCCCCGGCCGACGCCTTCGTCGATGGCGAAATGATCGCCAGCACCCGCGAGATGCTGTTCAGCGCCCTGCGCGATATCGTCTATACCGAGAACGAGCTGGACAGCCAGCGCATCGACCTGAGCAACTCCCAGGGCATCACCGACTATGTGTTCCATCTGCTGCGCAACGCACGCACGCTGCGTCCGGGCGTGGAACCGAAGATCGTGGTGTGCTGGGGCGGGCACTCGATCAATACCGAAGAATACAAATACACCAAGAAAGTCGGGCACGAACTCGGCCTGCGCAGCCTGGACGTGTGCACCGGCTGTGGCCCAGGCGTGATGAAAGGCCCGATGAAGGGCGCGACCATTTCCCACGCCAAGCAGCGCATCACCGGCGGGCGTTACCTGGGCCTGACCGAGCCGGGCATCATCGCCGCCGAAGCGCCGAACCCGATCGTCAATGAACTGGTGATCCTGCCGGACATCGAAAAACGCCTGGAAGCCTTCGTGCGCGTGGGCCACGGCATCATCATCTTCCCAGGCGGCGCCGGCACCGCTGAAGAATTTCTGTACCTGCTGGGCATCCTGATGCACCCGGATAACCGCGATGTGCCGTTCCCGGTGATCCTCACCGGGCCACAACAGGCCGCGCCGTATCTGCAACAACTGCACGCATTCGTCGGCGCCACCCTTGGCGAAGCGGCGCAGGCGCACTACCAAATCATCATCGACGACCCGGCCGAAGTGGCCCGTCAGATGAACGCCGGCCTCAAGGAGGTGAAGCAGTTCCGCCGCGAGCGCAACGACGCCTTCCACTTCAACTGGCTGCTGAAGATTGACGAAGGCTTCCAGCGCCCGTTCGATCCGACCCACGAGAACATGGCCAGCCTGCAACTGAGTCACGCCCTGCCGCCTCACGAACTGGCGGCGAACCTGCGTCGCGCGTTCTCCGGGATCGTGGCGGGCAATGTGAAGGACAAGGGCATCCGTCTGATCGAAGAAAATGGGCCGTACGAGATCCATGGCGATCCGGCGATCATGAAACCGCTGGATGAACTGTTGAAGGCATTCGTGGCCCAGCACCGCATGAAACTGCCCGGCGGCGCCGCGTATGTGCCGTGTTATCGCGTGGTGCAGTAAGCGCGTTCATAGTTTGTATTGCTTTGGCGCCGGATCGGGCGTGCGAGCGTTAAAAGTTCGGACTAGGTTTTGACCTACCCCACTTTTAACTTGAGCAGAACACGCTATGGACCAACGGACCTTGTCCTCCATCATTCCTTACCTTAGGGTAAGGAATACCCCGATGGAGCTCTTTGCTATGGCCACCGCCACCCTCACCTCTAAAGGACAAATCACGATCCCCGTGCAAGTCCGTACCGCCCTTGGCCTGGAAACCGGCGACCGCGTGGAATTCGTCGAGATGGAAGACGGCCGGTTTTCAATCGTTGCAGCGAGTAAAACCGTTCGCGATCTGAAGGGACTGATCCCAATGCCAGCCAAAGCGGTCTCGCTCGATGACATGAACCAGGCCATCGCCGCGCAGGGAGCTAAAGCTCGATGATCGGGTTGGATACCAATGTCTTGGTGCGCTACATCACCCAGGACGACCCGGTTCAGTCCGCTCAGGCGTCCGAATTGATCGAATCCCTCACTACAGTGTCTCCAGGGTTTGTCAGCCTGGTGTCGGTAGTGGAACTGGTGTGGGTCCTGCAGAGCTGCTACGCGTGCGCCAAGCGTGACGTGGTCAGCGTGCTGGAAACCCTGCTGCGCACCCGCGAGTTGACCCTGGAACATGCCGAAGTCATCTGGCAGGCGCTACGCAAGTTCAGCGTCGGCAAGGCCGATTTCGCCGACTGCCTGATTGAGCGGTGCGCCCATGGGGCCGGCTGTGAATACACCGCGACCTTTGACGCTAATGCCGCCAAGGCAGCCGGCATGAAGCGCCTGGGCTGAGCCGGGCTCAACGCACCCAGCCACCAATCTGCCAGTGAAAGCCATCACTGCGCTGCACCCAATGCGGATGCACATAGCGATAGCCTTCGCGCACTGGCTCCCAGTGGCCATGGACCGCCACATAGCGACCGCCCTCCCAACGCCAATAACCGCGAGACCAGATATAGCCATAACGTGCCGGCGGTTCGACTTCGACCACTTGCACCGGCGGCGGCTGCGGCGCCACCACCTCGACATATTCCCGTTGCACCGGTCGGCGCTCATGCACCACACGCTCTTGCACACACCCGGACGCAGCCACGACCACCGCCGCCAATGCCGCATAACGTAGCAACATACAAACCCCTCGGGCATTAGCGCCCAACACCTGCCGCTGTCAAAAATCCCCCCGTTGCCGCAGCCATGCTCCTGCGTGGCCATGGACAATTTGTAACAGGCGATATCTGTCGGCTTGCTGAAGCTGAGGGCATCACGATGTGCAGGCGACGGTCGGTCGCTTGAGCCGAACCAGAATCAGACCGGCGACGACCACCGCAATGCCGGCATAGGTGGAGGCGAGAATCGCATCGCCAAACATCAACGCCGCCCACACCAAGGTCACTGGCGGCTCCAGGTAAACCAGCACTGCCACATGGGTCGCGGTCATGAACCGCAGCAGCATCCAAAGACTCAAGTAGGCAATGAAGGTCGAGAACACCGTCAGCCAGACAATCGAGATCAGTACCTCAGGCTCACGGGGAATGCTCAGGGTGTCGGTATACAACACCGCAGCGGTAAACCCGATCAGCGTCAGCAGCGATTGGATAAACAGCGGCAACACCAGGCCCGTGCTGTGTTGTTGCGCAGAACGGCGCTCATACAGGGTTGCCAGGGTCAGCCCCAACGCCGACACCAGCGGCAACAGATACATGACCAGGCCAACACTTCGCCCGCTGCTGCCGTATTGCCCCGAGATGACGATCGACACGCCGACAAACCCGATCAGCAACCCCAACCACTGCCATCCACCACTGCGCTCCCCGGCGTTCCCCGTTGACAGCGCCGCCGTCATCAACGGCTGCAAGGCCGCGATAATGGCCGCGATCCCCGGCGGCAACCCGTTCTGGATCGCCACGTAAACGCAACTCAAGTAGAGAAACTGCGAGAGAAACCCGATCACCGCGTGATGACGTATCTGCGCCCAGGAAACCTTGAGCAACCGCACATTCAAGAACACGCCCAGGCACAGCGAGACCAACAGAAATCGCCAGAACAGCAGGTTGAATGCACCGGCACTCTGCGCGCCCAATTTGGCGCCGATAAAGCCCGAACTCCAGGACAGGACGAACACCGCCTGCAGGAGCAGCAGCTTCACATAACCCATGCCAGGCGTGCCGTGAGTGGCGCTCACGGCGCCACGCTCAACGGATCGAGATCGGCGAAGGTAATCGGCTCGATGCCCAGCCGCTGGTACTGCTCGTGGGCCGGCCGCACCAGGTCGTGCTGTAAACGGAACCACGGTCGGATCGTCCTCAAGACCCCGTCGTCCGAAGCCAGGTGCCAGAACTTGTTCACATCCTCCTGGCTATAAGGGCAATGAAACGATAGCACCAACGACATACGACGACCGCGCGTAAGCGGACGCACTCCATGGAACACACGGCTGCCGTAGATATACACCGCATCACCACTGGATTTGACCGAGCAACTGCGCACACGCTGATCCAGCTCCTCGACATCGAACTGTTCAGCGGTGCCATCGAAGTAGACGAACTCGCCGCCGTCATACTCGTCGGACTCAGACAGCAGAATATTCAACACGAAACTGGTGCCGTCGGTGTGCCACATGCCGATCTGCGCCTTGTCGTGGTGTGCCTGGGGCGGATAGAAATAGTTGACCTGGGAACGCGCCCGCGGGAACGGATGGGGCACCAACGGAACCCCGGCAATGCGCGATACCGCCAGCAGAAAGGCCCGACTGTTCATCATCTCGCGTATCAGTGTGGACGACTCTGTGACGCCGCGGGTGCGGTTTGAAATGATCCAGTCACTGGTGCTGGAACCCGCCTCCAACTGATAACAGGCACGCCGCAGTTGGAGGATGCCCTGCTCGCTGAACAGCCCCGATACCTGGGCCAAGGCCGTCAATTGTTGAGGCGTGGAAACCGCCAAGGGCGAGTCCACATAACCCAAGTCCGCAAGGGTGCGGCTCCCCATGAGACTGGGCCCATCCGTTCGCAAATAGCTGTCACGCCAAGGTTGCAACGTATCGAGCAATGCGCCCGGATGTTTACAACGGGATGTGGGGGCCAATGACGCCTGCAAGGCTGATCTGACGCGCGCGAAGCCTTGGGCGAATACCGGTAGCTCACTTTGTCTTTTCATGGTGATGCCTCACTCAATTGACGGCCGCGTGATCCGCGCAATATTCCGACAGCTGAAACAGCACGCTGCCGTCACCGCTGCAGTACTCGCCGATGACTCGGCAACCGCCGTAGTCCTGGCGTACGCGGGTAAATTGTTCGCGGGTGTACTTCAAACAGACATTGGTCAACAGGTAGCCCTGTGCCGAGCCTTTGCTGACGGGCAACAAGGTGGCGGCAACGCGGTAGCGATCCACCCCGTGCTCGATTTCTGAAACAACCACTTCGTGCTCGCCGGTTTTCTGGAAGCCGAGCTTCATGCCGATCAGGTCGGAGAATCGATACATACAGTCGTGCCGGTAAAAGCGCTGGATGTGTTCGTCGCCCTGGGCAGTGGACAGTTGCATCTCCGAAAGCACGTAGGTTCGCGCGCCACCAATACGCCGTAGGATCTGTCCGATGGTGTCGGGCAGTTCATTGCCTTCCTGAAACCCCAGCATGGTGATCAGCGTCACATCCTGCCCGCAGTCGATGTGACGCCTGTACAGCGAGCGAAAATCCGTCGATAAGTAGCGAAACCCTTGCGGCGCTACGAGCAATGGCTCGACCGATCGGCGCATGACCCCGTGTGATGCCTGGTTGATATCAACGGCGGTGTAATGCAAGGGCTCAGCGCCGTTCTCCAGCAGGTGTCGCATCAGCGCGCAGGTTTTGATCGGCTCAGGGCCCAATTCCACATAATGCAAGCGGTCTTGACCGACCAGCTCCACAAGGTCATCCGCCACCGCGCGCAACAGTTGACCCAATGCGCCCTGGCCACAGGGCGCGGCGCACAGATCCACGCGGTCGACGCCCTCCTGATTCAGCGAGGTCATCAGGTGCAGGATTTCTTCGCTGACCAACCGGTCCCATTCCGATAAATCAGCGCCTGTGGCCGCGTATTTAGCGGCATTTTCAACCGTCCATATCGGGCTTTCAAAGCCGTGGTTGTTCTTCAACGACGACACCACCAGCTCATTGATATCCATAAGCGCTCCCTTTCTTATTGTTATCAGGCACCCACCGGCGTACCTGCTTGACCCAAAGCCTAGGGAGCGAGCATGATTTTGTATATTTGAATAATCTGCACAACTGATCCTTAAAAGAAGAATCATGAGCAAACAATTGAATGTCGACCTGCTGCGCACCTTTCATGCGGTGGCCCGTTTTCGGCGCTTCAACGAAGCCGCCCAACATGTGCACCGCAGCGCCTCGACGGTCACCACGCAGATCCAGAAGCTCGAAACGTTGATCGGTCAGCGTTTGTTCATTCGCAGCAATCAGGGTGTGGAGCTGACGATGTATGGCAAGAAGCTGCTCAGCGAAACCACTGACTTCCTCAAGAGCCATGACCGACTCCTCGCTTCCCTGACCCCACAACGCATGCAGGGGAAAATTCGCCTGGGCTTGCCGGACTCCTACGCACCGGCCTTTATGCGAGACTTCCTGCCGCAACTGATCGCCGACAATCCGCTGCTCGAACTGGAAGTCGAAGCCCGATCCAGTGGTGAATTGTTCACCATGTTCAGCCGTGAGCAGATCGATCTGGCGTTGATTGTCAGCGCTCAGCCGTTGGAACAAGGGGAGCTGTTGGGGTCGATACAACCGGTGTGGGTGGTTTCCGAAGATTTCAGAACACCCGAACAGGCGCCGCTGCCAATCGCCGTGCAATTGAACGGTTGCCCCTACCGCGCCTCGGCCATGCGGGTGCTCAAGGACAACGGCACCTACTACCGGGTGCTACTGGAAAGCGCGAGCTCCACGGCAGTGGAGGCGGCCATCAGCTGCGGCCTGGCCGTGGGCATGATCGAAGAAAGTCGCATCAGCGCCGGGCTGACTAAAAACATTCCAGGGGTGCAACTGCCCGAACTGCCACGCCACCATCTCTACTTGCTGTCCGATAGCGCGAACTACCTGGCGCTCGATCTGCATGAGCAGTTAAAGCAGGGCTTCACCCTTTGACAGATGCCCACAAAAAAGCCCGCTGACCGTTACCGGTTCAGCGGGCTTTTTTGTGTCTTAAAGCATTTTTTACAGCGCCAGGTCAGACGCCGGCTTGCTTGGCTCGGCCGCAGGCTTGGCAGCCTCGGTAGCCGTTGGCGCCGACCGCTGTGGGATTGCAGGCGGTGGTGTCAGTTGCAGGACTCCGGCGGTGTAGGCCCATTCCTTGGCAACCGCTTCCGGGCTGTCGTTCAGCTTGGTGCCATAGCTCGGCACGATCTGGTGCAGTTTTTCCTGCCAGGCCGGGGTGGCGACCTTGTCCTTGAACACTTTCTGCAGCACGGTCAGCATGATCGGAGCCGCGGTGGACGCGCCTGGCGATGCACCCAACAGGCCAGCGATGGTGTTGTCGGCGGAGCTGACCACTTCGGTGCCGAGTTTCAGGACGCCGCCCTGCTCTTCGTCACGCTTGATGATCTGCACGCGCTGACCGGCCTGCCACAGACGCCAGTCGGATTGCTTGGCGTTCGGGAAGTACTCTTGCAGCGCCTTGAAGCGGTCGTCATCGGACAGCATCAGTTGGCCGGCGAGGTACTCGACCAGTGGGTATTCACGAATACCGACTTTGGTCATTGGCCAGATGTTGTGGGTGGTGGTGCTGGTCAGCAGGTCCAGATACGAACCTTCCTTCAGGAACTTGGTGGAGAAGGTCGCAAATGGGCCAAACAGGATCACGCGTTTGCCATCCAGCACACGGGTGTCCAGGTGCGGCACCGACATCGGCGGCGCGCCGACCGAAGCTTTACCATAGGCTTTGGCCAGGTGCTGCTCGGCGATGGTCGGGTTCTCGGTCACCAGGAACGAGCCACCCACCGGGAAACCTGCGTATTCCTTGGCTTCAGGAATGCCGGACTTTTGCAGCAGGTGCAGTGCACCGCCGCCAGCGCCAATGAACACGAACTTGGCGTCGGTTTCAGTCTTGGTGCCGTCTTTCAGGTTTTTGTAGCTGACGCGCCACGAACCGTCATCGTTCTTGGTGATGTCCTGCACTTCGCTGGACAGCTTCAGATCGAACTTCGGAGTGGTTTGCAGGTGCGCGACGAACTGGCGCGTGATTTCGCCGAAGTTCACGTCGGTGCCGATCGGGGTCCAAGTGGCCGCGATTTTCTGGTTCGGGTCACGCCCTTCCATCATCAGCGGCACCCATTTGGCGATCTGCGCCTGGTCTTCGGAGTACTGCATACCGGCGAACAGCGGGCTGGCCTGCAGGGCTTCGTAGCGTTTTTTCAGGAACTTGATGTTGTCATCGCCCCACACGAAGCTCATGTGCGGTGTGGAGTTGATGAACGAACGTGGGTTCTTCAGCACGCCCTGCTGGACCTGCCAGGACCAGAACTGACGGGAGATCTGGAACGCTTCGTTGATCTCGACCGCTTTCGGGATCTCAACGTTGCCGTTCTTGTCTTCGGGGGTGTAGTTCAGCTCAGCCAGGGCCGAGTGGCCAGTACCGGCGTTGTTCCAGCCGTTGGAGCTTTCTTCGGCGACGCCGTCGAGACGCTCGACCATCTCCATCGACCAATCCGGCTCCAGCTCGTTGAGCCATACGCCGAGGGTCGCGCTCATGATGCCGCCGCCGATCAGCAGCACATCGACTTTCTTAGGCTCTTGCGCTTGCGCGGTCGTGATCCCCATCGACAACGCCAGCCCCAGCAGGGCAGTGTTAACTTTCTTAAACATCCGTAGCACCTATGATAAAACGCCATCCGCCCCGCAGCCCCTGCGCCTGGGCACGCCGCTATCGCGCTGCGCCAGGCAACGCACCGCGAGGTGTGCACAGTCATTTCAGGGTCGCAGGGTGGGCACACAAAGCCGACGTATCGACTTCACTTTTATGTCCCTTCTGCGCTGACTTCTTATCATTATTGGCTTCAGCTACCCGGCGACAGCCGCCCGTCGCAACGTATACAGGAATACGTTGCGGGAACAGACCAGACCAGGACGGCGCGCAGAATATCACGGCAAAAGGCCGTTATGCGCTGTTTGGCTAATTGACAACGCCAAAACAACCGCTTTAGCGCGCTGGATCGGCCACAGTGTCAAGCCTGACGGGCGCGACGTGGGGTCACAGCCTGGCAATCGCGCGGGAACTCTGGTGCAAATGGCTGTTCTAGACACCTTCGTCGTTGCTTGCGTAGCATCGGCGGCTGTCCTTCGTGCCCCTCATCAAAATAGAGCGATTCATGTCTATCCAGCAAACACCCGGGCATGTGCTGCCCGCGCGCAGTGCCGCCAAAATGGAAGCGGCCATGGCCGTGGGCGCGTTCGCAATCGGCACCGGCGAATTCGCCATCATGGGCCTGATGCCCGACATCGCCCATAACCTGAACTTGAGTGAACCCCAGGTCGGCCACGCCATCAGCGCTTATGCGTTGGGCGTAATGGTCGGCGCGCCGCTGCTGGCGATCCTCGGCGCCAAATTGCTGCGCAAACACATGTTGCTGTTGCTGATGGGGCTGTATGCGTTGGGCAATCTGGCCACGGCGTTTACCCCGACCTTCGGTTCGCTGGTAGCGTTTCGCTTTATCAGCGGCCTGCCCCATGGCGCCTACTTCGGTATTGCCGCCGTGGTGGCCTCCAGCATGGTGCCCACCGACAAACGCGCCGGCGCCGTGGCCCGCGTCATG
Organism: Pseudomonas sp. efr-133-TYG-23; assembly: GCF_030209215.1. Lineage (NCBI taxonomy): Bacteria > Pseudomonadati > Pseudomonadota > Gammaproteobacteria > Pseudomonadales > Pseudomonadaceae > Pseudomonas > Pseudomonas sp. efr-133-TYG-23. The sequence goes on along the minus strand of NZ_JARVSL010000001.1, from coordinate 58,768 downwards.
ATGGGCCTGACCCTGGCCATGCTATTGGGCAACCCCATCGCCACCTTCCTCGGCCAGTACCTGGGTTGGCGCTCGGCGTTTGCACTGGTGAGTGCGATTGCTCTGTGCACCATCGCTCTGGTCTGGCAGTTCGTGCCCCACCGCCATGACGAACAACGCAGCGACCCGCGCAAAGAACTGCGCGCCTTCACCAAACCCCAGGTCTGGATGGCCCTCGCTATCGGCGCCATCGGCTTTGCCGGGATGTTCTGCGTATTCAGCTACCTGGCGCCGACCATGCTGGAAGTGACCAAGGTGTCGCCCCAGTGGATCCCCTTCGGCCTGGCGGCCTTCGGTGTGGGCGGGATCATCGGCAATATCGCCGGCGGTAAGCTTTTCGACCGCCTGCAATTTCGCGCGGTGGGTCTGATATTGGTGTGGTCGATGGCGGTGCTGCTGTTCTTCCCCGTCGCCGCATCCTCGTTATGGGGCGTGCTGCTAAGCATGGGCCTGGTCGGCACCATGGTGTCACTGGCCGCACCGCTGCAAATCCGCCTGATGGACATCGCCCACGAAGCCCCCAGCCTGGCAGCGACCTCCAATCATGCGGCATTCAACCTGGCGAACGCCCTGGGGCCATGGTTCGGCGGCATGGCGATCACCGCCGGGTACGGCTGGACCAGCACCGGCTACATCGGCGCCGCCACCGCACTGGTCGGCCTGGGCATCTACCTGATCGCCCGCCGCATGCAAGGCGGCCACTAACGTCACCCGCTCCGCTGGAGATCAAACTGTGGGAGGGGGCTTGCCCCCGATAGCCAGTGGGCCAGTCAATACACCACTGACTGACCCACCACCCCATCAATCATCATGCAACAACCCCGCCCCATACTCCCCATAACTGCTCCCCAACCCACTGCCGCCAAAATTCATCTTGGCGGCTTTGTTGGGGCTGTGGTCGCCAAAGGCTTGGCACCCGCCTGAAAAACACGGGTCGCTGCTGACAGCAGAAGACGATGAACACGCGCTCAACAACAACGCACCGGCGATCAACACGACTTTGACAAGGTTTGAAGTCATTTTCGGTTCCCTAGGGGCTGGAGGCTCGGCGGTCCTCGCTTGAGCAGATCGTAGACCTACCGGGCAGAAACGATGATGAAACTTTAATGCGCGACAGGGTGGGTTCAGGCTCCTGCCGGACGGAGACGAGGCTCTTGAACGCGCAACGTTTCGGATGCATCCCTGATAAACTGCGCCCCATTCGCCTCGCTGACTCAGATCCCCCCATGCTCTTACAACCCGCTCCACTCTCCCGCCGCTTCTCCGTCGCCCCGATGATGGATTGGACCGACCGCCACTGCCGGTTCTTCCTGCGCCTGCTCTCCAAGCACGCCTTGCTCTACACCGAGATGGTCACCACCGGTGCGATCCTGCATGGCGATCACGAGCGCTTCCTGCGTCACAACGAAGCCGAGCACCCGCTGGCGCTTCAACTGGGCGGCAGTGTTCCCGCCGATTTGGCGGCCTGTGCGCGCATGGCCGAGGCGGCTGGGTACGATGAGGTGAATCTGAACGTCGGCTGCCCCAGCGATCGTGTGCAGAACAATATGATCGGCGCGATCCTGATGGCGCATCCGGCGCTGGTGGCCGATTGTGTGAAGGCGATGCGTGATGCGGTGTCGATTCCAGTGACGGTCAAGCATCGCATCGGTATCAACGGCCGCGACAGCTATGCCCAGTTGTGTGATTTCGTCGGGACAGTCAACGAGGCAGGCTGCACCAGTTTTACGGTGCATGCGCGTATTGCGATTCTTGAAGGCTTGTCGCCGAAGGAAAACCGCGACATTCCGCCGTTGCGCTATGACGTGGCGGCGCAGTTGAAGCAGGACTTTCCGGCGTTGGAGATCGTGCTCAATGGTGGGATCAAGACGCTTGAGCAGTGCCAGGAGCATTTGCAGACGTTTGATGGGGTGATGCTCGGACGTGAGGCATATCACAACCCCTATCTGCTCGCGGAGGTGGATCAGCAATTGTTTGGCAGCGAGGCGCCGGTGATCAGTCGTGCCCAGGCGCTGGCGCAGTTGCGCCCCTATATTGCTGAGCATCTGGCGAGTGGTGGGACGATGCATCACATTACTCGGCATGTGTTGGGCTTGGGCACTGGTTTCCCTGGGGCGCGCAAGTTCAGGCAGTTGTTGTCGGTGGATATTCATAAGGCGGCGGATCCGCTGGCGTTGCTGGATCAGGCTGGGGCTTTGCTGGAAGGGCGTTGATGGGATTGCTTGCAGGGGGCAGCCAAGCGTGGATTGGCTGGCGCTGCTATCGGGGGCAAGTTCCTCCCACATTTTGACCTGGTTTCGTCAGCAGGTATTCGGGCAGTTGGGTTGAACCTGCGGGCGCTTTTGTCCTCCTATTGATCACCACGGCCGGTAATTCAAACGGCTGTTTTCAGGTTGTTGCCCTCGCAAACGATCGAACGCATTTGCGCCCTTGAGCGCTTGTTGGCGCTCGGGTAATGTCATCAGACCCATAGGACAGAGCACGCCCATGACTTCCAAGCTGGAACAACTCAAGCAGTTCACCACCGTCGTAGCCGATACCGGCGATTTTTCCACGCTCGCCAAGCTCAAGCCGCAGGATGCCACCACCAATCCTTCCCTGCTGCTCAAGGCCGCATCGATTCCAGGTTATGCCAAGCTGTTGGATGAATGCGTGCAGGACTGCAACGGCGATGTAGGCCTGGCCAGCGACCGGTTTGCGGTGGCGGTGGGTCAAGAGATTCTCAAAGTGGTACCGGGCCGTATTTCCACCGAGGTGGACGCCCGTTTGTCGTTCGACGAAGGCGCGATACTCAAGCGTGCGCATCGCCTGATCGACCTGTACGAAAAAGCCGGCGTTGGCCGTGACCGTGTACTGATCAAAATCGCCTCCACCTGGGAAGGTATTCGCGCTGCGGAAAAGCTGGAAAAAGAAGGCATCCAGACCAACCTGACGCTGCTGTTCTCCTTCGCCCAAGCCGTGGCCTGTGCCGAAGCCGGTGTGTTCCTGATTTCGCCGTTCGTGGGCCGCATCTACGACTGGTACAAGAAAGCCAATGGCAATGACTACACCGGCGCCGACGATCCAGGTGTGCAGTCGGTGACGCGCATCTACAACTACTACAAGGCCAATGGCTACAAAACCGTGGTCATGGGCGCGAGCTTCCGCAACCTTAGCCAGATCGAAGAACTGGCCGGCTGTGATCGCCTGACCATCAGCCCGGACTTGTTGGAAAAGTTGGCGGCGGATGAAGGCAAGTTGGAGCGTAAGTTGTCGCCAGGCCATGCGGGCGAGGCGCGCGTGCATATGACTGAAGCGCAGTTCCGTTGGGAGTCCAACGAGGATGCGATGGCAACCGAGAAACTGGCCGAGGGTATTCGCCAGTTTGCGCGGGACCAGGAGAAGCTGGAGGCACTGCTGTCCGCTAAGCTGTAAACGGCGGAGGCGACAAAAAGGGCGGGACCTGTGAGGGTACCGCCCTTTTTTGTGTCGATGTCTCAGGCCGATGTCATTTCAACAGGGGAAGATACATTGACTGACACTGCGTTATCGGGGGCAAGCCCCCTCCCACAATGGGGCGAATGTTAGGCAGAGGCTCAGTGGCGCTCGAGGGCGTTGACCAGATCGTGGAAGGCTTCGCGGTTGGATTCGTTGAGGCCCATGAGGATCTTGTGCGCCTCCAACACCTTGACCCGCACTACTTCCTCGGACTGGTCCTGGGAGGGCAGGTCAGTCAGGCATTCCGGGCAAGGTATCGGGCGATCGACGATGTTGAACACCTGATCGAAGCCCATGGATTGCAATAGACGGGTGATGTCCTCGTGGGTCGTCACCACCGTCGGCAACAGGCCGACTTTCTGGCGCGACAGAATGGACAGCTTGGCCAGCAGCCCCAGCGTGGTGCTATCGATACTGCGGGTTTCGGTCAGATCGATCACGATCGCCGAGAAGTTCAGCGCAGTGAAGATCCGCTCAATCGTCGCATCCAGCGCCGAACACAAGGTCAGGCGCACTTCACCGACAAACTTCAGGACAAACGTCCCGTCTTGCTCGGCGAATTGGATTCTTCCGGTACTCATCAAAGATTCCTGCTCAACACCAGTAGGGCGATATCATCCGGCATCTCCCCCAGCGTGGCCAATCCAAAAACCTGCCGCAAGCCATCCAGGCTGCCGCCCGCCGACTTGACCCGTTGGGGCAAGGCAGCTTCTTTCTCTTTGAGTGTAGGCTCTGGAAGAAGATCCAAAATGCCGTCGGACATCAGCGTAAGACTGAACGTCGGCGGCAGTTCCAGAATATGGTCTTCGTAGGTGGCTTCATTGAACAAGCCTACGGGCAGGCCACGGCCTTCCAGGTAACGCACACTGTCGGGAGTGTATAAAACAGGCATCGGCAGGTGACCGCCGATACTGTAGGTCAAAAGACCGGTTTCTTCGTCAATCACGCCGCCAACCATCGTCACATGCTTGCCCAGCTTGCAGCTGATCAGGCCTCGATTGATGTGGCCCAGTACCTGTGAAGGAGTGAACTCCGGCAAGGTGCCATTGCGCTTGGATTCAAACAACAGCCGTGTGGTCATGAATTTCAACAGCACGGTCACAAAGGCGGATGAAGCACCGTGGCCGGACACGTCCGCCAGGTAGAACGCAACGCGACGCTCATCGACGCGGAAATAGTCGACAAAATCTCCCGACAGGTACAGCGACGGGATGATCTGGTGGGCAAACCGGAACTCATCGATCGTCCACGGGCTTACCGGCAGCATGTTCATCTGTACCTGACGACCGGCGTTCTGGTCTTCCTGCAGCAGATTCAGGCTGGCTTCCAACTCGCGGTTGGCGGTTTCGAGCTTTTCACGGTAGCGCTGGTTTTCCAGCAGCAGACGCGCACGGTCCAGGGCACGGCGTACCGAGTGCTCCAGCACCGCCAGGTCTTCCAGGGGTTTGATCAGGTAATCGGCGGCGCCCAGGCGCAAGGCTTCGACGGCATCATTCATCACGCCAGCGCCGGACACCACAATCACCGGCGTCTGCGGCGCCAGCTCGGCGACTTGGCGAATCAGCTCAAGGCCACCCATCTGGGGCATGCGCAGGTCGCAGATCACGAGGTCGGGCTTATCGCGCTCGAACACCTGGAGACCCTGTTGGCCATTACTGGCCTGCAGGACGCTGAAGCCACTGTCTTCCAAATAGGCCGCGAGGCTCGCGCGCACTACTTCGTCGTCATCGATTATCAGCAGCGTGGCACTGGTTTTTTGCATGTGGGCAAACGGCGCCAGAATTAGGTTGGCGTAGGCGGCGCGGCAATGGCCGGGCTCATACTACTGGATTCGCTTTCTAGCCTCTCTGTCCTACAAAGCATAGGCCTTTTGCCCACGCACAACTGTAAAGCAGAGGTGCCCTTCTAAGGCGCAGACGGTACTCCCATCCGCCAGGTGTTTCAAGCTCATGCCGATGGTCGCCGGGCGTCTTTACACCGCAAATCACCGGGAGTTATAAGAACAGCCAAGACCACAACACAAAGTAAGGATGAAACCGATGAGCGACCGAGAGCGCGACTACGCCGAAAAACGCGATTTCATCCGCATGCGGGTGGGTACCAATGTGTCTTTGATCCACGCAGGCCAGGAAATTGAAGGTGTGTGCCTGGACCTTTCCAGCTCCGGTATGCAGGTGCAGGCGCCTCGTCAATTCAGCGTCGGTGACCTGCTAAGCGTGCGCATTGACTCCGAGCACGCAGCACTCAAGGGCCTTGAAGCCGATACCGAGGTGGTTTGGGTCAACGCGCAAGACGAGCAACAGAAGCTGGGGCTCAAAATCTTGAAAATGAGCTGAAAAGCGCGCACAAAAAAGGCGACCCTACAGAGGTCGCCTTTTTCATTTCAATATGTCACAGCTTAAAAGTCGTCAACCACCTTGCCATCTCGAACCTTGAACTCGCGGTTCTGCAGGTAAGCATTGCGGATGAAGGTGTACTTGTCACCGGTGATCAGCTTCTCGCTGTCGAGCAAGCTGGCACGGGTGTCGATGATGTTCAGGCCCATGGTGCTGTTGCGCCAGTCGATATCGTTCATATAGCGATACGGCTGGGTGTAGCTATCGACATACTTGGACGGTGCATCACGCAGCGTACTAGGCCCCAACAGCGGCAGCATCACGTACGGACCGCTACCCACGCCCCAGTAACCCAAGGTTTGGCCGAAGTCTTCATCACTGCGTTGCAGCCCCATTTTGGTGCCGACATCAATAAAGCCGAGCACGCCAAATGTGGTGTTGACCAGCAAACGGGCCGTATCCACACCTGCGTTATGGGGCTTGAGTTGCAGCACGTTGTTGGCCAGGTTGCCGACATCGCCGATATTGCGGAAGAAGTTATGGATGCCGTCTTCGACAAATTGCGGGGTGATCCACTGATAGCCTTGAGCCAAAGGCTTGAGGGCGTAGGTATCAACCGTGTCGTTGAATGTGAAGATCGGGCGGTTGATGCTTTCCCATGGATCGTCTTCCGATGCAGCCTGTACGGCGAACGGCGCCAGCATCACAGTGGCACACACCGACAGCTGAGCGAAATAATGGCTCCAGCGCATAGCTTTAGCTCCTTGAATAGTCTGTCATGGGCGCTATGCCCTGAATAAGGCCGTTAGTATATGACGGAAGTATCCAATTAGGCAGCCGCTAGGAAACGACATACGCAAAATGGACAAAATTCCTACAATTAAATAAAGCTGTCATCGCCTTGTCATCCCGTCTCGATAGCGTTTGAGCTATTTCAGGGACGTCGACATGCCACACGCCGAAATTGCCAACGCCAGCGCTCCTACCCTGACTGCCGTGTTGTTCGGCCTGAGTGGCTGCCTGGTGGACTTTGGTTCCCAGGCGCGCACCGACTCATCGTCGCCACACTCCCAAGCCACCCCAGGCGCTCTGAACGTCCTACGCAGCCTGAAGGAACAAGGCGTACCGTGCGCCTGGTTGGATGAGCTGCCGCCTACCGTGACCACGCCATTGGCAGCCGTACTGCCGCACTGGCTGAAGGCCGCGACGCCCTCTTCGATCCGCTGGCCGGCGCCCCATGCCTGCTGGCAAGCCTTGATGGAGTTGAATATCGAGCGCTTGGAAGGCTGCGTACTGGTCAGCGGCGAGCCACGCCTGTTGCAGTCAGGCTTGAATGCCGGACTGTGGACCATTGGCCTGGCCTCCTGCGGCTCGCTGTGCGGCCTGGCACCCGAGCAATGGCAAGCGCTCAGCGAACAGGAACGCGAGTACAAGCGCGGTAAAGCCACCGTGGCGTTGTATGGGCTGGGCGTGCACTCGGTGATCGATCACCTCGGCGAACTCGGCACCTGCCTGGCGGACATCAGCCTGCGCCAACTCAAAGGCGAGAAGCCCTGATCGAGATCATGCACAGTCGCCTCCAGTGAATTAATCTACGAGTAAGTCCGTAGACCTTTCCCGGCGTGGCGCGGTCTATGCCAGTGCCTATCGATAAAAGGAAGAATGTGATGCCTGATCGCGAGAAGTTAAAACAGCAGGCCGATATAGTGAGCAAACAACTGGAAGAGCATCCAGATTTGCCCCTCGAAAAGCGCCAAGCACTGGAAAAACTGGTTGCCGATTTGAATTTTCAACTTCAAATGGAACCGGGCGCCCAGTCACCCAGCATTGCCGACGATTTCAACAAAGCGGCGATCGAGTTTGAATCCAGTCATCCCGGGCTGGCTGGAACGTTTCGCAATATAGTCACTACCCTGGGCAGCATGGGCATCTAACCCGAGCCCAAGCCGAACCCAAAACCAAGTGTGGGAGCTGGCTTGCCTGCGATACCGACGTATCAGTCACTGGATAAATGACTGAAAGATCGCAATCGCAGGCAAGCCAGCTCCCACAGTATTTTTGGGTAAAGGCTTACTGACGCGCGAGCCTCATATTTAAGAACTGAGTATTCTCGGTGCTTCGATATGGGTTGATGTCCAACCCACCCCGCCGCACATACCGTGCATATACCGTTAGCTTCTCCGGCTTCAGCAAACGCTGCACATCCAGGAAAATCCGCTCCACGCACTGCTCATGGAAGTCCGAGTGCTGGCGGAAGCTCACCAAGTATTCCAGCAAACTGGCGTGATCCAGCGCCGCCCCCCGGTACTCCACCACCACGCTGCCCCAGTCCGGCTGACTGGTGACCGGGCAATTGGACTTGAGCAAATGGCTATGCACGCTCTCCTCGACGATGCGCGATGCATCACAGCGCAGCAGCTCTGGGCGCGGATGCTCGTAACTGCTGACCTTGATATCCAGATCGTCAATGCAGACACCCGGAAGCGCCTGTACGCCTTCGGCTTCCACGTCGGCCAGGCTGCGGATGCGCACGCCCACCGGTTTGCCGGCCGCCGCGCTGAGGTCGGCGCGCAGGGTCGCTTCCAGGCTCTGGCTATCGGCAAAAGCACTCTGGTTCAACGAGTTGAGGTACAGCTTGAAAGACTTGGATTCGATGATGTTCGGCGAATCGGCGGGGATACTGAATTCACCGATGGCCACCACCGGTTTGCCCGATGGCAACAGCCACGACAGCTCGAAGCAGTTCCAGAAATCCACGCCTTGGTACGGCAGGGTTTCGGCGCTAAGGCCCAGCTCGGCCCACTTGGCGGCGCGGGGAATCGGGAACAGCAACGACGGAGTGTAAGTGGAGATGTATTCACTGGACTTGCCCAGCGGCGAATGTTCGGCTGCGGGATGCATGGCGGAAACCTGGCTAAATAAACCGCGCCAGTCTAACAGCCTTGCCCCCGCCTTTGCGCCTCAGCCGCTTACTGGCTGACGTTGACCTTACCCACCATGCCGGCCTGATAGTGGCCCGGTAGGTTACACGCGAACTCCAGGCCAGTGGCTTGCTTGAAGGTCCACGTCAGTTCAGCCGTCTTGCCCGGCTCCACCAGCACGCTGTTGGGATCGTCATGTTTCATCATCCCACCGTGCCCCATGGCGCTGTGGTCCATTTTTCCCATGCCGGTGGCGGTGAGCATGCCGCTGGCCTGCATCTGGAACATTTCCTTCTGGTGCTGCGCATGCATCGCCGCGTCGCCCAGGTTGAATTCGTGCAGCAGGTTGCCTTTGTTGACCACTACGAAACGCACTGTCTCTCCGGCCTTTACATCGATGGATGCTGGCGAGTAGGCAATGTCCTGCATCGTCACTTCCACGGTACGCGTGGCTTTGTCGGCCGGCGCCGGCTGGCCGAACGCATAGGTGGAAGCCCCATCGGCCAGCGCATCGAAGCTCAACGCCAACAGGCAGCCCGCCAATAGCAGGGGTGTACGCAATGCCATCGCTATTCTCCAAAAAAATGTAATCCGCTTGAGACGCACTCTAAGATGGCGCCGCTGCCAGCCAGCTGACTGCTAGATTACAACTTTGTCAGGTTGCGCCTTTGCCCTGGCGCCCACGGTATAAAGCCCTTCGTTACCCGTTGCCTAGAGCCGCCCATGAAACTGCTGATCGTCGAAGACCAACCAAAAACCGGCCACTACCTGCGCCAGGGCCTGGCCGAGGCAGGTTTCACCACCGAATTGGCGATCGATGGTACTACCGGGCAGCACCTGGCATTGTCCGGTGACTACGACCTGTTGATCCTCGACGTCATGCTACCGGACCGCGACGGCTGGCAAATCCTGCAAGCGGTGCGTGCCGCCGGGCTGGATGTGCCGGTACTGTTCCTCACCGCGCGTGACGCCGTGGAAGACCGCGTGCATGGCCTGGAACTGGGCGCCGATGATTATCTGGTCAAACCGTTCGCCTTTTCCGAACTGCTGGCCCGCGTGCGCAGCCTGTTACGACGCGGTAGCAGTGCGCCCCAGGAGACTGCGCTGCAGTTGGCCGACCTGCGCCTGGACCTGATCCGCCGCCGCGTCGAACGCGACGGCCAACGTATCGACCTCACGGCCAAGGAATTCTCCCTGCTCGAATTGCTGCTGCGGCGCCAGGGCGAAGTGTTGCCCAAGTCGCTGATTGCCTCCCAGGTGTGGGACATGAATTTCGACAGCGATACCAACATCATCGAAGTGGCGATCCGCCGTCTGCGCCTGAAAGTCGATGACAACTTCCCCAATAAACTGATCCACACCGTGCGCGGCATGGGCTATGTGCTGGAGGAGCGGTGCAATTGATCCGCCGCCTGTCCCTGGCAAGCCGCCTGGCGCTGTTGTTTGCCGCCTGTACTGCGGTGGTCTCGCTGTTGGCCGGCGTGCTGTTCAATCGAGCCAGCGAGGCGCATTTCCTGGAGTTGGATCAGCAACTGCTGGACAGCAAACTGATGGCGCTACGCGGCGCCCTGCAAGGCGTCGATTCCCCGCAGGCGTTCGCTCAACACCAAGCCCCTTTGCACGCCGAACTCAGCCGCCAACCGGACCTGACGCTGCGTGTCACGGCTGCCGGCCAGCGCTGGTTTGACAGCACAGCGAGCCTCACCCTGCCGGAATCGCCCGGATTGCATAGCCTGCGACAGGCCGGCACGGACTATCGGGTGCTCAACGCACCGCTGATTGCGGGCCAGGCCGGTTCGCCGCAACTGAGCCTGCTGCTCGATATCACCCACCATCAGCATTTCCTGCAACGCATGCAGCATTTGATCTGGCTTACCGTCGGCCTCTCGGCACTGGCCACCGCCCTGCTCGGCGCCTGGGCTGCGCGCAGCGGGTTGCGGCCTCTGCGGCGCATGGGCGAAGTCGCGGCCAGTGTGTCGGCCAATTCCCTAACCCAGCGCCTGCCCCAGCAACATATGCCCGCCGAACTGGCGGAGCTGGCCCAGGCCTTCAATGCCATGCTCGGTCGCCTGGATGACGCATTCCAGCGCCTCTCGGCGTTCTCCGCCGACATCGCCCATGAACTGCGCACGCCGCTGTCGAACCTGCTGACCCACACCCAAGTCATCCTCACCCAGCCGCGCCCGCTGGAAGATTATCGCGAGGCGCTGCACAGCAACCTGGAAGAACTGCAATGGATGGCGCAGTTGGTCAACGACATGTTGTACCTGGCCAAGGCCGACCATGGGTTGCTCACGCCCAAGCGCGAGCCCCTGGCGCTGGCGGATGAAGTGGAGGCGCTGCTGGAGTTTTTTGCGCTGCTGGCCGAAGACGCCAATGTGCGCCTGGTGCGTGAGGGCGCTGCCCAAACGCGCGGCGATCGCGGCATGTTGCGCCGGGCGTTGTCGAACCTGCTGGACAACGCGCTGCGCTTCACCCCGGCCGGGGGCGAAGTGCGGGTGACGATGCTTGAGGATGCGCACGGGGTGAGGTTGGCGGTGGAAAACACTGGCGATGGCATCCCGGCGCCGTTGCTGCCGAGGTTGTTCGACCGCTTCTACCGGGCAGATCCAGCGCGGCGCGAAGGCAGCAGCGAGCATGCCGGCTTGGGCTTGGCGATTACCCAGTCGATCGTGCGAGCCCATGGGGGGCGGATTTTTTGTGAATCCGCGGCTGGAGTGACAAGGTTTGTGATTGAGTTGCCCAGGGTAAATTGATGCAAGATGGGCCGGCCCTATCGGGGGCAAGCCCCCTCCCACACCTTGAATGCCGTTCTTATGTGGGAGAGGGCTTGCCCCCGATAGCGGTCCAAATAATTACGAATATCTCAGCGCATGGGCCGGCTCGATCTTCGCTGCGCGATACGCCGGGTAGATCGTCGCCAGAAAGCTCAGCACAAAACCGGCCGAGCAGATCAGCAGCACGTCGCCGCCCTGCAGCTCGGAGGGCAGGTTACTGACAAAATACACATCCGAACTGAAGATATGCTGCCCGGTCACGCGCTCCAGCCAGCCCACCAGTTCGCTCACGTTCAGTGCCGCGATTACGCCGAGTACGCCGCCGATCAAGGTACCGACGATGCCGATCACGGTGCCCTGCACCATGAAAATCGCCATGATCTGCCGCGGCGTGGCGCCGATGGTGCGCAGGATCGCGATGTCCGCGCCCTTGTCGTTCACCACCATGATCAACGTGGCGATGATGTTGAACGCGGCCACGGCGACAATCATCAGCAGCAACAGGCCGATCATGGTTTTTTCCATTTTCATGGCGCTGAACAGGCTGCCCTGGGTGTGGGTCCAGTCATCGGCCTTGTAGCCCGCGCCCAGGCTGGCGGCGATATCCGCCGAAACCTTGGGTGCCGCGTACAAGTCTTTCACCGCCAGACGCACGCTTTGCACCTGGTTCGGCTGCCAATGCTGAATCTCGGCGGCGTCGGCCATGTTGATCAAGGCCATGGAGCCATCCAGCTCGGCGCCGACCTTGAAGATCCCCACCACATTCAACCGCTGCATGCGCGGGGTGATGCCGCCCGGCGCGCTGCTGAGTTCCGGCACGATCAGGGTCAGCTTGTCGCCCACATTGAGGCGGAAACGCCGCGCGGTGATCTCACCGACCACCACGCCGAACTCGCCGGGCCTCAAGTCTTCCAGTTTGCCGCGCACGATATGCTGGGCCACGATCGACACCTTGCCTTCCTGGGCCGGGTCGACGCCGCTGATTTCAATCGGCTGCATGGCACCCTTATAGGAAAACATGCCGTCCATTTGCGTGAAAGGCACCGCAGCGGTGACCTGCGGGTTCTTCATCGCCGCGGCGGCCACTGGCTGCCAATCGTCAATGGGCTTCACGCCGACAATGGTCGCATGGGGCACCATGCCGAGAATGCGCGAACTCATTTCGCGCTGGAAGCCGTTCATCACCGACAGCACCACGATCATCGCCAGTACGCCGAGGGCGAGGCCGATCATCGAGGTCATCGAGATAAACGAGACAAAACGGTTGCGGCGCTTGGCGCGGGTATAGCGCGTGCCGATAAAAATCGATAACGGTCTGAACATTCGCGGGCACCGTTGGAAAAATAGAAAACCCGGCATCATGCGCCGGGCTTGAAACAGGTCAGATGGCGACCAGATGACCTTCCTGCAAGTGCAACACGCGGTCCATCTGCCGAGCCATGCTCATGTCATGGGTCACCACCAGGAACGCGGTGCGCATCTGGGTGCTCAGTTCCAGCATCAGGTCCTTGATGCCCTGGGCGGTGTGCGAATCGAGGTTGCCGGTGGGCTCGTCGAGCATCACCAGGCCCGGGTTGTTCACCAGGGCACGGGCAATGGCCACACGCTGACGCTCGCCGCCGGACAACTCCGCGGGTTTGTGCTCCAGGCGATGGCCGAGGCCGACACGCTCCAGCAGCGCCGTCGCACGTTGACGGGCCTCGGGGATCGCGGTTTTGCCGATCAGCAATGGCATGCATACGTTTTCCAGAGCAGTGAACTCCGGCAACAGGTGGTGAAACTGATACACAAAGCCCAGCGAGCGGTTGCGCAACTGGCCACGGGCTTTCTCGCCCAGGGCCGACAACTCTTCACCGGCCAACCAGACGCTGCCCTGGGACGGTGTATCGAGGCCGCCCAACAGGTTGAGCAAGGTACTTTTGCCGGAACCGGAACTGCCGACGATCGCCACGCGCTCGCCCGGATGCAGTTCAAGCTGCAGGTTGGACAGCACCACCACGGACTCCGGGCCTTCCTCGTAGGATTTGCCCAGGTTGCGGCAGCTCAGGATTGCTTTTTCACTCATGCCCGATTCACTCATAACGTAAGGCCTGTGCTGGCTGGGTACGTGCCGCGCGCCAGGCTGGATACAGGGTGGCAAGGAAACTCAGGACCAACGCCGCGCCGCCTACCATCAACACGTCCTGGGTCTGGACCTGGGACGGCAGATAGTCGATGAAGTAGACGTCGGCGTTGAGAAACTTGTGGCCGATCAGGGTTTCCAGAGCGGCGATGGCCGCGCTGACGTTCAACGCAGCAAGGATCCCGACGGCAGTGCCGATCAAGGTACCGACCACACCGATCACGGTGCCCTGCACCATAAAGATCGCCATGATCTGACCCGGCGTGGCGCCGAGGGTGCGCAGGATGGCGATGTCGCCTTTTTTGTCGTTCACCACCATCACCAGGGTGGAGATGATGTTGAACGCCGCCACGGCAACGATCAGCAGCAACAGCAGACCGATCATGGCTTTTTCCATGCGGATGGCCTGGTACAGGTTGCCGTGGGTGCGGGTCCAGTCGCGGGCGTAATACTCGGACTCGCCCAGGTGCTGGGCAATTTCCCAGGCGCCGCGCGGGGCGTCGAACAAGTCACTGAATTTCAGGCGCAGGCCCTGCACCTGGTCCGGCTGCCAGCGATGCAGGCGCGCCAGGTCGGTGAGGTTGGTCAGACCGAGGTAGCCGTCGATCTCGCCAGCGCCGACGTGGAAGGTGCCGACCACGGTAAAACGCTTCATGCGCGGAAACATGCCGGCCGGGGTCACCGTGACTTCCGGGGCGACGAAGGTGAGCTTGTCACCGATACCCACGCCGAGCTTGGCCGCGGCCTTGTCACCGATAACGATGCCAAAACTGCCCGGGGCCAGGTCGTCGAGCCGGCCCTGCAACATGAACTGGTCGATGATCGAGACCTTGCGTTCCTGGGCCGGGTCGATGGCGTTAAGCAGGATCTTCTGCACCTTGCCGTCGTTGGTCAGCAGCCCCTGCATCTGGGTGAACGGCGCAACCGCCACGACCTTGGGGTTCTGCTTGACCTTATCGGCCAGGCTTTGCCAATCACTGATGGGCTCACTGGCTTCGATGGTCGCGTGGGGCACCATGCCCAGCACGCGGGTGCGCATCTCATGATCGAAACCGTTCATCACCGACAGCACCACAATCATCACGACCACGCCCAAGGCGAGCCCGATCATCGAGGTCAAGGAAATGAACGACACAAAATGATTGCGACGCTTTGCACGGGTATAACGCGTGCCGATAAATACGAAGAGAGGTCTGAACATGTCGGGGCTTGTTCGGAGGAAAAGAAGACGTCCCGGTGGCGGGGTCTGGTAAGCAGCTTTACACTCAGACCATTACCGCCAGCAGGGGTTCGCCATGACGACATTAGATGAAGAAGAGCGCCGCGAATACTACCGTATCGACGACATGATCGCACTTCAAATCAAAAGCCTGTCTGCCCCTGAAGCAGCGGGCAAGGAAGTGTTGCTGGATGATTCACCGCTGTTCAACCTGCTCAGTGAATTGCACCTGAGCGAATTCGAAGCCCAGCACCTGTTGCGCCAGATCAGCGAGAAAGATCGAAGCCTGGCGGCCTTCCTCAAAGTCCAGAACAAACGCCTGGACCTGCTCAGCCAAGTCATGGCGCTCGGCCTGCTGGACGAAGTGGGCGCGCCGCAGCCCGTGATCATCTCCGAAGGCGGCATCGACTTCCAATACCCCTCATCCTTGCCTGTGGGTGCCCACCTGGCGGTCAAGCTGGTGCTGATGCCCCAGGCGCTGGGCCTGTTGCTGCGCGCCAAGGTCACCCATTGCGACGCCAAAGGCGATGGCTTCGACGTCGGCACGGAATTCGAATCCATGACCGATGCCCAACGCCAGTTGCTGGCGCGCTACATCCTGCAAAAACAAGCCCAGGAGCGGCGCCTGGCGCGGGAAAAAAGCGACGCCCAGGCCACCTGAATTCGTATACACCCCGCCGGACGATCTGGCGAAAAGGAGCAACTGTGACCCTGATTTACGGCCATCGCGGCGCCAAAGGCGAAGCACCGGAAAACACCCTGACCAGCTTTCAGCAATGCCTCAAGCACGGTGTACGCCGCTGCGAACTGGACCTGCACCTCTCCATGGATGGCGAACTGATGGTCATCCACGACCCGACCCTCAAGCGCACCGCCGACCGGCGCGGCAAGGTGGTCGAGTATTCGGCGGCCGACCTGGTGAAAATGGACGCGCGCAAGGGCGGCCCGGGCTGGGTCTCGCCCTGCCCTATCCCGCGCCTGGAAGAACTGTTCGAACAATGCGATTTCGATCACTGGCAACTGGAAGTCAAAAGCGCTTCGCGCACCCGCGCCGCGACCACTGTGTTGGCGATCCGCGAGATGGCGGTGCGCTTCGGCCTGATGGACAAGGTCACCGTTACGTCCAGCTCAAGGGAAGTGCTCAAGGCGGCGGTGGAACTCACCCCGGACCTGTCGCGCGGGCTGGTGGCCGAATACGCCTGGCTCGACCCGCTGAAGGTCGCGCAGAACTATGGCTGTGAGTACTTGGCATTGAATTGGACGTTGTGCACCCCCGAGCGCCTGGCCAAAGCCCAGCGCCAGGGTTTGCACGTATCCGTGTGGACGGTCAACGAACCCGCGCTGATGCGCAGGCTCGCCGACTTCGGCGTAGATAGCCTGATTACAGACTTTCCCGGTTTGGCCACTGCCACCCTCGGGAATTACTGAAATCGGTCTCCCCGGCCGGCTCAGGCCACCGGCCGGAGCCGCTCAAAAAAGCCGGTTGAGGCCGTCGTAGGCCGCTACCCGATAGGCTTCGGCCATGGTCGGGTAGTTGAAGGTGGTGTTCACAAAATACTTGAGGGTATTTTGCTCACCCGGCTGGTTCATGATGGCCTGGCCGATGTGCACGATCTCCGACGCCTGATAGCCGAAGCAATGCACGCCGAGGACTTCCAGGGTTTCACGGTGGAACAGAATCTTCAGCATGCCTTGCGGCTCACCGGCGATCTGCGCACGCGCCATGCTCTTGAAGAACGCCTTGCCCACTTCGTAGGGCACCTTGGCTTTGGTCAGCTCGTGCTCGTTCTTACCGATGGAGCTGATTTCCGGAATCGTGTAGATGCCGGTGGGCACGTCGTTCACATAGCGCCAGCTGCCGTTATCGACGATGCTGCCGGCGGCCGAACGGCCCTGGTCATGGGCGGCACTGGCCAGGCTCGGCCAGCCGATCACGTCACCGGCGCCATAGATGTTGGCCACGCAGGTACGGTAATTCTCGTCCACTTCGATCTGGCCACGGTTGTTGACCTTGACCCCGATGTTTTCCATGCCCAGCTTATCGGTGTTGCCGGTACGCCCGTTGCACCACAGCAAGGCGTCGGCCTTGATCTTCTTGCCGGACTTGAGGTGCAGGATCACCCCGTTGTCCAGGCCTTCGACCCGCTCGTACTCTTCGTTATGGCGCACGGTGATGTTGTTGTTGCTGAAGTGGTAACTCAACGCCTGGGAAATTTCCGAGTCGAGGAAACTCAGCAACTGATCGCGGTTGTCCACCAGCTCCACCAGAACACCCAGGCCACTGAAGATCGACGCATACTCACAGCCGATCACGCCGGCACCGTAGATGATCAGTTTGCGCGGGGTGTGGCCCAGGCTCAGGATGGTGTCGCTATCGTAGATACGCGGGTGATGGAAATCGATATCCGCCGGGCGATACGGGCGCGACCCGGTGGCGATGATGATGTGCTTGGCCACCAGTTTCTCGACCACGCCGTTGGAACACACCACTTCAATGGTCTGCTCGTCGGCGAAGCTGCCGGTGCCGAAGAACAGGTCGACACGGTTACGGGCGTAGTAACCGGTGCGCGAGGCCACCTGCTTGGAGATGACTTTCTCGGCGCTTTTCAACACATCCGGGAACGAAAACCAACGCGGCTCACCAATAGCCCGGAACATCGGGTTGGTGTTGAACTGCATGATCTGGCGCACCGAGTGACGCAAGGCCTTGGACGGGATGGTACCCAGGTGGGTGCAGTTACCGCCGACTTGGCGACGGCTATCGACCATCGCCACCTTGCGCCCTGCCTTCGCGGCGTTCATCGCCGCACCTTCTCCAGCTGGGCCGGAACCCAGTACCACCACGTCGTAGTTGTAGACAGCCATGCGTACTCCTCAGAACAGGCCAGGCGTACGGTAGGACGCCGGGCTAAATCATGCCGCGGCCAGCGGTCATGAAGGACAATTTGGCTCAAGTGTGTGAACCGGGGCACAGTCTATATAAGGCTCAACGCCGCGCACATTAACCCTTGGTCGCGTCATAGGCCAGTCTTGCCATACTACAGGACGCAAATCAGCGCCGATTTCAGGATGAGCCCATTATGCGACAACTATTGTTTTGTTTAATGCTGATGGTGTCGATCACGGCGCACGCCAGCGATGCGCAGCGCCTCAAGCAAGCTGGCTTCCCGGCACAGGTCGAGGGACTGACGCGAAAAAACCAGGCGGTGCTCAACTATCTGTGGGCAGACGTGTATGCCGCAGCGCTGTATGCCCCGGCAGGGCTCAGCGCAAGGCACGCCTGGGACCAGCAGAAAGCCCTGCGCCTGACGCTGTATTACTTTCGCGACATCGACCGCAGTGACGTGATCAAGGCCGCCACGACCACCCTGGCGCGCCAACACGCCAACGCTCGATTAAAGCCGGAACTGGATAAATTGCACGGCAGTTTTCGTGACATCCGCAACGGTGATCGTTATGCCCTGGATTTTCATCCCGGTCGCGGTTTGAAGCTGGAGATCAATGGGCAGGTGGTGTTCAGCAGTGTTGATGATGAACTGGCGAGGGCCTACCTAGGCATCTGGCTCGCGCCTGGGGGGTTGTCGGACAGTTTGCGGGATCGATTGCTGAATTGATGTGTCGGCTGCACCACCACCATCGGGGGCTGCCCCCTCCCACCTTTGAATATATTCACAAATCAAACTGTGGGAGGGGGCTTGCCCCCGATCAGGCACCCCAGGCCACACAAAACCCAGCCACAAAAAAGCCCCGAACCAGTCGGGGCTTTTTCATTCAGCGCAGAGGCTTAGCGCGGAAACGCAGGCGGGTTGACCCCGGCCATGTCTTCCATCACACGCACCACCTGGCAGCTGTAACCGAACTCGTTGTCGTACCACACGTACAGCACAACGCGGTTGTCCTGGGTGATGGTCGCTTCTGCGTCCACCACACCGGCGTGGCGCGAGCCGACGAAGTCGGTGGACACCACTTCCTGAGAATTGACGAAGTCGATTTGCTTGTGCAGATCGGAGTGCAGCGCCATGTAGCGCAGGTACTCGTTCATCTCTTCGCGGGTAGCGGCTTTCTCAAGGTTCAGGTTGAGAATGGCCATCGACACGTTAGGCGTCGGAACACGGATCGCGTTGCCGGTCAGCTTGCCGGCCAATTCAGGCAGGGCCTTGGCAGCGGCGGTGGCGGCACCGGTCTCGGTGATCACCATGTTCAACGCGGCGCTACGACCACGGCGATCGCCTTTGTGGAAGTTGTCGATCAGGTTCTGGTCGTTGGTGTACGAGTGAACGGTTTCAACGTGACCATTCACGATGCCGAACTTGTCGTTGACGGCCTTGAGCACCGGCACGATGGCGTTGGTGGTGCAGGACGCGGCAGACACGATCTTATCGTCAGCGGTGATTTCAGCGTGGTTGATGCCGTGCACGATGTTCTTGAGCTTGCCCTTGCCAGGCGCGGTCAGAACAACGCGAGCGATACCCGGGCACTGCAAGTGCTGGCCCAGGCCCTCGGCATCACGCCATACACCGGTGTTATCCACCAGCAGGGCGTCCTTGATGCCGTACTGGGTGTAGTCCACCTCGGTCGGGTTCTTCGCGTAGATCACCTGGATCAGGTTACCGTTGGCGGTAATGGTGTTGTTTTCTTCGTCGATGACGATGGTGCCGTTGAACGGGCCGTGGACCGAATCGCGACGCAGCAGGCTGGCGCGCTTGGTCAGGTCATTCTCGGCGCCTTTGCGCACCACGATGGCACGCAGACGCAGGCCGTCGCCGCCACCGGTTTTTTCGATCAGGATGCGCGCCAGCAGGCGGCCGATACGGCCAAAGCCATACAGCACGACGTCGGTGCCCCTGCGAGCGGCGGCGTTTTGCTGGCCAACCACATCGGCCATTTCCTCACGCACGAACTGCTCGGCGCTACGGCCGTTGGCTTCGGTACGGAATTTGTAGGCCAATTTGCCCAGATCTACCGAAGCCGCGCCGAGCTTGAGCTCGCTCATGGCCTTGAGCAGGGGGAATGTTTCGTGGACGGAGAGTTCGCTGTCGTCGGCAGAACGATGGCGAGCAAAGCGATGCGCCTTGAGAATCGCGATGACTGACTGGTTGATCAGGCTGCGGCCATAGATCGAACTCACCACATTGTTATTGCGGTAGAGCTGACCGATGAGCGGGATCATCGCTTCTGCGAGTGCTTCACGGTCGATCCATTCACCAAGACACTGGTCGGGCTTCTGAGTCACGGGAACCTTCCACATGTAGGGGCTGAAAAAAGGGGCTACATTATGACGCCCGACCGCCCTCGGAGCAATGCGCCGACCACAACAAAAAGGCCTTGCGAAAAAAAGCGACCCCGCTGCAGCCCAGTAAATACGCGGCTTTCAGAAGGCCACCATTGGAACGTCTCGGGCGACTTGTCCGTAACTCTCCGAAAACCCCACGCGTTTTGGCACTACATATTGAGTCAAAACACCGCTTTGTTTGTCTTAGCCACTACATTTCCTACAAACCGTAATAGGCTCAGTCAGCAACTGACAGGCGGCACCTGGGGCCGTTACAATTACCGACTTTGTCGCAACGCTTGGAGCTCAACCTTCCGTGCCCGTTCTGCGTCTACCGCAACTCCCTGCCGCGGCAGGTAAACAGCACTGGGGCAACCTGCCCGGTGCCGCCCTGAGCCTGGCCATCGCCGAGGCTGCCAGCGCAGCCAAGCGCTTTACCCTGCTGCTTACCGCCGATAGCCAAAGCGCCGAACGGTTGGAGCAGGAGCTGAGCTTCTTCGCCCCCGATTTGCCGGTGCTGCATTTTCCCGATTGGGAAACCCTGCCTTACGACCTGTTCTCACCGCATCAGGACATCATTTCCCAGCGCATCGCCAGCCTGTACCGTCTGCCGGAACTGGCCCACGGCGTGCTCGTGGTGCCGATCACCACGGCGCTGCACCGCCTGGCGCCGACCAAGTTCCTGCTGGGCAGCAGTCTGGTGCTGGATGTCGGCCAGAAGCTCGATGTCGAACAGATGCGCACGCGCCTGGAAGCCAGCGGCTACCGCTGTGTGGACACCGTGTACGAGCACGGCGAGTTCGCGGTGCGCGGCGCGCTGATCGACCTGTTCCCGATGGGCAGCAAGTTGCCTTATCGCATCGATCTGTTCGACGACGAAATCGAAACCCTGCGCACCTTTGATCCGGAAAACCAGCGCTCCATCGACAAAGTCGAATCGATCAAGCTGCTGCCGGCGCGGGAATTTCCGTTGCAAAAAGATGCGGTGACCCGCTTCAAAGCGCGTTTCCGTGAACGCTTCGACGTCGACTTCCGCCGCTGCCCGATCTTCCAAGACCTGAGCAGCGGGATTACGCCCGCCGGTATCGAGTACTACCTGCCGCTGTTTTTCGACGAAACCTCCACCCTGTTCGACTACCTGCCCCAGGACACCCAAGTGTTCTCGCTGCCGGGCATCGAGCAGGCCGCGGAAAACTTCTGGAACGACGTGCGCAACCGCTATGAAGAGCGCCGCGTCGACCCTTCCCGTCCTTTATTACCGCCCGCCGAGCTGTTCCTGCCGGTGGAGGATTGTTTCGCGCGCCTGAAAAACTGGCCGCGGGTCGTCGCCAGCCAGCAGGACGTGGACGCCGGCAGTGGCCGCGAGCGCTTCCCCGCGCAAGCGCTGCCTGACTTGGCGATTGAAGCCAAGGCCAACCAGCCGCTGGAAGCGCTGTCCACCTTCCTTGGCGACTTCCCGGGCCGCGTGTTGTTTACCGCCGAATCCGCCGGGCGCCGCGAGGTGCTGCTGGAGCTGCTCGAACGCCTCAAACTGCGTCCGAAGAACGTCGACAGTTGGCCCGACTTCGTCGCGAGCAAGGATCGCCTGGCGATCACCATCGCCCCCCTGGACGAAGGCTTGCTGCTGAATGACCCAGCCCTGGCGTTGATCGCCGAGAGCCCATTGTTCGGTCAACGCGTGATGCAGCGTCGGCGCCGGGAAAAACGCGCGGACGCCAACAACGATGCGGTGATCAAAAACCTCACCGAACTGCGCGAAGGCGCGCCGGTGGTGCATATCGATCACGGTGTCGGCCGCTACCTGGGCCTGCAGACCCTGGAGATCGACAACCAGGCCGCCGAATTCCTCACCATGGAATACGCCGAGGGCGCCAAGCTCTATGTGCCGGTGGCCAACCTGCACCTGATTGCGCGTTACACCGGCAGCGACGACGCCCTGGCGCCGCTGCATCGTCTGGGTTCCGAGACCTGGCAAAAAGCCAAGCGCAAGGCCGCCGAGCAGGTGCGCGATGTGGCCGCCGAGCTGCTGGACATCTACGCCCGGCGCGCGGCGCGCGAAGGTTATGCATTCGCCGACCCGAAAGCCGACTACGCCACCTTCAGCGCCGGTTTCGCCTTTGAAGAAACCCCGGATCAGCAGACCACCATCGAAGCCGTGCGCGCCGACATGCTCGCGCCCAAGCCGATGGACCGCCTGGTGTGTGGCGACGTGGGCTTCGGCAAGACCGAAGTGGCCATGCGCGCCGCCTTCATCGCGGTGCACGGCGGCAAGCAAGTGGCAATTCTGGTGCCCACCACCCTGCTCGCCCAGCAGCACTACAACAGCTTTCGCGATCGCTTTGCCGACTGGCCGGTGACCGTGGAAGTGATGAGCCGCTTCAAGTCCGCCAAAGAAGTGAACGCCGCCGTCGCCGACCTGGCCGAAGGCAAGATCGATATCGTGATCGGCACTCACAAGCTGCTGTCGGACGATGTGAAGATCAAAAACCTGGGCCTGGTGATCATCGACGAAGAACACCGTTTCGGCGTGCGCCAGAAAGAGCAGCTCAAGGCCCTGCGCAGCGAAGTCGATATCCTCACCCTGACCGCCACGCCGATTCCGCGCACGCTGAACATGGCGGTGTCGGGCATGCGTGATCTGTCCATCATCGCCACGCCACCGGCGCGGCGCCTGTCAGTGCGCACGTTCGTGATGGAGCAGAACAAAAGCACGGTCAAGGAAGCGCTGCTGCGCGAGTTGCTGCGCGGCGGCCAGGTGTATTACCTGCACAACGACGTCAAGACTATCGAGAAATGCGCTGCCGACCTCGCCGAACTGGTGCCCGAAGCGCGGATCGCCATCGGCCACGGCCAGATGCGCGAGCGCGAACTCGAACAGGTAATGAGCGACTTCTACCACAAGCGCTTCAACGTGCTGATCGCCTCGACCATCATCGAGACCGGCATCGACGTGCCGAGCGCCAACACCATCATCATCGAGCGCGCCGACAAGTTCGGCCTGGCGCAACTGCACCAGTTGCGCGGCCGGGTCGGACGCAGCCATCACCAGGCCTACGCGTACTTGCTCACCCCGCCACGCCAGCAGATCACCGGCGACGCGGAGAAACGCCTGGAAGCCATCGCCAACACCCAGGACCTCGGCGCCGGCTTTGTGCTGGCCACCAACGACCTGGAAATCCGTGGCGCCGGCGAACTGCTGGGTGACGGCCAGAGCGGGCAGATCCAGGCCGTGGGTTTCACCTTATATATGGAAATGCTCGAGCGGGCGGTCAAAGCCATCCGCAAGGGCGAACAGCCGAACCTCGATCAACCCTTGGGTGGCGGTCCGGAAATCAACCTGCGCCTGCCGGCGTTGATTCCCGAGGACTACCTGCCGGATGTGCACGCGCGACTCATCCTGTACAAACGCATCGCCTCGGCCACCGATGAAGAGGGGCTCAAGGACCTGCAAGTGGAGATGATCGACCGCTTCGGCCTGCTGCCGGAGCCCACCAAGAACCTGGTACGCCTGACCCTACTCAAATTGCAGGCCGAGCAACTGGGGATCAAGAAGGTCGACGCCGGGCCCCAGGGCGGGCGTATCGAATTCGAAGCGCAGACGCCGGTCGACCCGCTGGTACTGATCAAACTGATCCAGGGCCAGCCCAACCGCTACAAGTTCGAAGGGGCTACGCTGTTCAAATTCATGGTGCCGATGGAACGCGCCGACGAACGCTTCAATACCCTGGAGGCGCTGTTCGAGCGCCTTATCCCGAAATCTGTTTGAAGGACGCCCCAATGCGCCTGTTCCGCATTCTGAGCCTGTTGTTAGTGATACTTGCGCCCCCGGCGTTTGCCGACAGCCCGTACCAGGTAGAAATGATCCTGGTGCGTCAGAACGCCGAACCGGTGATCTACAGTCGCGCCGCGCCGGAAAACTGGGATGATGGCGCTGAGCGCCTGGGCGACAAAATGAGCCCGCCGCGCCTGAGCGCTATCGTCGACAAACTGCGTGGCGACGCCAACTACACGGTATTGGCCCATAAGGCCTGGGAGCAGAACCTCGGCGAACAACCGGTGAAAATCGCCATCGCCGAGGGTCAGGAGCAGTTCGGCCAATTCCCCATCGAGGGCGTGCTGAACCTGCAACTGGGCCGCTTCACCGATATCGATGCGGATTTCTGGATCAACCAGTTCGACAGCAACGGCAGCGTGGTCGCCAGCGAACACCTGGCGCAGAAAGACGTGCGCACCAAGAACAACCAGCTTAATTACCTGGATGGCGGCCATTTGGCGCTGCTGATCAAGATCACCTCACTGACCGCCAAACCGCCCAGCGCACCACCGCCCGACCTGCAGGACTGATCCAGCGCCATGCCCCTCACCCCGCCGTTGACCAAGCCCCTGGCCCCTTCGTGGGCCAATCGCTTCAAAGAACAAAGCCTGGAGCGTGGGCGGCGTTATGCGTTGGAAAACCGCGTGCGGATTGTCGAGTCCGGCGACAGCACCATCATCGCCAGTTGCGAAGGCTCGGGCGGTAATGTGTACCGGCAGACCATTTCGCTGCGCGAGTCGGCCAAAGGCGCGCTGCTCCTGGTGGACAGCCGCTGCACCTGCCCCGTACACAGCAACTGCAAACATATCGCGGCTGTGCTGCTCAAGGTTCAGGAAACCCTGGCCTACCCGGCGGCAGCTCAAGACGCCGAGTTGCTGGAAAAACTCCAGGCCGTGCTGGATAACCGCGTGGTCCTGCCGCAAGTGCTGATGGAGGACGTGCAACCGGTGCCGCGCCTGTGGCTGGCCAGCGCCGAGTTCAGCGCATTCGAACCCCGCAACGGCAAGATGCAACGCTATATCCAGCACCGCGCGGCACTGGCGTTCAACTACCTGGGTAACTACGTCAGCGGGCAAAAACACGCTGACATCATCGTGCGTCAAGAAACCCAGAGCCTGCGGATCAAGCGGCACCCGGAGGTGGAACAGGCCTACCGCGAACAGCTGCGCCTGCTGGGTTTCAAAATCGCCACGCGCCAGAGCAAAGCCTTGCCGGAAAGCGCCGGCGAGCTGTTCGAGATGGTCAACGACAGCGCCTGGCTGAATTTCACCCTCAACGACTCGCCGACCCTACGCGCCGAGGGCTGGGAATTGCTGCTCGACGACGATTTCGGCTTCGACCTCAGCGCGGTGGACGACTGGTACGCCACCGTCGATGAAGGCCCGGAACGTGATTGGTTCGACCTTGAGTTGGGGATTATCGTCAATGGCCAGCGACTGAGCCTGTTGCCGATCCTGCTGAACCTGATGCGCTCTCACACCGAAATCCTCAACCCGGAGAAGCTCGCACGGCGCCGCGACGATGAACTGATCCTGGTGAACATCCCCGCCGCGCCCAACGGCGACCATGGCCCCGTGCAGGTGGCGCTGCCCTACGGTCGCTTGAAACCGGTGCTGGCCACCCTTGGTGAGTTCTACCTGCAGGAACCGGGCAGTACTGCGCTGCGCTTGGCCAAGGCCGATGCGGTCCGACTCAACCCGCTGGAAGACCTGCCTCTGCAATGGGAGGGCGGTGACAAAATCCGCAACTTCGCCCAACGCCTGCGGGACATCAAGGACTTCACCTGCGCGGCCCCCGAAGGCTTGAACGCGACGTTGCGCCCTTACCAGTTGGAAGGCTTGAGCTGGATGCAATCGCTGCGGCAATTAGAGGTGGGCGGCATTCTGGCGGATGACATGGGCCTGGGCAAAACCCTACAAACCCTGGCGCATATTCTCAGCGAAAAAAACGCCGGGCGCCTGGACCGGCCCTGCATGGTGGTGATGCCCACCAGTCTGATCCCTAACTGGCTCGATGAAGCAGCGCACTTCACCCCGCAACTGAAAGTACTGGCACTGTACGGTGCCGGACGTAAGAAACATCTCCCAAATTTGCGGGACTATGACCTGCTGCTCACCACCTATGCGCTGCTGCCCAAGGACATCGAGCATCTGGCCACCCTGCCCTTGCATGTGCTGATCCTCGACGAAGCGCAGTACATCAAGAACCCGACCAGCAAGGCCGCCCAGGCGGCACGCGAACTGAACGCACGGCAGCGCCTGTGCCTGAGCGGCACGCCGCTGGAAAACCACTTGGGCGAGCTGTGGTCGCTGTTTCACTTTCTGCTGCCGGGCTGGCTGGGCGATGTGAAAAGCTTTAACCGCGACTACCGCGTGCCCATCGAAAAGCGCGCCAGCGATGTGCGATTGCAGCACCTGAACGGTCGGATCAAGCCGTTTCTACTGCGTCGCACCAAGGAACAGGTGGCTACCGAACTGCCGCCGAAGACCGAGATCATCCACTGGGTCGACCTCAACGAAGCCCAGCGCGACGTGTACGAGACCATGCGCCTGGCCATGGACAAGAAGGTCCGCGACGAGATCACCCGCAAAGGCGTGGCACGCAGCCAGATCATCATCCTTGAGGCGCTGCTCAAGCTGCGCCAAGTGTGCTGCGACCTGCGCCTGATCAACGATGCCACCCTGCCCGCTCGCGGCAGCAGCTCGGGCAAGCTCGACAGTTTGATGGACATGCTCGACGAGCTGTTTGCCGAAGGTCGGCGGATCCTGTTGTTTTCCCAATTCACCTCGATGCTGAGCCTGATCGAAGCCGAGCTGAAAAAACGCGGCATTGCCTACGCACTACTGACCGGGCAGACACGTGATCGGCGCACGCCGGTCAAGGACTTCCAGAGCGGCAAGCTGCAGATATTTCTGATCAGCCTGAAGGCCGGCGGTGTGGGCCTGAACCTGACAGAAGCCGACACCGTGATCCACTACGATCCCTGGTGGAACCCGGCCACGGAAAACCAGGCCACTGACCGTGCCTATCGCATCGGCCAGGAGAAACCGGTATTCGTCTACAAGATGATTGCGCGCGGCACGGTGGAAGAGAAAATCCAGCACCTGCAAAAGGAAAAATCCGATCTGGCGGCGGGGGTGCTGGATGGACGAACCACGGGTGATTGGCAGTTGGGCAACGAGGATATTGAGGCGTTATTCGCGCCGTTGCCCAATAAACAGGAGAAGCGTTGACGGAGCGAGGTATCAGTCGATCAACTGGGCTTCGCGTAACGCCGTAAGCGCCGCCAACCAGCGCGGGTCTTGCTTGTACTCCGTTGAAGCCATTGCCTGACCGCGCATGCGCGCGATGCGAGGCGATGGCGTGACCTTCATACGCTGCGCAGCACTTAACGCCAACTCCGCCGCCGCACGATCATTGCACACCAAGCCCATGTCACAACCGGCAGTCAACGCGGCCTCGATACGGCTGGCCGCGTCACCGACCACATGTGCACCGGCCATGGACAAGTCGTCACTGAAAATCACCCCATCGAATTGCAACTCGCCGCGCAGAATGTCTTGCAACCAGCGACGCGAAAAACCGGCAGGCTGGGCGTCCACCTGCGGGTAGATCACGTGGGCCGGCATTACCGCCGCCAACTGCTGGCTCAGACGTGCGAAAGGCACCAGATCATTGGCGCGAATCTGCTCCAGGCTGCGCTCGTCATTAGGAATTGCGACGTGGGAATCGGCCTCAGCCCAGCCGTGGCCTGGGAAATGTTTACCGGTGGCGGCCATACCGGCGCTGTTCATGCCACGGATAAAGGCACCGGCGAGTAAGGCGGCACGCTCGGGGTCGCCCTCGAAGGATCGGGTGCCGACCACAGCGCTGCGTTGGTAATCCAGGTCCAGTACCGGGGCAAAACTGAGGTCAAGGCCAACTGCCAGCACTTCCGTAGCCATGATCCAGCCGCATTGCTCGGCGAGGTATTCAGCGTTGGGGTTGTCCGCGAGCGCTCGCATGGCCGGCAGGCGCACAAAGCCCTGGCGCAGGCGCTGCACGCGGCCGCCCTCTTGGTCGACGGCCAGCAACAGGTCGGGGCGCACCGCGCGAATGGCCGCGCTCAGTTCACGCACCTGGCGCGGATGTTCGATATTGCGCGCGAAAATAATCAGCCCACCCACTTCAGGCTGGCGCAACAAGTGGCGATCCTCAGCCGTGAGCCAGGTACCGGCCACGTCGACCATCAAAGAACCTTGCAGGGCAGCAGTCATAAACCTTCCTTATATAACGCACACAACCCGTTGCGCTCACGGCGCGCGAAGGGCACGGCGAGCACAACGGGTTGCGAATAAATAGCTGAAATCGGCATGGCGGCTAGCTTAGCGGATGCCAATGGCCGCGCACACCCGGGGCAATCAAACCTTGGCGGGAACGGGCACTGTTTTGCTGCGTGGGCGCAGTTGCGCGGCGGCCATGGTTGGGTCGGTCACGCCGGTTTCGGCACGCATACCGGCAGCGAGGAACGGCACCATCAAGCGCATCACTTGCTCAATGGAAGTGTTAACGCCGAAGTCGGTCTCGGCAATCGCGCGCAACGCCTTGATCCCGGACATACTGAACGCCGCCGCGCCGAGCATAAAGTGGACGCGCCAGAACAGTTCGATCGGTGGAATACGTGGGGCAGCTTCGTTGACCAGCAACATATAGCGACGAAATACCTTGCCGTACATGTCTTCCAGGTAACGCCGCAGGTGGCCTTGACTCTGACTGAACGCCAGGCCGAGCAAACGCATAAAGATCGACAGGTCGTTACCGCTACGCGGTTGCACCACCAACGCTTGCTCGACGAGAATCTCCAGCAGCTCTTCAAGACTTGGCTTGTTGTCGGCCTTGGCCTGGCGACGTTCAAGCTCGCGGTCGAGGCTGGCGCAGAAAGGCCCCAGAAAGCGCGAAAACACGGCCTGGATCAGGGCTTTCTTCGAGCCGAAATGGTAATTCACCGCCGCGAGGTTGACCCCGGCCTTGCTGGTAATCAGCCGCAATGAAGTTTCAGCAAATCCTTTTTCCGCGAACAATTGCTCAGCAGCATCGAGAATGCGCTCAACGGTTTCCGACTGGGCCATGGCTACTCCGCCTGACAAACACTTGTTTGAAACATACGTTTCAAGGTGTGTCTTGTCAAGCCTGAGGAGCCGTTTTCCGGCCGGGCAGTCATCTGTGTGCGTGCTATTTAATCACATCCGTATCGGTCTGTAGGTAGCGCTATCCGTGGCTTGTAGGACGGATACCGAATGACCGTCCAGCGGAGTGCCGAAAAAGGATGATTGCCAAGCGCAGTTCACTGTATATAATCCCAGTCACTGTATAAAAAGACAGAGCGATCAACATGCTAAAACTGACGCCACGCCAAGCTGAGATTCTGGCTTTTATCAAGCGCTGCCTCGACGACAACGGCTACCCGCCGACGCGAGCCGAAATTGCGCTGGAACTGGGGTTCAAGTCCCCTAACGCCGCCGAAGAACACCTCAAGGCCCTCGCACGCAAAGGCGCTATCGAGATGACCCCCGGTGCTTCGCGGGGCATTCGCATCCCTGGCTTCGAGGCCAAGGCCGACGAGTCGACGCTGCCCATCATCGGCCGTGTCGCCGCCGGTGCGCCGATCCTGGCGCAGCAGCACGTCGAGGAATCCTGCAACATTAATCCGACCTTCTTCCACCCTCGCGCTGATTACCTCTTGCGGGTACACGGCATGAGCATGAAGGACGTCGGTATCTTCGACGGTGATCTGCTGGCCGTCCATACCACCCGCGAAGCCCGTAACGGTCAGATCGTAGTGGCCCGTATCGGCGATGAAGTCACCGTCAAACGCTTCAAGCGCGAAGGCAGCAAGGTCTGGCTACTGGCCGAGAACCCTGAGTTCGCCCCGATTGAAGTGAACCTGAAAGATCAGGATCTGGTGATCGAAGGCTTGAGCGTCGGCGTCATTCGCCGCTAGAGGAGGCACCATGCAGCTCGTACACACCCCACAACACACCCAACTGTCGCTGTTCGAGGCCTTTATGGCCCATCCTCTCGCGCCTATCCTCAAGGAAACGGTCGAAGCGCCCTGGAGCGCCGAACCCGAGGTGTTCAGTGAGCTGTCGTTGCGCGGTGCTGCCGGGAGCTGCCTGAGCCTGCTGGCGCCAATTCTTCGCGAATTGAGCGAGGAACAGGACGCTCGCTGGCTAACGCTGATCGCTCCGCCTGCCAGCCTTACCCAGGCTTGGCTGCGGGACGCCGGCCTCAACCGCGAACGCATCCTGTTGCTTCAACCGCGCGGCGCACAAAGCGCACAACAGCTGACTTGCGAGGCCTTACGCTTGGGCCGAAGCCACACCGTGGTCAGTTGGCTCAACCCATTGAACGCGGCCGCCAAGCAACAACTGGTGAGCGCTGCGCGTGTTGGGGATGCACAGAGCTTGAATATTCGGCTGGGATGAAGGTTTCGCTACGCGGGGGGCCTCAGCAGGGCTCGCTGGGGTGAAGATGCTCTTTGTGGTCAGCGAGCGTGTCCCGTATTGGAGCGCTGCTTCGCAGCCGGACGTGGGACAAGCCCGCCGACCACAACAATATCGAACAGCCTGAAAAATCAGTGAAGGACCCGCGGCCCGTCTTCTTTCTCCGGCTCGCCCTCGGCCAGGCGACCAGCCATCTGCACGCCGACGCTCAACATGGCTTTCGCCACTTCCACATGCTGACCTTGCAGAAATGCTTTGGCATCCTCGGAAAAATCCAAGATAACCAGAGAACCTTCGTCCTCCGCCCGGCGCAGCTCAATTCGGCCGTCAGGCAGTTCAACAATTTCCAGAAAGGACGTCGGCATAAAAGTCTGTTCTCCACGAAAGGCCAGGATTATATCAGTCATCCGCCAAGCCTCGGTGCGGATCTCAGCAGGTTTCTTTACGTCTTGATGAACGGCGTAGTTTAGCGCCACGCCATTGACCTGCGTTCTAGCACTCGCTCAACCCTTCCCGAAAACGCAGTGCAAGTTTTTTCAGTTCCTGGCGCCAGCTCTCCAGCTCTTGCCGGCTCAAAGGTTCGGGCTCCTCGTCTTCCACTGCAACCGCAACAATCAGCGGCTGGGTCACATCGCCCTTGGGCACATGAGGAATGCGCGGCGGCTGGAACATATCGGCATGGGCCTTGAGCAAGCGCGCCAACCAGCTTTCAGGGCTTTGGGCCATTTCTACCAGCTCGGCCAACTCGGGAATGGCCATGGCGTCCAATACTTCGCGGCTCATGATCATCTCTGCCCGCGGAGAACCCGCCTGCGGCAGGCGATAGAACCCTGCTATTTCATGGCACAGGCCCAGCAAAGCGCCGTACAGGTGGAATAACGCCGCTTCACGCCCTGCCTGCACCAGCGCGATCGCGTTCATCTCCTTCCCTTCCTCGGCGCGGCCAAGGGCTTCCAGGGATAAACCCGCGAAGTAAATTTTCTGATTGGTACGGGTATAGAGTTCGTGGGCCATAACGGCAGTCTCCACAACGAATTAGGCGTGATGCTGGCTGAATAGTGTCACGGATCAGCCGAATCGACTGCAAGCGCAATCAAGCGCTGCTTATGCAGATCAACACGCTACTTCAGGATCTAAAAGATCCAAATATGGGAGGGGCTTTCCCCTCCGCTATTTGGATCTTCAGCGCATCCGACAGATCAGGCGCCCTGACGCTTGTCCTCGACCTTCCACTTGCCACCTTCATAGAAGGCTTTCCAGCCGGTCGGCTTACCGTCGACCTCGGACTGCACGTACTGCTCCTTGGTCTTGCGGCTGTAGCGAATCACGGCTGGGCGACCATCCGGATCCTTCTTCGGCGCTTCACACAGGAAGTGGTACTTAGGATCGATCTCGTCCTTATGCGGCACGATTTCCATCACTAACGGCGCACGGGTCTCGCGGTTTTTCGGGAACTGGCTGGCTGCCAGGAACAAGCCAGAGGCACCGTCACGCAGAATGTAGGTGTCGTTGACCTTTTCGCACTTGAGCTCCGGCATTTTCACCGGGTCCATCTTCGGCGGCGCCGCATCGCCGCTCTTGAGCAGTTTGCGGGTGTTCTTGCACGTCGGGTTTGTGCAGCCAAAGAACTTGCCGAAGCGGCCGGTCTTGAGCTGCATCTCGCTGCCGCACTTGTCGCATTCCAGGCTCGGACCTTCGTAGCCCTTGATGCGGTATGTGCCCTCTTCGATCTCGTAGCCGTTGCAATCCGGGTTGTTACCGCAGATATGCAGCTTGTGCTTCTCATCCAACAGGTAGGCATCCATCGCCGTGCTGCAGATCGGGCAGCGGTGCTTGCCGCGCAGCACCAACGACTCGGATTCACCCTCGTCGTCAGCCGCGATTTCATCGCCCGGCACCAGGTTGACCGTGGCCTTGCAGCGCTCTTTCGGCGGCAGGCTGTAGCCCGAGCAACCAAGGAACACACCGGTGGACGCCGTGCGAATCTGCATCGGCCGACCGCAGGTCTGGCACGGGATATCCGTCATCACCGGCTGGTTGGCGCGCATGCCGTTCTCGGGGCTCTCGGCCACCTCGAGCTTCTTCTTGAAGTCTCCGTAGAACTCGTCCAGCACGTTTTTCCAGTCGCGCTCGCCCTGGGCCACGTCGTCGAGATTCTCTTCCATGCCGGCAGTGAAACCGTAATCCATCAGGTTGGAGAAGCTCTCGGAGAGACGCTCGGTAACGATGTCACCCATCTTTTCCGAATAGAAACGACGGTTATGCAGCGCCACATAGCCACGGTCCTGAATGGTGGAAATGATCGCCGCGTAGGTCGAAGGGCGACCGATACCGCGCTTTTCCATCTCCTTGACCAGGCTGGCTTCCGAATAACGCGCCGGCGGCTTGGTGAAGTGCTGGGACGGATCGAGCTTGATCAGCTTCAATGTATCGCCCTGAGCCATGTCCGGCAGCACATCGTCGTCACCAGGCTTGGCGATCTGCGGCATCACGCGGGTATAACCGTCGAATTTGAGAATGCGGCCCTTGGCACGCAGCTCGAAGTCGGAGGCCGCCACGGTAACCGTGGTGGACAGGTACTGCGCCGGCAGCATCTGGCAGGCCAGGAACTGGCGCCAGATCAGCTCGTAGAGGCGCTCAGCGTCGCGCTCCATGCCGCTCAGCTTGCTTGGCTCGGTATTGGCGTCGGAAGGACGAATCGCTTCGTGAGCCTCCTGTGCGCCTTCCTTGCTGCTATAGACGTTAGGCTTCTCCGGCAGGTACTTCTTGCCGAACTCGCTTTCGATATAGGTTCGCGCCATGGCGACCGCGTCCACCGACAGGTTGGTGGAGTCGGTACGCATATAAGTGATGTAACCGGCTTCGTACAGACGCTGGGCCATCATCATGGTTTTCTTCACACCGAAGCCCAGGCGGTTGCTCGCGGCCTGTTGCAGGGTGGAGGTGATGAACGGTGCCGACGGCTTACTGCTGGTCGGTTTGTCTTCACGCTTGACGATGCTGTAGCTAGATGCCTTGAGCTTTTCCAGCGCGGCCATGGCCTGGGCTTCGTTCAGCGGCTTGAAGGCTTCGCCTTTCTCGCGGGCCACTTCAAAGCGCACATTGGCGCCCTTGGCGGTACCCAGGTCGGCGTGGACTTCCCAGTACTCTTCAGGGATGAACGCACGAATCTCACGCTCACGCTCCACCACCAGCTTCACCGCAACCGACTGCACACGGCCGGCGGACAGGCCACGGGCGATCTTGGCCCACAGCAGCGGCGAGACCATATAACCCACCACGCGATCGAGGAAACGCCGTGCCTGCTGGGCATTGACGCGGTCGATATCCAACTCGCCCGGCTTGGAGAAGGCTTCCTGGATGGCTTTCTTGGTGATTTCGTTGAACACGACGCGCTTGTAGCGGCTGTCGTCACCGCCGATGGCTTCCCGCAAGTGCCAGGCAATGGCCTCCCCTTCGCGGTCCAAGTCCGTCGCGAGATAGATGGTGTCAGCATCCTTGGCGAGCCGGCGCAGCTCTTCGATGACCTTTTCCTTGCCAGGAAGGATCTCGTACTTGGCCTTCCAGCCATGGTCCGGGTCCACACCCATGCGCGAGACCAGTTGCTTGCGCGCTTTCTCCTTGGGCGTGAGCACCGGACCTTCGCCCGCAGCGGCCTTGCCGCGCTTAGCGGCTGGCTCCTTGCTGGCGCTAGCCGAACCGCTGGTGGGCAGGTCTCGGATATGGCCGATACTCGACTTCACCACGTACTCGTTGCCCAAGTACTTGTTGATGGTCTTGGCCTTAGCCGGGGATTCCACAATGACCAGCGATTTGCCCATGGATCGGAAAATTCCTGAATTCGAGAAGTGAAAGGCAGTTGGCGCCTGACGCGGCAACGCTATATATAGTGGCAACCGGGTGAGGTCAAGCGCAGCATTCTGCGCGGCCTGCGGTTATTGCCCTTTAAGAAGACCGTGTTCGGCCTGGACCAAAGCAAAGCGTGGGACCTGCTCGCCGTCAACCTCGACGCTCTCCAGGAACATGCTCAAGGGGCGCACCCAAAAGCCGTAATCTCCATACAGTGCTTGGTAAAACACTACTTGCTCTTCGGTCTCGGAATGGCGCGCCACGCTGAAAACCCGGTACTGCGGCCCCTTGTAATGCTGATAGAGCCCTGGTGTGACATTCATGCTCTGGCCCCCTTACAAAATTTATTAAAAAAAATATTAAAAAATCCAAAAAACAAAAACCGGGGCACTGGGCCCCGGCTTCCGTCAACCCAACGCTTAGACGCGTTCGAAGACGGTGGAAATGCCTTGGCCGAGACCAATGCACATGGTGGCTACCCCGAGGTTGCCGCCATTTTGCTTCATCACGTTAAGCAGCGTGCCAGAGATCCGCGCACCGGAGCAACCGAATGGGTGGCCCAGGGCAATCGCGCCGCCGTGCAGGTTAACCTTCTCGTTCATCTTGTCGAGCACTTTCAAATCTTTCAACACCGGCAGGGCCTGTGCAGCGAAAGCTTCGTTGAGTTCGAAGAAGTCGATATCGGTGATGGAAAGGCCCGCGCGCTTCAAGGCTTTTTGCGTGGCCGGTACCGGACCGTAGCCCATGATAGCCGGGTCCACGCCGGCCACCGCCATCGAACGGATCACGGCCAAAGGCTGGATCCCGAGGTCTTGGGCGCGTTGCGCCGACATCACGATCATGCACGATGCGCCGTCGGTGATTTGCGACGAAGTACCCGCCGTCACGGTGCCGCCCTTGGGATTGAATGCCGGCTTCAAGGCCGCCAGGCTTTCCAGGGTGGTATCCGGACGAATGGTTTCGTCGTAGTCGAACAGTTTAAGGAAACCGTTCTCGTCATAGCCGTTCATCGGGATGATTTCATCCTTGAACTTGCCTTCCACCGTCGCCTTATGGGCGAGTTGGTGGGAGCGCAGGCCGAATGCGTCCTGGGCTTCACGGGTAATGCCGTGCATCTTGCCGAGCATCTCCGCCGTCAGGCCCATCATGCCCGAGGCTTTTGCCGCGTACAGCGACATGTGCGGGTTCGGATCGACGCCGTGCATCATGCTGACGTGACCCATGTGCTCCACGCCACCAACCACGAACACATCACCGTTACCGGTCATGATCGCCTGGGCGGCGGTGTGCAACGCGCTCATGGACGAACCGCACAGGCGGCTGACGGTCTGGCCGGCCGCAGTGTGGGGGATCTGAGTCATCAGCGACGCCATGCGCGCGATGTTCCAGCCCTGCTCCAGGGTCTGGTTGACGCAGCCCCAGATCACGTCCTCAACTTCGTTCGGGTCGACCTTGGTGTTACGTTCCAGCACTTTGCTGATCAGGTGCGCCGACATGTCTTCGGCGCGGGTGTTGCGGTGCATGCCGCCCTTGGAGCGGCCCATCGGCGTGCGACCGAAGTCGACAATCACGACGTCTCTTGGATTCAAGCTCATAAATATTCTCGCTCTAGTCGTCTGGGCGCTTAACCGAAGAAGCTCTGGCCGTTCTTGGCCATTTCACGCAGCTTCGCGGTCGGGTGGTACAGCGGGCCCAGCTCAGCGTATTGATCAGCCAGGGCAACGAACTCGGCCACACCGATCGAGTCGATGTAACGCAGCGCACCACCACGGAATGGAGGGAAACCAATACCGTACACCAAGCCCATATCGGCTTCGGCGGCGGTCTCGACGATGCCATCTTCCAGGCAACGTACGGTTTCCAGGCACAGGGCGATCATCATCCAGTTGATGATGTCCTCGTCGGACACTTCACGCTGCTCGTACACAATCGGTGCCAGCACTTCGTGCACCGACGGATCGGCCACTTTCTTCTGCTTGCCTTTCTTGTCCGCCTCGTAGGCGTAGAAGCCCTTACCGTTTTTCTGGCCCAGGCGCTTAGCGTCGTACAGGGCGTCGACAGCCGAACGGCGGTCGTCTTTCATGCGGTCCGGGAAGCCTTCAGCCATCACATCGCGGCCATGGTGGCCGGTGTCGATGCCGACCACGTCCATCAGGTACGCCGGGCCCATTGGCCAGCCGAATTTTTCCATGACTTTGTCGATGCGCACGAAGTCCACGCCGGCGCTGACCAACTTGGCGAAACCACCGAAGTAAGGGAACAGCACGCGGTTGACCAGGAAGCCCGGGCAGTCGTTGACCACGATCGGGTTCTTGCCCATTTTCTTGGCGTAGGCAACGGTGGTGGCCACCGCATGTTCGCTGGACTTCTCGCCACGGATCACTTCCACCAGCGGCATCATATGTACCGGGTTGAAGAAGTGCATGCCGACGAAATTTTCCGGCCGCTTGAGGGCCTTGGCCAGCAGCGAGATGGAAATGGTCGAGGTGTTGGACGCCAGAATGGTGCCTTCCTTGACCTGCGCTTCCACTTCAGCCAACACGGCCTGCTTGACCTTCGGGTTCTCGACAACCGCTTCGACCACCAGGTCGACGTGACCGAAATCGCCGTAGGACAGCGTAGGACGAATGCCGTTAAGCACTTCAGCCATTTTCGCGGCGGTCATGCGACCTTTATCCACACGACCTACCAGCAGCTTGGCGGCTTCCGCCAGACCCTGCTCGATACCGTGTTCGTTGATGTCTTTCATCAGGATCGGCGTGCCTTTGGACGCCGACTGATAGGCGATGCCGCCGCCCATGATACCGGCGCCGAGTACGGCAGCCTGTTTCACGTCGCTGGCGATTTCATCGTAGGCCTTGGCCTTTTTCTTCAGTTCCTGATCGTTCAGGAACAGGCCGATCAGGCTCTGGGCCGCCGAGGTTTTCGCCAGTTTGACGAAACCGGCCGCTTCCACTTCCAGGGCTTTGTCGCGACCGAAGTTCGCGGCTTTCTGGATGGTCTTGATCGCTTCAACCGGCGCCGGGTAGTTCGGGCCGGCCTGGCCAGCCACGAAACCTTTGGCGGTTTCGAACGACATCATTTGTTCGATGGCGTTGAGCTTGAGCTTTTCCAGCTTGGGCTGACGCTTGGCCTTGTAGTCGAACTCGCCGCTGATGGCACCTTTGATCAGGTTCAGCGCGGCCTCGGCCAGTTTTTCCGGGGCAACCACTGCGTCGACAGCGCCGACTTTCAGGGCGTCTTCGGCTTTGTTTTCCTTACCGGCGGCGATCCACTCGATGGCGTTGTCCGCACCGATCAGGCGCGGCAAACGCACGGTGCCGCCGAAGCCTGGGTAGATGCCCAGTTTCACTTCCGGCAGGCCGATTTTTGCGGTGGCCGACATCACGCGGAAGTCAGCGGCCAGGCACATTTCCAGACCACCGCCGAGGGCGATGCCGTTGATCGCGGCAACGGTCGGGACGTTGAGGTCTTCGAAATCGCTGAAAATCTTGTTGGCTTCGAGGTTGCCAGCCACCAGCTCGGCATCGGGCAGCTTGAAGTTGTCGACGAATTCGGTGATGTCAGCGCCGACGATGAACACGTCCTTGCCGCTGGAGACGATCACGCCCTTGACCGAAGCATCTGCTTTGATGGTGTCTACGGCCTGACGCAGTTCGTTCAGGGTTAGACGGTTGAACTTGTTGACGGACTCACCCTTGAGGTCGAATTTCAATTCGACGATGCCACTTTCAAGAGCCTTAACCGTGATGGCTTTACCTTCGTAAATCATCAACTGATCTCCACGATATGGAAGCTGAACAGTACACATCGGACGCTGGCCTATGGTTGGACACTGATGGTTAGGTCAATGCTCATGCCAATCCGCCAGGCACACCCGCCAATGCGATAGTCGGGATTATGTATGAACGGTCTGACAGACAAACGCTCAATTCATACGCCCGTTTGATTTGGGTACGCCACCTTCATCCAATTCCGAGCAATTGTCAATCGCTCCAAAGGCTAGGAAAAACGCGACTTTCCAGTCATTTCAGAACCTCAACCATAGGCCCGCGCTTCGTCAATATTCAACTATTCACGAAATCAATAATTTCAGTTATTTGGGAAAGGGCTGTACAGATTGAGAGATACGGCTACGCTAGCGCCAACCGTACAGCGCCAGAAGACAACACCCGGCGCAAGATTCACCGGCCTGCCTGGCCAACTCCAGCCCGATGATGATGTCGGGCTTTTTAATGCCTGTTTGAGTCTGGGCCGCCTGGGTTCAGGCCAGCGCCTTGAGCAACGCGTCGATGTCCTTCAAGACACTGGCATCGCCCTTCTCGCCCCAATACAAGGCAATCATTTGCTTGTCGGCTTCGACTTTGTAGACGTTGGCTGGCAGCGTTGAAAAATGCGGCAACAACTTCTCATCCACGCAGTTTTCTCGCCATTGGTTAACCCACACCCCCGGCTCCAGTTGCCAGTAGCTCCAAATGGCCGGCGTGGCGCCGCGTCGTGGCCGGCAGTACTGGGCGCAAGGGCTGGGCGGCTCTTGTTTGAGCCAGTGCGGCCATTCCTGGGGCGCCAATTGCATGGCCAACCCCATGCGGCGAGCCTCCATGCGCAAGGCCATGCGCCCGCTCTGGTGACGCGACGGGCGCAGCCATGCCAGGGGGCTCAATACCACCACAAGGATTGACACCACTATCCAGACCGTCATATGTGTACTCCCGATTTTTCTGATGAGCGGATTTGACCTGACGCAACCCCATCCGCTTGAAACCAGCCATACTTAATTTATTGCAGTCCTCTGGAGGAACGCCTCATGTCATACGAACATATTCTGGTCGCCGTAGATCTGACCGAAGAGTGCGATCCAGTGATCAAGCGCGCCCGGGCTTTCGCGGTCGCCAGCGGCGCCAAACTGTCCCTCGTGCATATCGTCGAACCCATGGCCATGGCCTTCGGCGGCGATGTTCCGATGGACCTGTCCCAACTGCAGCAACAACAGTTCGACCAGGCCAAAGAACGTCTCGACCGCCTGATAGCCAAATACCCGGAAGTGACCAAAGAAAACTCACACCTGACCTACGGCCAGCCGCGCCAGGAAATCCATCACCTTGCCAAGGAACAGCATTGCGATCTGATCGTGGTCGGCAGCCATGGCCGTCACGGCCTGGCGCTGCTGCTGGGCTCCACCGCCAATGATGTGCTGCACGGCGCGCCGTGCGATGTGCTGGCGGTGAAGCTGGTAAAAAGCGCCTAGGACCGGTGCAGATCTAATTTGGGAGGGTGCAAGCCCTTCCCCATTTGAACCGCATTTCATATGAAAAAAGCCCGGCGCCCCCATGAAGGCGCCGGGCTTTTTACTGCACCAAGGTCACTCAGGCATCCAGCTCGGCCCAACGTTCGAGCAGCGTTTCCAGCTCCTGATTCAACGTCTCCAGAGAAGCAATGACCTTGGCGGTTTCTGCCGCAGGACGCAGGTAGAAACCTGCGTCAGCCATTTGCGCCTCTACTGTAGCGATCTGCTGCTCCTTGGCCTCGATATCCCCCGGCAAGGCTTCCAACTCGCGCTGCAATTTGTAGCTGAGCTTTTTCTTGGCCGCTGGTGCGGCTTCCTGCGCGGGTGCTGGCGCGGCCACCGGCGTAACCACCGCCGAGTTCAAGTCGGCCTTGCCGGATTTGCTTTCGGTCACGCCCAGCAGACGCGGCGAGCCGCCCTGGCGTAGCCAGTCCTGATAGCCACCGACATATTCGCGCACCTTGCCTTCGCCTTCGAAGACCAGGGTACTGGTCACCACGTTGTCGAGGAATGCCCGGTCGTGGCTGACCATCAGCACGGTGCCGTTGAAGGTCAGCAGCACCTCCTCCAGCAGTTCGAGGGTTTCCACGTCCAGGTCGTTGGTCGGTTCGTCGAGCACCAGCAGGTTCGCCGGTTTGCTGAACAATTTGGCCAGCAGCAGACGCGCACGCTCACCACCGGACAAGGCTTTTACCGGCGTACGCGCACGCTGCGGGCTGAACAGGAAATCGCCGAGGTAGCTGAGTACGTGGCGGCTCTGGCCGTCGATATCGATAAAGTCACGGCCTTCGGCCACGTTATCGATCACGGTCTTTTCCAGGTCCAGCTGGTGGCGCAGTTGGTCGAAATAAGCCACATCGATACGCGTGCCTTCGGCCACAGTACCGCTGGTCGGTTGCAGACCGCTGAGCATCAGCTTGAGCAGCGTGGTTTTGCCCGTACCGTTGGCGCCGAGCAGGCCGATCCGGTCGCCGCGCTGCAGGACCATGGAGAAGTCCTTGATCAGGAACGGGCCGTCCGGGTGATGGAAGCTGACGTTCTCCAGCACCATCACTTGCTTGCCCGACTTGTCGGCGGTATCCAGCTGGATATTGGCTTTGCCGGTGCGCTCGCGACGTTCGCTGCGCTCCACGCGCAAGGCTTTCAGCGCCCGTACGCGACCTTCGTTACGGGTGCGACGCGCCTTGATGCCCTGGCGGATCCAGACTTCTTCCTGGGCCAGTTTCTTGTCGAACAAGGCGTTGGCGGTTTCTTCGGCGGCCAGTGCGGCTTCCTTGTGTACCAGGAAGCTGGCGTAGTCGCCGTTCCAGTCGATCAGGCCACCACGGTCCAGTTCGAGGATGCGGGTTGCCAGGTTTTGCAGGAAAGAACGGTCGTGGGTGATAAACAGCACGGCGCCCTGGAAATCCTTCAGGGCCTCTTCCAACCAGGCAATGGCGCCGATGTCCAAGTGGTTGGTCGGTTCGTCGAGCAGCAGCAGATCCGGTTCGGACACCAGCGCCTGGGCCAGCAACACCCGGCGACGCCAGCCGCCGGATAATTCGGCGAGGGTCTTGTCGGCCGGCAGTTGCAGGCGGCTCAGGGTGCTGTCCACCAGCTGCTGCAAGCGCCAGCCATCACGGGCTTCGAGGTCTTGCTGGACGTGCATCAGCTTGTCCAGGTCTTCCTCGGTGACGCAGTTCTGCGCCAGATGATGGTACTCGGCGAGCAGTGCGCCGACGCCGTCCAGGCCTTCGGCAACCACGTCGAACACTGTCCGTCCGTCGGCCACCGGCAATTCCTGGGGCAATTCGCCGATCTTCAGGCCCGGGGCGCGCCACACGGAGCCGTCGTCGGGCTTCTGATCGCCTTTGACCAGCTTCATCATGCTGGACTTGCCGGTGCCGTTGCGGCCGATGATGCACACCCGCTCACCACGGGCGATCTGCCAGGACACCTTGTCCAACAACGGCATAGCGCCGAAAGCAAGGGACACATCGCTGAATTTGAGCAGGGTCATACGCTTCTCCAAAAACTGGGCGCGCATTCTACCTGAGTTGAGGGTGGGATGCGGCTGGCATTTTCGTTGTTGACACGTTCTGTAGGACATTTGCAGCGAACTTGCAGGAACCATCCTGCAAAGCTTTCACGGGCCGCTGGCAAAAGGCTAAGCTAGGGGCAATCAGCGTCGGCGGTGCCGGTGCTAGTCGTGATTTCTCTGCACGGACGTCTCATGCGCAGTCGCCTTTTCAACTTTTTATCCTGTCTGCTTCTTTCCGCCACCGCCGTTCAATCCGCCCAGGCTGTGGACCTCACCACTCAACGTCAATATTACGATGAGGCCAAGCGCGCTCTGGCCAAGGGCGATACCGGCCCGTACATGCAATACAGCCAGGCCCTGGCCGATTATCCACTGACGCCGTACCTGGCCTACGACGAGCTGACCGCACGCCTGAAGAGCGCCAGCAACGAAGAAATCGAACAATTCCTCGCCAAGAACGGCGACCTGCCCCAGGCCAACTGGATGAAACTGCGCTGGTTGCGCTGGCTGGCCGAGCGTGGTGACTGGCAGACCTTTGAAAAGTACTACGACCCCAAGCTCAATTTCGTCGAGCTGGACTGCCTGCACGGCCAATACCAACTCACTCACAACCTGAAAGCGGAAGGCTACAAAACCGCCGAAAAACTCTGGATGACCGGCAAATCCCAACCGGCCGCGTGTGATGCCACCTTTGGCCAGTGGGCCGCCGACGGCCAACTCACCGAACAGAAAATCTGGGACCGCGCCAAGCTCGCCGCCGAAGCGCGCAATTACGCGCTGGCCAACAGCCTGGTAAAAACCCTGCCGACCCTGGGCGCCCAAGGCCGTTTGATGGTGGACGTGGCACAGAAGCCCGACATGCTCAGTGACCCGTCGCGCTTCCTGCCGGCCACCGAGGCGATGTCCGACGCCGTGGGCTTGGGCCTGCGTCGCCTGGCCCGCCAGGACCCGGACAAGGCCATGGCGCTGCTCGATGGCTATGCCAGCAGCATGCACTTCTCCCGTGACGAAAAAGTGGCGATCGCCCGCGAAATAGGCCTGACCCTGGCCAAACGCTTCGACCCGCGCGCCCTTGAGGTGATGACCAAATACGACCCGGAACTGCGCGACAATACGGTCTCCGAATGGCGCCTGCGCCTACTGTTGCGCCTGGCGCGCTGGGAAGATGCCTACCAGCTGACCCGCAAACTTCCGCAAGACCTGGCCACCAGCAACCGCTGGCGCTACTGGCAGGCCCGCAGTCTGGAATTGGCCGAGCCGAAAAACCCGCAAGCGTTGGTGCTGTACAAAAACCTCGCCCAGGAACGGGACTTTTATGGCTTCCTGGCCGCCGACCGTTCCAAAGCGCCTTATCAGTTGAAAAACAAGCCGCTGCTGATGAGCCAGGCGCTGGTTAACAAGGTGCGCAATACGCCTGGCGTGCGCCGTGCCCTGGAGTTCTACGCGCGCGGGCAAATCGTCGACGGCCGCCGCGAGTGGTATCACGTCAGCCGTCACTTCAACCGTGACGAGATGGTCGCCCAAGCCAAACTGGCCTACGACATGAAATGGTACTTCCCGGCCATCCGCACCATCAGCCAAGCCCAGTACTGGGATGACTTGGATATTCGTTTCCCGATGGCCCACCGCGACACCCTGGTGCGCGAAGCCAAGGTACGCGGGCTGCATTCAAGCTGGGTGTTCGCTATTACCCGCCAGGAAAGCGCCTTTATGGACGACGCCCGTTCCGGCGTCGGAGCCAGCGGCCTGATGCAACTGATGCCCGGCACCGCCAAGGACACCGCGCGCAAATTCAGCATTCCGCTGGCCTCCCCGTCTCAGGTGCTGGACCCGGACAAGAATATCCAACTGGGCGCCGCTTACCTGAGCCAAGTGCACAGCCAGTTCAACGGCAACCGCGTGCTCGCCTCCGCCGCCTACAACGCCGGCCCCGGCCGCGTACGCCAGTGGCTGCGCGGGGCCGACCACTTGAGTTTCGACGTGTGGGTGGAGAGCATCCCGTTCGACGAAACCCGACAATACGTACAGAACGTGCTGTCTTATTCGGTGATCTACGGGCAGAAGCTCAACTCACCACAGCCATTGGTGGATTGGCATGAGCGGTATTTTGATGATCAGTGAAGGCTGAAGCAGTTACCCGCTCAAGCGTAAAGATAAGTGCCCGTATTGGAAGATACGGGCATTTTTTATGGAGTGTGGATTCCACCTGTGGAATGGGAGCTGATCACCGCTAACAATCGCCTAGCTGGCCGATTCTTCCCCATTGCTGAACTGCAACGCCGCCAACCGCGCATACAGCGGGTTACTCGCGATCAACTGCTGATGGGTGCCCACCGCCATCAGTTTTCCTTGATCCATCACGGCAATTCGATCGGCGTTCTTCACCGTGGCCAGCCGGTGGGCGATGACCAGGGTAGTGCGCCCTTGCATAAGTTGCGGCAGGGCCTGTTGGATCAGGTGTTCGCTCTGGGCATCGAGGGCGCTGGTGGCTTCGTCCAGCAGCAGGATCGGCGCGTCCACCAAGAGCGCGCGGGCGATGGCCAGGCGTTGGCGTTGGCCGCCGGAAAGGCCCTGACCGCCATCACCGAGGTGCGTCTGGTACCCGTCGGGCATTTGCAGAATGAAGTCGTGGGCGTGGGCAATGCGCGCAGCGGCTTCGACTTGCTCGCGTGTGGCATTCGGGTTGCCGTAGCGGATGTTCTCTTCGACGCTGCCGAAAAACAGCGCGGGGCTCTGGGACACCAGGGCGAAGTGGCGGCGCAGGTCCATGGGGTCGAGGGCGGTCAGCGGCTGGCCTTCGAGCAGGATGCGGCCTTGCTGGGGATCGTAGAAGCGCAACAATAGATCGAAAATCGTCGACTTGCCCGCGCCGGACGGCCCGACCAGTGCCAAGGTCTCGCCAGGATTGATCGTCAGCGTCAGGCCATCGATGGCGTAGCTGTCCGGCCGCGACGGGTAGGAAAAACGCAGGTCTTGCAGTTCCATGCGGCCGCTGACCCGCTCGGGCAGCGGCACGCTGCCAGCAGCCGGCGCTTGGATCTGGTTGGTCGACTGTAACAACTCGGCGATGCGCTCCGCCGCACCGGCGGCGCGCTGCAGTTCGCCGAGCACCTCGCTCAGCGTGCCGACGGCGCTGCCGACGATCAGGCTGTAGAACACGAATGCCGCCAGCTCACCACCGGAAATGCGCCCGTTGATCACGTCCATGCCGCCCACCCACAGCATCACCCCCACCGCGCCGAGCACCAGCATGATCACCAGGGTAATCAGCCAGGCTCGCTGGGCGATGCGTTTACGCGCAGTACTGAACGCCTGTTCGACGGTGACGGCAAAGCGCTGCTCGTCCTGCACTTGATGGTTGTAGGCCTGCACG
Organism: Pseudomonas sp. efr-133-TYG-23; assembly: GCF_030209215.1. Classification (NCBI taxonomy): domain Bacteria; kingdom Pseudomonadati; phylum Pseudomonadota; class Gammaproteobacteria; order Pseudomonadales; family Pseudomonadaceae; genus Pseudomonas; species Pseudomonas sp. efr-133-TYG-23. Next base: position 13,780 of record NZ_JARVSL010000001.1, on the reverse strand, counting down.
GTCTTGATCTGGCCAAGGGTCTCGGCCACATAGCTGCCCACATCGGCAATGCGGTCCTGGCTCTGGCGCGACAAACTGCGCACCCGACGGCCAAAGATCAGAATCGGCGCCAGCACCAGCGGCAGCGCCACCACCACAATGCTGGTGAGTTTGGGGTTAGTGACAAACAACAGCACGATGCCGCCGATCACCATCAACCCATTGCGCAGGAACAGCGACAGCGATGAACCGATTACCGACTGCAACAGAGTGGTGTCGGTGGTCAGGCGCGACTGGATTTCCGAGCTGCGGTTGTTTTCATAGAACCCAGGGTGCAGATAGATCAAGTGGTTGAACACCTGCCGCCGGATATCAGCCACCACCCGCTCGCCGATCCACGACACCAGGTAGAAGCGCGCAAAGGTGCCGACCGCCAGGCCCAGCACCAACACCATAAACAGGCCGATGGACTGGTTGAGCAGGTGCGGCGACTGGGTCATGAAACCCTGATCCACCAGCAGGCGAATACCCTGCCCCATAGACAAGGTGATGCCGGCGGTGACGATCAGCGCCACCAGGGCACCCAGCGCCTGCCAACGGTAGGGCGCGATGAAGCGGCTGGCCAGGCGAATCGCACGGCGTTGACGGACTGAGAGCATGGAAGGCATCACCGGTAAGGAATCTGTAGTTCAACATTGGGGGAACTTGGGCAAATAACAATGAGTCCAGTTAATTATGCCCGTCGATGCTGGCCACTAGAGGCTATCGGTCTAACGCCCGGCTGGAAATCCTTGGCGGTTTCTGTTGGAGTGGACGTTCGAACCGGTGATCTTGTAAGGAGTTGTAATAGCTCGGTCACGCGGGGGATTTAGAGTAGGTACACAACCTGATGAGGAGACAGGCCATGACCTTGCAACACAGCAGCGATGCCAAAATCGAAGTAATCCGCCAGCCGCAGCAGCTGCCGTGCTGGTATGTCGATGCCGATGGCAACGATGTGCAGATTACCGAAGAGATGATCCAGCAAGCCTGCAGCGCGCTGGAACAGCGACTGGTCAAGCCTGCCAAGCAAGGCTGAAGCGCCCACGCTCTTTCAAACCCGGCCCCGGTGGCCGGGTTTTTTATGCGTGGTGTTCCTACAAGGCTTCGGCACCGAGGGCAGTGACCAACTTGGCCAGCGCCGCCGACTCCCCGTTGATCCGCACTTTCAAACCCTCAATCTCACGGCGCTCCGGGTAGTGCTTGCGCAGCCGGTCAAAGGCCAGGCGTTGCTCTTGCACGGTGCCGACAAGGCTGCGGCGAAAATCCGCATCGTCACGGCGCGGGTCGTACACGCTGCGGCACACAGTCGCCAGGGCCCAGGCCGGGTCCGTCGCGGCGTTCAAATGCACTTCGGCCAACCACGGCGGCGGCAGTAGATCACTCAGCTGGATACTCGGCACCAGCCCCAGATAGGTGCAAAACGCTTGATAGATCTGCGCCGTGCCGCGCTGTTTGCCGTCCAGGCTGTAACCGGCGATATGCGGCGTGGCCAGCACGCACAGATCGGCCAGTGCCACATCGACCTCAGGCTCGCCCTCCCACACATCGAGCACGGCTTGCAGATCTTCGCGTTCCAGCAGCACCTCGCGCAGCGCGGCGTTATCCACCACCGGACCGCGGCTGGCATTGATCAGCCACGCGCCGTGCTTGAGCTGGTTGAGGCGCTGACGGTCGAACAAGTGCCAGGTCGCGGCATTGCCGGACTTGATCAACGGCGTGTGCAAGCTGATCACATCGCACTGCTCGATGATCTGCCCCAGGCTGACGTAATCCCCGTCTTCGGCGACCTGGCGCGGCGGGTCGCACACCAGCACGTTCCAGCCCAGGCCCTTGAGCACCTGAACCAACCGCCCGCCCACTTCACCGGCGCCGACCACGCCATAGGTGCGCCGGGTGAGGTCCACCCCTTCGATCTCGGCCAGGGTCTGCAGGCTACCCAGCACATAGTCCACCACGCCGCGGGCGTTGCAACCGGGGGCGCTGGCCCACTGGATACCGGCCTGCTTGAAGTAATCCAGGTCCAAATGGTCGGTGCCGATGGTGCAGGTGCCGACAAAACGCACCGACGAGCCCTCAAGCAAGGCGCGGTTGACGTTGGTCACCGAGCGCACCAACAGCACGTCGGCCTGCTCGACGGTCGCACGGTCGATGGAACGGCCCGGCACTCGGCGAATCTCGCCGAACCCTTGGAAGAACGCGTCGAGCAGCGGGATATTTTCGTCGGCAACAATCAACATGGCAGGCTCCTTTGGCGGACAGGCAGTGTACAGGGATCGCGGGCCTCGCTTACAAATCCCTAACACAGCTTTTTTCCTGACCATTGCGTCAAGGCGTAGAATCCGCCGTCCTTGCGCACCTTTCGACTGGACACCCGTACGTGAACACTGCCACCGCTCCCCTCACCCGCCCCGCCCGCATCAGCCGGGAGGTGCGCGATCTGTTGACGCTCGCGCTGCCGATCATGATCGGCCAACTGGCGACCACCGCCATGAGCTTTGTCGACGCGGTGATGGCCGGACGCGTCAGCCCCCAGGATCTGGCGGCGGTGGGCCTGGGTAATTCGATCTGGATTCCGGTGTACCTGCTGATGACCGGCACACTGCTGGCCACCACGCCGAAAGTCGCCCAGCGTTACGGCGCCGGTCAGTTCAGCGAGATCGGGCCGTTGGTCCGTCAGTCATTGTGGTTGGCGGTGGTCGTCGGGGCCATCGGCGCATTATTGCTGCTGTGCGCCGAACCGATTTTGCATGCCATGAAGGTGGAACCCGACCTGATCGCGCCATCCATGGGTTACCTGCACGGCATCGCCGCGGGCATGCCGGCGGTGGCGTTGTATTACGTGTTGCGCTGTTTCAGCGACGGCCTGGGCCGCACCCGGCCAAGCATGGTCATGGGCCTGATCGGCCTGGCGCTGAATATTCCGCTGAACTACATCTTCATCTACGGCCATTTTGGCGTGCCGGCCATGGGCGGCGTAGGCTGCGGCTGGGCCACGGCCATTGCGATGTGGGTGATGATGCTCGGCCTGGCCGGCTGGACGCGCTGGGGCGCCGCCTACCAGAGCAGCGAGTTGTTCAAACGCTTCGATTGGCCGCAATGGGCAGTGATCAAACGCGTGCTGGGCATTGGCCTGCCGATTGGCGTGGCGATCTTTGCCGAATCGAGCATCTTCGCGGTAATCGCCCTGCTGCTCGGCAGCCTGGGCGCCACGGTGGTGTCGGGGCATCAGATCGCGCTGAACGTCAGTTCCCTGGTGTTTATGATCCCCTACTCCCTGAGCATGGCGGTCACCGTGCGCGTCGGCCAGGCCCTGGGGCGTAGCGAGCCGCGTGAAGCGCGCTTCGCCGCCGGGGTCGGCATGGGCACGGCGCTGGCGTATGCGTGCCTGTCCTGCAGTTTGATGCTGCTGTTTCGCGAACAGATCGCAAGCATTTACACCCCAGACCCGGTGGTGATCCATCTGGCGTCCACCTTGATCGTGTTCTCGGCGCTGTTCCAGTTCTCAGACTCGATCCAAGTCACCGCCGCCGGTGCGCTGCGCGGCTACCAAGATACGCGGGTGACCATGGTGCTGACCCTGTTTGCCTATTGGGGCGTGGGATTACCGGTGGGCTACGCCCTGGGGCTGACCCACTGGCTCGGCGAACCCAGCGGCCCGAGCGGCTTGTGGCAAGGGTTGATCGTGGGTCTGAGTTGTGCGGCGGGGATGTTGCTGGTGCGCCTGGCGCGTAGCGCGCGCCGGCGCATTCGGGCCGACAAGCTACGGGGTTAATCGGCTTTTTTGCGAATCCAGTACAGGTAGGTGCCGGCCTGCTCCTGCTGCTCCACCAGTTCGTGGTCCAGAAACACACAGAACTTGGGGATATCGCGACGGGTCGACGGGTCGGTCGCAATCACCTTGAGCAAGCCGCCTGCCGGCAAGTCGCGGATGTGCTGGTGCAGCATCATCACCGGTTCCGGGCAGTTGAGGCCGGTGGCGTCGAGGGTGGCGTCGACGGGCAATTCAAGACTCATATTTCACTCCTAAAACCAGCTCGATTTCCTGCGGGAGCGAGCTTGCTCGCGATGACGCGGGCACATTCAACATAAATTTCGACAGTTATACCGCTTTCGCGGGCCAGCCCGCTCCCACATTTTGAACGCTGGATCAGCGGGCCTTGGGTTTCTTTACGCTTTCCAGCCGACGCAGGTGGCAGGTCACCTCTTCACGGTCGTGGTACAGCTGCTTACAGCCGATTTCCACACGAATGCCACGCGCCTTGAAGCCTTCCTCGATGCGCTCCAGCAGGCGCTTGACCTCGGCATAGCGCTGTTTCATCGGCAACTTGAGGTTGACCACCGCCTCGCGGCAATACCCTTCGCCGATCCAGGTCTCCAGCAGCGCCGCGTTACGCGCGGGTTTCTCGACGATGTCGCAGACCATCCAGTCCACCGGCTGCTTGGGCACGAAAGTGAAACCGTCGGCCATCAGGTGCTGCACCAGGCCGGTGTCCATCAAGCTCTCGGCCATGGGGCCGTTGTCGATGGCGGTCACCAGCATGCCACGGTTGACCAACTGCCAGGTCCAGCCACCCGGCGCGGCGCCAAGGTCGACGCCGGTCATGTCGCCATGCAGGCGCTCGTCCCACTGGTCGCGGGGGATAAAGTGGTGCCAGGCCTCTTCCAGCTTCAAGGTTGAGCGGCTGGGGGCTTCGCGGGGGAATTTCAGACGGGGGATGCCCATGGGCCACATCGCCGAGTTGTTCGACTCGGCCAGGCCCATAAACACTTCGCGGCCGCTCTTGAAGGTCAACAGCAGGCGCGGTTTGCTCGGGTCATCCACCAGCCGGCCGGCATTGAGCAGGGCTTTGCGCAGGTGTACTTCGAACTTCTTGCAGAAGTTGGACAGTTCTTTGCCATCGTTGGTGTCGACCATTTCCAACCACAGGCTGCCGCACACCGGAAATTCGCGCAGGTGGGCAAGGATCACACTGATGCGGTCGGTTTCCGGCAAGTCGATAAATACCCCACGCGCCCACTGCCGCGGGAAGATCAGCTCGGCAAAGCGCTGGCCGTGCATCAAGCGCTGGGCGCCGTCTTCTTCGGTGCAGACAAATTCGGCGCAGGCGCTGCCGGTCTTGGCCTTGGCGTAGCCGGACACGTTCAGGCGCGCGGCGTGTTCCGCGATCTCGGAACAGACTTCGCCTTCAAACCCTGGGCGGCAGTGCATAAAAAGGGTGTTCATCAACTCTCCTGGTGACTCGACGGACCTTGCGCTATCGCAATGTCTGTCATGAAAACGCGCGCATGATAGCCGAGTTCGGAACCTTGGACTTCACCATAGAGTCCAGTTATTAGCCTGCTAATCAAAACAGGGCTAACGTGATAGCTCTGTTCGTCCCGTCAGGTCCGTGGCCGTGCGGACCATAAGGAGTCGTGTCATGTCATCGCTTGATAGCCTGAGAACCCTTAAAACCCTCGAAATAGACAGCAAGACCTATCACTACTTCAGCCTGCCCGAAGCCGCCAAGAGCCTGGGCGACCTGGATAAGCTGCCGATGTCGCTCAAAGTGCTGCTGGAGAACCTGCTGCGCTGGGAAGACAACAAAACGGTCACCGGCGCCGACCTCAAGGCCATCGCCGCCTGGCTCAAAGAGCGCCAGTCCGACCGCGAGATCCAGTACCGCCCCGCCCGCGTGCTGATGCAAGACTTTACCGGCGTACCCGCCGTGGTCGACCTGGCCGCCATGCGCGCCGCCGTGGCCAAGGCCGGTGGCGACCCGCAACGCATCAACCCGCTCTCTCCCGTCGATTTGGTGATCGACCACTCGGTGATGGTCGACAAGTTCGGCAATGCCGACGCCTTCGAGCAGAACGTCGACATCGAAATGCAGCGCAACGGCGAACGCTATGCCTTCCTGCGTTGGGGCCAGAGCGCGTTCGACAATTTCAGCGTAGTGCCGCCGGGCACCGGTATCTGTCATCAGGTCAACCTCGAATACCTGGGCCGCACGGTGTGGACCAAAGACGAAGACGGCCGCACTTATGCGTTCCCCGACACTCTGGTGGGGACCGACTCCCACACCACCATGATCAACGGCCTGGGCGTGCTCGGCTGGGGCGTGGGTGGTATCGAAGCAGAGGCGGCGATGCTCGGCCAGCCGGTGTCGATGCTGATCCCCGAAGTGATCGGCTTCAAGCTCACCGGCAAACTCAAGGAAGGCATCACCGCCACCGACCTGGTGCTGACGGTGACCCAGATGCTGCGCAAGAAAGGCGTAGTGGGTAAGTTCGTCGAGTTCTATGGCGACGGCCTGGCCGACCTGCCCCTGGCGGACCGCGCCACCATCGCCAACATGGCCCCGGAATACGGCGCCACTTGCGGCTTTTTCCCGGTCGATGAAGTGACCCTGGACTACCTACGCCTCTCGGGCCGTCCGACAGAAACCGTCAAACTGGTCGAGGCGTACACCAAGGCCCAAGGCCTGTGGCGTCACGCGGGCCAGGAGCCGGTGTTCACCGACAGCCTGGCCCTGGACATGGGCAGCGTCGAAGCCAGCCTGGCCGGGCCGAAGCGTCCCCAGGACCGGGTGGCGCTGCCGAATGTCGGCCAGGCATTCAGCGACTTTCTCGACCTGCAATTCAAACCCACCAATAAAGAAGAAGGTCGCCTGGAAAGCGAAGGCGGCGGCGGCGTCGCCGTGGGCAATGCCGACCTGGTGGGGGAAGCCGATTACGACTTTGACGGTCAGACCTATCGCCTGAAAAACGGCGCCGTGGTGATCGCTGCGATTACCTCCTGCACCAACACCTCTAACCCCAGCGTGATGATGGCCGCCGGCCTGGTAGCCAAGAAGGCCGTGGAAAAAGGCCTGACGCGCAAACCCTGGGTGAAAAGCTCCCTGGCGCCCGGCTCCAAAGTGGTCACCGACTACTACAAGGCCGCGGGGCTCACGCAATACCTGGACAAGCTCGGTTTCGATCTGGTGGGTTATGGCTGCACCACCTGCATCGGCAACTCCGGGCCCTTGCCCGAGCCGATCGAGAAAGCCATCCAGAAAGCCGACCTCACCGTGGCATCGGTTTTGTCCGGCAACCGCAACTTCGAAGGCCGCGTGCATCCGCTGGTGAAAACCAACTGGCTGGCATCGCCGCCCCTGGTGGTGGCCTACGCCCTGGCGGGCACCGTGCGCATCGATATCAGCAGCGAGCCGTTGGGTAACGACCAGCAGGGCAACCCGGTATACCTCAAGGACATTTGGCCCAGCAGCCAGGAAATCGCCGACGCCGTGGCCCAGGTCAGCACTGGCATGTTCCACAAGGAGTACGCCGAAGTGTTTGCCGGGGATGAGCAATGGCAGGCCATTGAGGTGCCACAAGCCGCCACCTACGTGTGGCAGAAAGACTCGACCTACATCCAACACCCGCCGTTCTTCGACGACATTGCCGGGCCGCTGCCGGTCATCAAGGACGTCAAAGGTGCGAACGTACTGGCGTTGCTGGGGGATTCGGTGACCACCGACCACATCTCCCCCGCCGGTAATATCAAAGTCGACAGCCCCGCCGGCCGCTACCTGCGCGAACAGGGCGTGGAACCGCGCGACTTCAACTCCTACGGCTCACGTCGGGGCAACCATGAGGTGATGATGCGCGGCACCTTTGCCAATATCCGCATCCGCAACGAAATGCTCGGCGGCGAGGAAGGTGGCAATACGCTGTATATCCCCACTGGCGAGAAGATGGCGATCTACGACGCCGCGATGAAATACCAGGCTACAGGCACGCCGCTGGTAGTGATCGCCGGGCAGGAATACGGCACCGGCTCCAGCCGCGACTGGGCGGCCAAGGGCACCAATCTGCTGGGGGTCAAAGCGGTGATTGCCGAGAGTTTCGAGCGCATCCACCGCTCCAATCTGGTGGGCATGGGCGTGTTGCCGTTGCAGTTCAAGCTGGACCAGAACCGCAAGGCGCTGAAGCTTACGGGCAAGGAGAAGATCGATATTCTCGGCCTGACCGAAGTAGAGATCGTGCCGCGGATGAACCTGACGCTGGTGATTACCCGGGAGGACGGCAGCAGCGAGAAGGTCGAGGTGCTGTGCCGGATCGATACCTTGAATGAAGTGGAGTACTTCAAGTCGGGGGGAATTCTGCACTATGTGCTGCGGCAGCTGATTGCCTCTTAAGAACACAGGAGATCAAATGTGGGAGGGGGCTTGCCCCCGATGGCGGTATGTCAGTCAAAACATCCATGACTGATCCACCGCTATCGGGAGCAAGCCCCCTCCCACATTTTGACCGCGTTTAACGCTTCAGATCAGCCGAACAACCACTTCCACAGCAGTACCAAGACAACCACCGCCAGCACCGGCCGCGCAATGCGGTAGGCCTTGGGGTGTTTACGCTTCCATTGCTTGACCATGCCACTGAACTTATCGCTGAAACGCTTGCTCCAGGCATACGCCTGGTTGATGCCGCCGACGCGCTCGTCGTCGAGGTTCTGCGGTGCGGTGGCGCGGCCCAGTTGCTTGCTGACCCAGCGATTGATACGGGTCATCAGGCGGTTGCTCAGGGGCCGCTCGATGTCGCAGAACAGGATCACGCGGGTCTGCTCGGTCTCGTTCTTGACCCAATGCACATAGGTTTCGTCGAACATCACGTCTTCACCGTCGCGCCAGGCGTACACCTGGCCGTCGACGAAGATGCGGCAGTCGTCGGAATTGGGCGTGGACAAGCCCAAGTGATAGCGCAGGGAACCGGCGAACGGGTCGCGGTGCGGGTTAAGGTGGCTGCCGCCCGGCAACAGCGCGAACATCGCGCCCTTGACGTTGGGGATGCTACTCACCAGCGCCACGGTCTTCGGGCACAGCGCCTCGGCCGACGGCAGCGGTTTGTCGTACCACTTGAGGTAGAAACGCTTCCAGCCCTTTTTGAAGAACGAACCGAAACCGGCGTCGTTGTTCTTTTCGGCGGCGCGGATGTAACCCTCGTCGAACAGGTGCATGGCCTCTTCGCGGATCACTTCCCAATTGTCCTTGAGCACATCCAGCTCCGGGAATTTGCTGCGGTCCAGGTACGGCTTGGACGGCACCGCCGAAAACAGGTACATCAAGGCGTTATACGGGGCGAACAGCGCCGAATGGTTGACGAACTGGCGCAACATCGGCAAACGCGCCTTACCGCGCAGGTGCACGTACAGCGTGCTGCCGATAAACAACAGCAGCACCGACAGTTTGGCGGTCAGAGAAAAGGTCATGCAGCAACTCCTGGAAATAAGCGTCTGGCCGACAGCACCCCTTTGGAGGGATGCCAGACGTAACAGCCGGCCATGATAAACAGTTGCGCCATTATGCAGAAGGCCCGCACCGACCAGCTGACCTGCATCAAGCCTGGTTTTCCTGCTCAGTGAACAGATCGCTGAACAGCATGCTCGACAGGTAACGCTCACCGGAATCCGGCAGCACCACCACGATAGTCTTGCCCTGCATCTCCGGTTTCTGTGCCAGGCGCACCGCCACCGCCATCGCGGCGCCGCAGGAAATCCCGCACAAGATCCCCTCTTCCTGCATCAAACGCAGGGCCATGGCCTTGGATTCCTCGTCGCTCACCAGTTCCACGCGGTCGACCATCGACAGGTCGAGGTTTTTCGGCACGAACCCGGCGCCGATCCCCTGGATCTTGTGCGGGCTGGGCTTGACCTCGTCACCGGCCAGGGTCTGGGTGATCACCGGCGAACCGATCGGCTCGACCGCCACCGACAGAATCGGCTTGCCTTGGATATTTTTGATATAGCGCGACACGCCGGTGATGGTGCCACCAGTGCCCACGCCCGCCACCAGCACATCCACGGCGCCGTCGGTGTCGTTCCAGATTTCCGGACCGGTGGTTTTTTCGTGGATCGCGGGGTTGGCCGGGTTTTCGAACTGGGCCGGCATAAAGTACTGGGCCGGGTCGCTGGCGACGATCTCGCCGGCCTTCTCGATCGCGCCTTTCATGCCTTTGGCCGGCTCGGTCAGTACCAGCTCGGCGCCGAGGGCCTTGAGCACCTTGCGCCGTTCCAGGCTCATGGAGGCCGGCATGGTCAGCAGCAACTTGTAGCCACGGGCGGCGGCGACGAACGCCAGGCCGATGCCGGTGTTGCCGGAGGTGGGTTCGACGATGGTCATGCCCGGCTTGAGTTTGCCGCTGCTTTCGGCGTCCCAGATCATGTTTGCACCGATGCGGCACTTCACCGAGTAACCGGGGTTGCGCCCTTCGATCTTGGCCAGAATGGTCACGCCGCGCGGGGCGATGCGGTTGATCTGAACCAGGGGCGTATTACCGATGGAGTGCGCGTTATCTGCAAAAATGCGGCTCATGGCGGGTCCTATTGGGCGATGTGCGAAAGGCTTCAAGGGTATGCCGGGTCGTACTAGGCGTCCAGTCGGAGGAACGTTGAGGCCAGCGCGACAGTCCATCTGCTTACGAGCAAGGAGAACTGCCCCATGAAACGTCGCTACAGTTGGCCGCTATGGACCGTCGCCGGGTTGGTGGTGGTGCTGATCGCCCTTAACATCGCCCTGCCCTACCTGGTGCGCAATTACCTGAATGACAAGCTGGCCAATATGGGCGACTACCGCGGCGAAATCGCCGACGTGGACCTGGCCCTGTGGCGCGGCGCCCACCGCATCAACGGCTTGCAGATCGTCAAGGTGGACGGCAAGGTGCCGGTGCCGTTCGTCAAGGCGCCACTGATCGAGTTCGCGGTGAGCTGGCATTCGCTGTGGTACGACCATGCGGTCGTCGCCGAAGGCCACTTTGTGCGGCCGGAAATCAATTTTGTCGACGGCGGCGCCAACAAGCAGGCGTCCCAGACCGGTAAGGGCACCGACTGGCGCGAGCAACTGGGCAAGTTGCTGCCGATCACCCTCAACGAGGTGCGCATCGAAGACGGCAAGATCGCGTTCCATAACTTCAATTCCAAACCGGCGGTGAACATCAACGCCACCGGGGTCAATGCCAGCTTCTATAACCTGACCAATGTGGTCGACACCGAAGGCAGGCGCGATGCGCGCTTCGACGGTAAAGCACTGCTGCTGGGCCAGGCCCCGCTAGAAGCCAGTGCCACCTTCGACCCCTTGAGCAATTTCGAAGACTTTGAATTCCGCTTCCGCGCCCGCGACTTGCAGCTCAAGCGCATGAACGACTTTGCCTCGGCCTACGGCAAGTTCGATTTCAAGGCCGGCACTGGCGATCTGGTCATTGAGGCCCAGGCTGAAAAGGGCCAACTGACCGGGTACATCAAGCCGTTGCTGCGGGATGTGGAAGTGTTCGACTGGCAGCAGGACGTGGAAAACAAAGACAAGAACATCTTCCGCTCAATCTGGGAGGCCGTGGTGGGCGCCAGCGAGACCGTGCTGAAGAACCAGCGCAAAAACCAGTTCGCCACCCGCGTGGAACTGAGCGGCAGCGTGCATCAGCAAGATGTCAGCGCGTTCTGGGCCGTGGTGGCGATTTTGCGCAACGGTTTTATCCAGGCGTTCAACGCGCGCTATGAACAACCCAAGCCGAGCGCCGACTGAGCGCGCAGAGTGACCGGCCATTCAGAGACTGAATAACCCGTCTGCGTTCACAGTCGCCGGGGCCGCGCGGTATAGTCCGGGCATTGATGAATTCGAGGAAACACCGATGAAGTTCGAAGGCACCCAGGCCTACGTTGCCACCGATGACCTGAAACTGGCCGTCAACGCTGCCATCACCCTGGAGCGTCCGCTGCTGGTCAAGGGCGAGCCGGGCACCGGCAAGACCATGCTCGCCGAGCAACTGGCCGAATCCTTCGGCGCCAAGCTGATTACCTGGCACATCAAGTCGACCACCAAGGCCCACCAAGGCTTGTACGAGTACGACGCGGTCAGCCGCCTGCGCGACTCGCAGCTGGGCGTGGACAAGGTGCACGACGTGCGCAACTACCTGAAGAAAGGCAAGCTCTGGGAGGCGTTCGAGTCCGAGGAGCGCGTGATTCTGCTGATCGATGAAATCGACAAGGCCGACATCGAGTTCCCCAACGACCTGCTGCAAGAACTCGACAAGATGGAGTTCTACGTCTACGAAATCGACGAGACCATCAAGGCCAAAAAACGCCCGATCATCATCATTACTTCCAACAACGAAAAAGAACTGCCGGACGCGTTCCTGCGCCGCTGCTTCTTCCACTACATCGCCTTTCCGGATCGCACCACCCTGCAAAAGATCGTCGATGTGCACTACCCCGACATCAAGAAAGACCTGGTCAGCGAAGCGCTGGACGTGTTCTTCGACGTGCGCAAAGTCCCCGGCCTGAAGAAAAAACCCTCCACTTCCGAACTGGTGGACTGGCTCAAGCTGCTGATGGCCGACAACATCGGCGAGGCGGTGCTGCGCGAGCGTGATCCGACCAAGGCCATTCCGCCATTGGCCGGCGCCCTGGTGAAGAACGAGCAGGACGTGCAGTTGCTGGAGCGTCTGGCGTTCATGAGCCGTCGCGGTAATCGCTGATGTTGCTCAACCTGTTCAATGAAATGCGCGCAGCCAAGGTGCCGGTGTCGGTACGTGAACTGCTCGACCTGATCAACGCGCTCAAACAACGCGTGACCTTCGCCGACATGGACGAGTTTTACTACTTGGCCCGGGCGATCCTGGTTAAGGACGAGCGGCATTTCGACAAGTTCGACCGGGCCTTCGGCGCGTATTTCAACGGCCTGGAAAAACTCGATGATCACCTACAGGCGCTGATCCCCGAAGACTGGCTGCGCAAGGAATTCGAGCGTTCGCTCAGCGATGAAGAGCGTGCGCAGATCCAGTCCCTGGGCGGCCTCGACAAGCTGATCGAGGAATTCAAGAAGCGCCTGGAAGAACAGAAAGAACGCCACGCGGGCGGCAACAAGTGGATCGGCACCGGCGGCACCAGCCCGTTTGGTTCCGGCGGCTATAACCCGGAAGGCATTCGCGTCGGCGACGCCGGCAAGCGCCAGGGCAAGGCCGTCAAAGTCTGGGACCAGCGCGAATACAAAAACCTCGACGACCAGGTGGAACTGGGCACGCGCAACATCAAAGTGGCCCTGCGCCGCCTGCGCAAATTCGCGCGCCAAGGGGCGGCGGAAGAGTTGGATATCGACGGCACCATCGACCACACCGCCCGCGATGCCGGCTTGCTGAACATTCAGATGCGCCCGGAACGGCGCAACACCATCAAGCTGCTATTGCTGTTCGATATCGGCGGCTCGATGGATGCCCATGTGAAGATCTGCGAAGAACTGTTCTCCGCGTGCAAGACCGAGTTCAAGCACCTGGAGTACTTCTACTTCCATAACTTCGTGTACGAGTCGGTGTGGAAAAACAACCAGCGCCGCACCTCGGAGCGCACCTCCACCCAGGACTTACTGCACAAGTACGGTGCCGACTACAAAGTGATTTTTATCGGCGACGCTTCGATGGCGCCGTACGAAATCACCCAGGCCGGCGGCAGCGTCGAGCACTGGAACGAAGAGCCCGGGTATGTATGGATGCAGCGCTTCATGGCCAAGTACAAGAAGCTGATCTGGATAAACCCATACCCCAAGGACACTTGGGGGTTTACGGCCTCCACCGGGATTGTGCGGGAGTTAGTGGAAGACCAGATGTACCCCCTGACGCTGCGCGGGCTGGAAGAAGGCATGCGCTACCTGTCTAAATAACACCAGATCCAATGTGAAGGCTTGCCCCCTGGAGCAATCTGCCTGCCCATCTGTCACTGACGCGCCGTCATCGGGGGCAAGCCCCCTCCCAC
>NZ_JARVSL010000012.1:0-150884 GCF_030209215.1 Pseudomonas sp. efr-133-TYG-23 | reverse complement strand
ATAGCGGTGGTTCAGTTAAAAATACTCAGGCTGACACACGGCAATCGGGGGCAAGTCCCCTTCCACATTGGTTTTGCAGTATGGGTGGGTCAGCGTACGACGCCTTCTTCGATCAGCAACTTGAGGATGGCTTGGGCGCCTTCTTCGGCGCTGACGCCTTTGAGCACCTGCCCACCGCCGCCACTGGCCTTGGCCGTGGCCGCTTTCATGCGGTCGGCGCCGCTCTTGGCCTTGATCACCTTGAGCCGCTTGGGCCGGGGCTTGGCCGGTTGCAGGGTGGCACCCATCAACAGCGCATCGTCTTCGACCTCGACCTCATGGGCCGCCAGTTCCCCGCGCTGGCCCGGGCCATAGGCGCTCTGTCGTGGTTTGGGCGCGGCATTATCCACCGTGGCTAGAAACGGCAGGCGCACCTTCAAGCGCCGCCGCTGGCCCCGTGGCAAGGCTTGCAGCACATGCGCCACGCCGCCGTCGATGGACTCCACCTGGGCCAGCCCCACAATCAGCGGCCAACCCAATTGCTCGGCCAGCAAAAACGGCAGCATTCCCGAGCCTTCGCCGGTTTCCGCCTGGCTGCCGGTGAGCACCACCTGGGCTCCGGCATCACGCAGGTACTCGCTGAGTACCGGCAGTGCGTCGGCGGTGGCCGGTTGCTCCAGCACATGCAGTTGCGGCAAACCCATGCCCAGATAGCTGCGCAGGGTCGGCTCGGCGATGTTGCCGGCATGCAGCACCTGCAACTTATCCCCAGCCAGCTGCAAACCCAGCTCGACCGCGCGGGCGTCCTGCTCGGCGCGGCGCGGGCGACCGGAAGTCGGGTGGGCGCCGATGGACACCAGGCTGATTACATTCGTGCTCATGCTCATATCCTCAAGCCGCGTCGCGCTTGGCGCCGTTGCGGTAGGCCTCGACCGCATCGATCAAGGCGTGCAGTATCGCGGCGCTTTCGCCGATCACCGACAGGTCGGCCCGCTTGATCATGTCGCAACCCGGGTCGAGGTTGATCGCCACCACCTTGTCGCAGGCACCGATGCCTTGCAGGTGTTGGATCGCCCCGGAAATCCCCACGGCCACATACACCCGCGCGGTGACCCAGGTGCCGCTGGCGCCGACCTGGCGATCACGCGCCATAAAGCCATCGTCCACCGCCACCCGCGAGGCGCCTTCGGTGGCGCCCAGTGCGGCGGCAGTCTGGTGGAACAGGGCCCAGTCCTTGACGCCGTTGCCGCCGGAGAAAATAAATTCCGCTTCGGCCATGGGAATGGCCGCCGGGTCCACCGCCACCGCGCCGAGATCCTCGATACGCGGCAAGCTGCGCGCCAGGGTTGTGGATAACTCCACGGGCAACACTTCGTGGCGGGTTTCGCTGACCGGGTCGGCACATTCGGCGGCGGCCAGAATCAGGCGTGGCAGCGGCCGCGCCAAATCCTCCTGGCCCGCGCCGGCGCGGCCGGTGCAGGTGTTGTCTTTGATCTGCCACACCCGCGTGGCCGGGCGCTCCTTGAGGCTGGCGGCAAAACGCCGGCCCAGCTCGCCGCCACCGCTGCGACTGTCAGGCAGCAGCCAGTGGCGTGGATTGAATTGGTTATCCACAGCCCGCAGACCTTGCACCCGTTGTTCCGGCGAATAACCGTCGAATTCGGCGCCGTCGAGCACCAGCAGGCGATCAACGCCGGCCGTGGCAAACGCACTTTCCTTGTGTTCACCAAACACCACCGCCAACACCGCGCCGTCGTCGCCGGCCAGCTGCCGAGCCAGGCCAAGCAGGTCGCGGTCATGGCTACTCAGGCGGCCACCGACCATGTCCGGCACCACGTTGATATAGAACACCGGCGCAGCGACTTGATGCAGCGGCAATTGCACTTCGGCGGCTGCGGTACGTTTACTGGCGCCACCTTGCTGGGCGCCGCTGCGGTCGATGCGTTTGATGCCGTTGGGGCCGATAAAACCGATGCCATGCACGTTCTTGCGGATGACGCCATTGGGCCCCATCCAGCTGTGCTGCACCGGCTGCATCGCCGCATGCAGCGGGTGCAGGCGGTTACGGGCGATCCATTCGGCCCGTGGGTCGCGGCGGATTATGTCGCTCATCAGTGCACCTCCGCAGGTTCACGCTTGGTCGGTGATTTGGCCGGTTGAGCCTCCTCAAGCAAGGCGTCGGCCACCAGTTCGGCGATGTCCTTGATCAATGGGCGCGGTTCGACCACCCCTTCGAGCATCGCGGTGCATTGCGGGCAGCCAACGGCCACCAGCTCGGCGCCGGTTTCGCGGATGTCTTCCATGCGCATATCGGGGATCCGTTGCTTGCCGGGAATGTCAGTGATCGGCGCGCCGCCACCGCCACCGCAGCACCGTGAGCGGAAACCGGAGCGCTGCATCTCCTTGACCTCGATACCCAATGCCCGCAGCACTTGGCGCGGCGCTTCGTACTCACCGTTGTAACGGCCCAGGTAGCACGGGTCGTGGTAGGTCACGCTGTCGCCTTTGTGCTGGCCCAGGTTCAGCGCGCCTTCGCCGATCAGCTCGGCCATAAAGGTGCTGTGGTGTTGCACAAGGTAGTTGCCGTTGAAGGCGCCGTACTCGTTCTTCAGCACATGGAAGCTGTGGGGGTCACAGGTGACGATGCGTTTGAAACTGTACTTGGCCAGGGTCTGGATATTGCGCGAGGCCAGCAGTTGGAAGGTCGCTTCATCGCCCAGGCGCCGCGCCACGTCGCCGCTGTCGCGTTCTTCGAGGCCCAGCACGGCGAAGTCGACCTTGGCCGCTTTCAGCACTTTGACGAACGCACGCAGCGTACGTTGGTTGCGCATGTCGAAAGCGCCGTCGCCGACCCAGAACAGCACGTCGGTGCTGCCTTTTTCGCTGAGCAATGGCAGGTTCAGGTCCGCCGCCCAGTTCAGGCGACCGCCCGGAGCGAAGCCGCCGGGGTTGTCGGTGGCGATCAAATTTTCCAGGACTTCGGCGCCTTTGTTCGGCGTCGCGCCTTTTTCCAGGGTGAGGTGGCGGCGCATGTCGACGATGGCGTCCACATGCTCGATCATCATCGGGCACTCTTCCACGCAGGCGCGGCAGGTGGTGCAGGACCATAGGGTCTCGGCGTCCACCAGGCCGTTGACGATCGGCTGATGCGGATTGCCGCCGTGCTCGCCTATGGCTTTGCCCGGATACGGGCTGCCGGCGAACTTGGCATCGGTGCCGCCCGCCAGGCCGACCACCATGTCCTGGATCAGCTTTTTCGGGTTCAGCGGCTGGCCGGCGGCGAACGCCGGGCACGCGGCCTCACACTTGCCGCACTGCACGCAGGCGTCGAAACCGAGCAGTTGGTTCCAGGTGAAGTCCTTGGGCTTTTCCACGCCCAGGGGCGCGGCTTTGTCGCTCAGGTCCAACGGTTTCAACCCGGTGGAACGGCCGCCGCCGAAGCGCTCGGCGCGGCGGTGCCAGGCCAGGTGCAGGGCACCGGCGAAGGCGTGTTTCATCGGGCCGCCCCAGGTCATGCCGAAGAACATCTCGCTCACGCCCCACAGCACGCCCACGCTGAGCAGCGCAGCCAGCAGCCAACCGCCAAAGTCCGCGGGCAGGATGCCCGCCACCGGCAGGGTCACCAGGAAGAAACTCACCGAGAACGCCATCAGGCTTTTCGGCAAGCGCATCCACGGGCCTTTGGACAGGCGCGACGGCGGGTTGCGCCGACGCAGGTACACGAAGGTGGCGCCGACAAACATCAGCACCGACGCCAGCAGCAAGGCGTAGCCGAGGATCCGGTTCTGCAGGCCGAAGCCGTGCACCAGGATCGCCAGCAGCGCCGACAGCACAAAGCCCAGCGCCGTGGCGACGTGGGTGTTGGCGATGTATTTGTCGCGGGCGACCACATGGTGCAGGTCGACCATGTAGCGCTTGGGCATGGCCAGCAGGCCGCCCAGCAGGTCGACCTTGGACGCGCGGCCACGGCGCCACATGTTTACCCGGCGCAGGGCGCCGAGGACGGCGAGGCCGAGGGCGGCAAACAAGAGAATAGGCAGCAAGGTGTTCAACATGGTGAAGCTCCCACAGACCGCACAGGTCTACTGTGAAACTGGCCCGAATGTGGGAGGGGGCTTGCTCCCGATGGCGGACTGTCAGTTGGTACAGTTGTCGCTGAACCACCGCTATCGGGGGCAAGCCCCCTCCCACATTTGACCGCGTTCACCTCATCAAAAGTCTTTGCACAGGCGCAGGGCGTCGTAGATCGCAGCGTGGGTATTACGCTGCGCCACACAGTCACCGATGCGGAACAGCAAGTACCCATCGCCCGTCTCGCTCAGGCACGGCTGCGGTTTGATCGCGAACAAGGCTTCCACGTCGATCTGGCCTTTGTTGCGCGAACCTTCCTTGAGCCCGTAGTAAATGGCTTCGTCCGGACGCACGCCGTTCTCGACCACCACCTGATCGACCACCCGCTCCTCTTTGGCGCCGGTGTATTCGTTTTCCAGCACCGCCACCAACTTGTCGCCCTCGCGGTAGACCTTTTCCAGCATCATGTCGCCGGTCATGATCACTTCCTTGGGGTACATGCTGCGGTAGTAGGTCGGGAACGACGTACCGCCGATGGCCACGCCAGGCTTGATGTCGTCGGTGACGATCTCCACCTGGCTGCCTTTGTCCGCGAGGAAATCCGCCACCGACATACCGGTGAATTCGCAAATGGTGTCGTACACCAGCACGTTCTTACCCGGCGCGACTTTGCCGTCGAGCACATCCCAACTGCTGACCACCAAACCTTCGGCGGCGCCCCAGTGTTCGTTCTGCTCGATGTACGGATGACCGCCGACGGCCAGCACTACCACGTCTGGACGCAGGTCCAGGATGGTGTCCGCATCGGCGGCCACGCCCAGGCGCAGGTCGACTTTCAGGCGCGCCAACTCCAATTGGTACCAGCGGGTGATACCGGCGATCTGATCGCGCTGCGGGGCTTTGGAAGCCGTGGTGATCTGCCCGCCGATAAACTCTTTTTTCTCCAACAGGGTTACGTCGTGGCCACGTTCGGCGGCTACGCGCGCCGCTTCCATCCCGGCCGGGCCGGCACCGACCACCACCACCTTGCGTTTCGGCCCGGTGGATTTCTCGATGATGTGCGGCACGCCCATGTATTCACGGGAGGTCGCGGCGTTCTGGATGCACAGCACATCCAGGCCCTGGTACTGGCGGTCGATGCAGTAGTTGGCGCCGACGCACTGTTTGATCTGGTCGACCTGCCCCATTTTGATCTTGGCGATCAGGTGCGGATCGGCGATGTGCGCACGGGTCATGCCGACCATGTCCACATAGCCGCCTTCGAGGATACGCGTGGCCTGGTTGGGGTCCTTGATGTTCTGCGCGTGCAGCACCGGCACCTTGACCACTTCCTTGATCCCGGCGGCCAAATGCAAAAACGGCTCCGGCGGGTAGCTCATGTTGGGGATCACGTTGGCCAGGGTGTTGTGGGTGTCGCAACCCGAACCCACCACGCCGATGAAATCCAGCATGCCAGTGTCGTCGTAGTACTTGGCGATCTGCTTCATATCTTCGTGGGACAAACCGTCCGGGTGGAACTCGTCGCCACACAGGCGCATGCCCACACAGAAGTCGTCACCCACTTCGGCGCGCACGGCTTTCAACACTTCCAGGCCGAACTTCATGCGGCCTTCGAAGCTGCCGCCCCATTCGTCGGTACGTTTGTTGACCCGTGGGCTCCAGAACTGGTCGATCATGTGCTGGTGCACGGCGGACAGTTCCACACCGTCCAGGCCACCGGCCTTGGCGCGGCGCGCGGCCTGGGCGTAGTTGCCGATCACGCGCCAGATTTCTTCCGGCTCGATGGTCTTGCACGTCGCACGGTGCACCGGCTCGCGCACACCGGACGGCGACATCAGGGTCGGCCAGTTGAAGCCGTCCCAACGCGAGCGACGGCCCATGTGGGTAATCTGGATCATGATCTTGGCGCCATGCTTGTGCATGGCGTCGGCCAGGTTCTGGAAGTGCGGGATGATGCGGTCGGTGGACAGGTTCACCGAACTCCACCATTCCTGGGGACTATCGATGGCCACCACCGAGGAGCCGCCGCAGATCGCCAGGCCGATGCCGCCCTTGGCTTTCTCTTCGTAGTACTTCACATAGCGGTCGGTGCTCATACCGCCGTCGGTGGCGTACACCTCGGCGTGGGCGGTGCTGAGCACGCGGTTGCGGATGGTCAGTTTGCCGATCTGGATCGGCGCGAACATTGCTTCGAAAGCCATGGCAGGGTTCCTCGACTTACAACGGCTTGACGATGAACAGGCCGTCGTCGTGGCCTTCTTCGGAGCCGCCGTAGACTTGCTCGGCGACGGTGCGCAGGCTGCTGCCGCGCGCTTGCAGAATCTGATCCATGGCCCCGGCGAACCAGCCGGTGAACATGTAATCGACCTTGCGCCCGACCTTGCCGTACACGTAGACGAACGCCGAGTGTTCCAGCTTGACGCTGGCGGTGCCCTTGTCGAGGTCGATGTCTTGGATCTTGAACAGGCCCCAGCCGCGTTGCGACAGGCGCTTCATGTAGTGCTCGAACACCGCGACGCCTTCCAGGCCATGGCATTCGGCTTCTTTTTCGCACCAATGCCAGGCGGATTTGTAGCCGGCTTTGTAGAGGATCTCGGCATAGGCTTCGGCGCCCAGCACCTCTTCGATGCCCATGTGGTTGTTGACGAAGAAATGACGCGGCACATACAGCATCGGCAAGGCGTCGGAGGTCCAGACACCGGTTTCGCTGTCGACTTCGATAGGCAATTGCGGGGCGATCTTGGCCATGGAAACTTAACTCCAGAAAATTCGTGTTGATGCCCGTCGCGCGGAGGGCGACGGGTTAAGGATGAGGAGAGCGGCGGCTTATTCGCCCCACACGTCTTTAAGGACGTTGACCCAGTTTTCGCCCATGATCTTGCGCACCACGCGCTCGCTGTGGCCGCGCTTGAGCAGGGTCTCGGTGAGGTTGGGGAACTCGCCCACGGTGCGGATGCCCAGCGGGTTAATGATCTTGCCGAAGCTGGTCAGGCGGCGGGCGTAGCCTTTGTCGTGGGTCAGCATTTCAAAGAAATCCTGGCCATGGCCCTGGGTGAAGTCGGTGCCGATGCCGATGGCGTCTTCGCCGACGATATTCATGGTGTATTCGATGGCTTCGGCGTAGTCGTCGATGGTCGAGTCGATGCCCTTGGCCAGGAACGGCGCGAACATGGTCACGCCGACGAAACCGCCATGGTCGGCGATGAACTTCAATTCTTCATCGGACTTGTTGCGCGGGTGCTCTTTAAGGCCGGACGGCAGGCAGTGGGAGTAGCACACCGGCTTTTTCGATTCGAGGATGACTTCTTCGCTGGTCTTGGAGCCGACGTGGGACAGGTCGCACATGATGCCGACGCGGTTCATCTCGCCGACGATCTCACGGCCGAAGCCCGACAGGCCGCCATCGCGCTCGTAGCACCCGGTGCCCACCAGGTTCTGGGTGTTGTAGCACATCTGCACCACGCCCACGCCGAGCTGCTTGAAGATCTCCACGTAGCCGAGCTGGTCTTCGAACGCATGGGCGTTCTGAAAGCCAAAGATGATGCCGGTCTTGCCTTGTTCTTTAGCTTTGCGGATATCGGCGGTGGTTTTTACCGGGATCACCAGGTCGCTGTTCTCGCGGATCAGGGTCTGGCTGGCCACGATGTTATTGATCGTGGCCTGGAAGCCTTCCCACACCGACACGGTGCAGTTGGCGGCAGTGAGGCCACCTTTGCGCATGTCCTCGAACAGGTCGCGGTTCCACTTGGCAATAATCAGCCCGTCGATAACGATGCTGTCGGCGTGCAATTCGGCTGGGCTCATCAGGCGTCCCCTTATTGGCGATTCATGCGCCGAATCGTATGCCGGCGCTTTGGGGTCAGCATATGCCCAGGGACTGAACGGACCCGGTGCAAAAACGACAGGGGAATTGCCGAAAGCGTCAATCCACGACAAAGGCTATGCAGACGCGTCAGACGGGTGACTGTTCTTTGTCTTACGCTTGAGCCAGAATTCGGCCATCCACTGATATGAGACGGCGCAATGAAATCGATTTTCCTGGCTTTGGCACTCATCGCAACCGGCGTCCACGCGGCCGAAGACACCGACAGCACGCCCTGCGACGGCATCGAGAACGACAAACAAACCCTGGAATGCGCCACCTATAACAAGACCACCGCCGAGCAATTGCTCAAGGACAACTACCAGAGCCTGCTCGAACGCATGGGTTCGACCTACGGCAGCAACAAGACCCAACTGGCCGACATTACCGCTCGTCTGAAGGACGCCCAGCAGAAGTGGGAAAAACTGCGGGATGCCGACTGCGCCGTGGACACCTTCCCCGCCAAGCCCGGCACCAAGGACTACGCGATTGCGCAGAACGACTGCCTGGCGCGGATGAGTGATGAACGGTCGGAGTTTTTGGAGTCGATCGGGCAGGAATAAGCGACAATCGCCGCCACTTTTTAATCTGACCAAGGCCATTCATGACCCTCTGCGGCATCGAAATCAAAGGCAGCGAAGCCATCATCGCAGTCGCCTCCCTCGACAACCAGGCGCTGACCCATGTCGCCCTGGCCACCAAAAAAATCGCTCTGGAAGATGACGACGAGGCGGCGAATGTCAAAGCCTTCGCCGCACAGGTGAAGGCGTTTGTGCAGGACAATGCCATCACCCGCATCGCCATCAAGAAACGCAGCAAAAAAGGTGAATTCGCCGGTGGGCCGACGACGTTCAAGATCGAGGGAGTGTTTCAGTTGCTCGACGGTGTGGAGGTGACGCTGCTGTCGCCCCAGACCATCAATGCGCAGAACAAGAAACACAACTTTGAACTGCCCGCGACGCTGAACAAGTATCAGCATGAGGCGTTCAAGACGGCGTGCTCGGCACTGCTGAAGAAATAAGCCCCGCCGAAAATCCAATGTGGGAGGGGGCTTGCCCCCGATAGCGGTGGGTCAGCCAAATCAGTATCCACTGACAGCCCGTCATCGGGGGCAAGCCCTCTCCCACATTGGATGTGTGTTGTTTTTAGTGGGGGGTATGGCGCTTGTACAGCAGCCAATCCCCGAACGACTTGTCCTCCAGGGCATACCCGCCCCGACCCGATTTCCACACCAGTTCCTTGTCGCGCAGGGCATCGATGCAGGCCTGGATGGTCTGGGTGCCCGGCACCACGTCGCTGCCCATGTCCTCCAACGCCTTGCTAACCGCGGTGAGGGTGCTGTCGGTAAACGGCGCGAAAGGTTCGTTGTTCAGCGAGCGTTCCACCATCACCTGCAAGACGGCGCGTTGCGGGATGGTCAGGGCGTTCCAGGCGCTTTCGAATTCGGTCCACACACCTGCGCGCAGCAGTTCGGCGCGACTGTGCAGCAACTGGCCCAAGTTGCTGGCCTCGCCCAGCTCCAGCGCTACTTCACCGATGATCGTACGCAGCATCTCGGGTCGGCGGCCGACCAACTCGAAGGCTTCATCGATATCGGCGGCGTTGAATTGGTTGGTCGGGGCCAGGTTCGCGTTGAGGTGTGCGGTGTAGGCCTGGGTGAAGGCTTTGCCCAGCAGTGGAAACGGCGTGATGCTGGAGCCAAAAAACGGCTGGCTTTTACCCAATACCAGATAGGCCAGCTTGTCGCGATTGGAACCGGTAAAGACTAAATGCAGGCCGCTGCCCTCCTCGTCACGCCCTTGGTTGAGCTGATCCCGGGCGGCCTTGAGCGCGAACATGGCGTTGATCCCCGAATCGCTGGTCAAGGCATGCTGGGCTTCATCGATCACCAGCACGACGGGTTTTTCCGCCGCGTGGTGGAGCAACTCCAACGCTTGGGTCAGGGTCGCGCCCACCGGCAATTGCGGCTTGCTGAAGTCCCAGGACAGGGTCCGCAGAAAACTCAACCTTTCGATGCCAAGGTTCTTGGCCAGCTTGCGAATGCCCTTTTCGTAGGGCGCAAGCGCGGCGGCAATGGCGCTGGCGATCAACTCCGCGGGATCTTTTTCTTTGTCGGCCCACAGATCCACATACACGGTGAGCCAACCGCGCAGTTGGCACTCCGGGATCAGGTCTTCGCGCAAGAACGTACTTTTACCAGTGCGACGTGGCGCGGCGAGGAACAGGCCAGAGGTGAAATCCTGAAGGCCGGCGCCCACCAGGCCATCGGCAATGCTGCTGGCCAGCGCGGGACGGCGGAACACAAAACCGCTGAGCTTGGACATGGCTTATACCAAATTATTGAAACGGCTATAAATTATAGCCTTGAGTATAATCAACTATAATTGCCCGTCAAACCGACTCCCGTCGCCGATCCTCCCTGGGGCATTTGGCAAACCGCGCCCGGTAACTGCGCGTGAAATACGACGGCGATTCAAACCCGCAGGCAATGCTCACTTCCAGCACGCTCAAACCGCTCTGGCGCAGGAGTTGCCGGGCTTTTTCCAGGCGCAGGCCCAGGTAGAAATTGCTCGGGGTGTCGTTCAGATGCAGGCGGAACAGGCGCTCCAACTGGCGCCGGGTGACCTTGATCGCCTCAGCCAAGGCGAGGGTGCTCAGGGGCGGTTCGGTGTGCTGTTCCATCTCGCCGATCACTTGCACCAGTTTCTGATTGTTGATGCCGTAGCGCGTGGCGATCTGCATGCGCTGGTGGTCTTTGCGTGGGCGAATGCGGCCGAGCACAAACTGTTCGGACACCTGAATGGCCAGGTCGGCGCCGTGGGCCTGGGCGATCAGGTCGAGCATCAGGTCGATGGAGGCGGTGCCACCGGCACAGGTGATGCGGCGGCGGTCGATTTCGAACAGCTCTTGGGTTACCGCCAGGTGCGGATAGGACTCTTTGAAGGCGTCGATGGCTTCCCAGTGCAGGGTCACGCGATGGCCGTCGAGCAGACCGGCTTGGGCCAACACACAAGCGCCGGTGTCGATACCGCCCAGCGTCACGCCATCGTGATCGAGACGGCGCAGCCACTGTTCCAGTGCGGGTGTGGCGAACTGCAGAGGCTCGAAACCGGCGACCACCAGCAGGGTGGTGCCCTTTTTCAGCGGTTCCAACGCGGCGTCGGCGTTGACTGACATGCCGTTGCTCGCCAGTACCGCACCGCCGTCGGCGCTCAGTACATGCCAGCGGTACAGCTCGCCGCGAAAACGGTTGGCCACCCGCAGCGGCTCAAGGGCCGAGATAAAGCCCATCGCCGAGAAACCCGGCATCAGCAAAAAGTAGACATCCTGGGACATGGTGGCGCTCTCATCGGACGGCCAGCGTGGCACTGTGATACTCCCGTTCAGAGGTGGATTCAAGGGGTCAGGTCGCTGCAGTGCAAGAGTCGGTCGCCGCCGTGCGTTTTGTCGCCCTACAAGCTGCGTAACGTGGCGTCACGGTGCACAAAGACACCGGCAACCACAACAACAACCTGCCGAGGGCTCCACCATGAACCGACTGATCCGCCGCTGCGTGTTCGCACTCAGCGCCAGCGCCATCTTGAGCACCAGCGTTCTCGCGGCCGATGCCGCCTCTTGCAAGAACGTGCGCATGGGCGTGGTGAACTGGACCGATGTGATCGCCACCAGCGCCATGACCCAAGTGCTGCTCGATGGCCTCGGCTACACCACCAAGCAAACCAGCGCTTCCCAGCAAATCATCTTCGCCGGCATCCGCGACCAGCGCCTGGACCTGTTCCTCGGCTACTGGAACCCGTTGATGACCCAGACCATCACCCCGTTCGTTGACGCCAAGCAGGTCAAAGTCCTCGACAAGCCCAGCCTGGAAGACGCCCGCGCCACCCTCGCGGTGCCGAGCTACCTGGCCGAGAAAGGCCTGAAAACCTTTGCCGACATTGCCAAGTTCGAGAAGGAGCTGGGCGGCAAGATCTACGGCATCGAACCCGGCTCCGGCGCCAACACCCAGATCAAGGCGATGATCGCCAAGAACCAGTTCGGCCTCGGCAAGTTCCAGTTGGTGGAATCCAGCGAGGCCGGCATGCTCGCCGCCGTCGACCGCGCGGTGCGCCGCAAGGAAGCCGTGGTGTTCTTCGGCTGGGCGCCGCATCCGATGAACGTCAACATTGCCATGACCTACCTCACCGGCAGCGACGACGCCCTGGGCCCGAACGAAGGCATGGCCACGGTATGGACAGTGACGTCGCCGAACTACGCCGAACAGTGCCCCAACGTGCACAAACTGCTGACCAACCTGACCTTCACCGCCGCCGATGAGAGCCGCATGATGCAGCCGTTGCTTGACCACAAAGACGCCCTGGAATCAGCCCGGCAGTGGCTCAAGGACCACCCGCAGGACCAGGCGCGCTGGCTGGAAGGTGTGACCACCTTCGACGGCAAACCGGCGGCGGCCAACCTGCAACTCACCAGCAAATAAGCTTTTTCCGAACCACCGTTTCGCGGTCATTACCGACCGCGAACGGCATCACCACGCCTGTAAGGAACCTGCCCCATGAACCACGACGTCATCATCACCTGCGCACTCACCGGTGCTGGCGACACGACCGCCAAGAGCCCACACGTGCCGGTCACCCCCAAACAGATCGCGGCCGCCGCCGTAGAAGCCGCCAAGGCCGGCGCTACCGTCGTGCACTGCCATGTGCGCGACCCCGACACCGGCAAATTCAGCCGCGATGTGGCCCTGTACCGCGAAGTGATGGAGCGCATCCGCGAGGCTGACATCGACATCATCGTCAACCTTACCGCCGGCATGGGCGGAGACCTGGAGATCGGCAGCGGCGAAAACCCGATGGAATTCGGCCCCAATACCGACCTGGTCGGGCCGCTGACGCGCCTGGCCCATGTCGAAGAGTTATTGCCGGAAATCTGCACCCTGGACTGCGGCACCCTCAACTTCGGCGATGGCGACACCATTTACGTGTCCACCCCGGCACAACTGCGTGCCGGCGCCAAACGTATCCAGGAACTGGGCGTAAAGGCCGAGCTGGAGATTTTCGACACCGGCCACCTGTGGTTCGCCAAGCAGATGATCAAAGAAGGCCTGCTCGACGATCCGCTGTTTCAACTGTGCCTGGGCATCCCTTGGGGCGCCCCGGCCGACACCACCACCATGAAGGCCATGGTCGACAACCTGCCGGCAGGTGCAGTGTGGGCCGGCTTCGGCATCGGCCGCATGCAAATGCCGATGGCCGCACAGGCGGTGTTGCTGGGCGGCAACGTGCGAGTCGGTTTGGAAGACAACCTGTGGCTGGACAAAGGCGTGCTCGCCACCAATGGCCAACTGGTCGAACGCGCCGGCGAAATCCTCAGCCGCCTGGGCGCGCGGGTCATGACCCCGGCGGAGGGTCGCATCAAGATGGGCCTCACCAAGCGCGGCTAGCCCCCGCCAAAACCTCATCAAATATGTGGGAGGGGGCTTGCCACCGATAGCGGTGGATCAGTACCGAAGATATCGCTGACTCAGCGTCATCGGCGGCAAGTCGAATCGTCGCACCGCCCCTTCCACAAGGGATCACTGAACTCTTTAGGACGTCGCCATGCGCTTTATCACTGAAATCAAAACCTTCGCCGCCCTCGGCAGCGGCGTTATCGGCAGCGGCTGGGTGGCCCGTGCCCTGGCCCATGGGCTGGATGTGGTGGCCTGGGACCCAGCGCCCGGCGCCGAAGCCGCGTTGCGCAAACGCGTGGCCAATGCTTGGGGTGCCCTGGAAAAAAATGGCCTGGCGCCCGGCGCGTCCCAGGACCGCTTGCGCTTTGTGAGCACCATCGAAGACTGCGTAAAAGACGCTGATTTTATCCAGGAAAGCGCCCCGGAACGCCTGGAGTTGAAACTGCAACTGCACAGCCAGATCAGTGCGGCGGCCAAGCCCGATGCGCTGATTGGCTCGAGCACCTCAGGGCTGTTGCCGAGTGAGTTCTACGAGAGCTCGACCCACCCGGAACGCTGCGTGGTCGGCCACCCTTTCAACCCGGTCTACCTGCTGCCGCTGGTGGAAGTGGTCGGCGGCAAGCACACCGCGCCCGAGGCTGTGCAGGCGGCGATCACAGTGTATGAATCCCTCGGCATGCGCCCCTTGCATGTGCGCAAGGAAGTCCCCGGTTTTATCGCCGACCGCTTGCTGGAAGCCTTATGGCGCGAGGCGCTGCACCTGGTGAACGACGGCGTGGCAACCACTGGCGAAATCGACGACGCAATCCGTTTTGGCGCCGGCTTGCGCTGGTCGTTCATGGGCACTTTCCTCACCTACACCCTGGCCGGCGGCGATGCTGGCATGCGCCACTTCATGGCCCAGTTCGGCCCGGCGTTGCAGTTGCCGTGGACCTACCTGCCGGCGCCGGAGCTGACGGACAAGTTGATCGACGACGTGGTCGATGGCACCAGCGCTCAACTGGGCACCCACAGCATTTCGGCGCTGGAGCGCTATCGTGATGATTGCCTGCTGGCGGTACTCGAAGCGGTGAAAACCACCAAAGCCAAGCACGGCATGACCTTCGCCGAATAATGGAATGCAGACAATGCCCGCACTGACCACCTACACCACACAGATCCAGCCCGATTGGGTGGACTACAACGGCCACCTGCGCGACGCGTTCTACCTGCTGATCTTCAGCTACGCCACCGACGCGTTGATGGACACCCTCGGCCTGGACAGTGAAAACCGCGCAGCCAGCGGCCATTCGCTGTTCACTCTGGAGTTGCACCTGAACTACCTGCATGAAGTGAAACTTGGCGCCGAGGTGCAAGTGCAGACCCAACTGATCGCCCATGACGCCAAGCGCCTGCACCTGTATCACAGCCTGCATCGGGTTGGGGATGAGCAGGCACTGGCCGGCAACGAACAGATGCTGCTGCACGTCGACCTGGCCGGGCCGCACGCGGCGCCGTTTACCCAGGCGACGCTGGAGAAAATCGCGGCCATCCGCACCGAGCAAGCCGACCTGCCGCCCCCGGCGCTGCTCGGACGCGTGATCGGTTTGCCACCGAAGAAATAGCGCAAAAAAAGCCCCGATCCAGCCGTGACAGGATCGGGGCAGAGGAGGCCTTGTGAGAGCGATGCATTTCGAGGGTGACCAAACCTTCAAGCTGCTTGCTGAGGCCAGTGTGCCGATTAGTGCAGCCGGCAAGTGGCCCGAAAACGACCTGTTCATAGCCATCTAAGCCATCCGGGCCACACGCCCTTGCCGATGGCGTCGGGGGCTACCAGAATCCAGGCAGATCCCCGCTCCCCTAACCAGGATAAACGTCATGATGCACGCGGATTTGATTGACCAGGATGACCTGCTGAGCCAGTTGCGCTCGCTGGGTTTCGAAGTATCCAGCGGCGCCAGCGCCGAGCAGGCGTGTGAGTGCGCGGTACGCGGTTTGAGCGAAGCACGGGCCAAGGCGCTCAAGGGCATGGTCGAGCGGATGTACGGCGGCAGCGCGACGATTTTGCCGGCGGTGCGTCAGGCTATCGATAAGCAGTTGTTGCCGGCGTTGATGCAGTTCAAGCAGAACTCTGGGGCCTGACCGATGGCTATCGGGGGCAAGCCCCCTCCTACCTTTGACTGTGTTCACAAATCAAAATGTGGGAGGGGGCTTGCCCCCGATACAGACGCCTCGGTCTAGAGCCTTACACTGGCAAACGTCGACTCATTGCGCGCCTGGCTCAATGCCGACATCGGCCCCGACAACGGTGACAACACCAGCGCCTGCGGAATCGGCATCATCGCCACTTGTTGGGTGGTGTTGGAACCGACGCGCTCATCCCGTGGCGGGATGCCGAAGTATTCGCGGTAGCACTTGGAGAAGTGCGGCGTGGAGACGAACCCGCACACCGAGGCCACTTCGATGATCGACATCGGTGTTTGCTTGAGCAACTGCCGCGCACGGATCAGGCGCAACTTGAGGTAGTAACGCGACGGCGAACAGTGCAGGTACTTCTGGAACAGCCGCTCCAGTTGACGCCGGGATACGGCGACGTAGACCGCCAGTTCGTCCAGGTCGATGGGTTCTTCCAGGTTGGCTTCCATCAGCGCGACGATTTCCTGCAGTTTCGGCTGGTTGGTGCCGAGCATGTGCTTGAGCGGAACGCGCTGGTGGTCTTGTTCGTTGCGGATGCGTTCGTACACGAACATCTCGGAGATCGCCGCCGACAGTTCACGGCCATGATCGCGGCTGATCAGGTGCAGCATCATGTCCAACGGCGCGGTGCCGCCGGAACTGGTGAAGCGGTTGCGGTCGAGGGTAAACAGGCGCGTGCTCATGGACACACGGGGGAAGGCTTCCTGCATCGACGCCAGGCATTCCCAGTGCACGCTGCAATCGAAACCGTCCAGCAGGCCGGCACACGCCAGCGCCCAACTGCCGGTGCACACCGCGCCGAGGCGACGGGACTGGCGCGCTTGGCTTTGCAGCCATGACACATGTTCACGGGTAACGGTGCGCTGGATGCCCACGCCGCCGCACACGATCACGGTGTCCAGCACCGGGGCTTTGTGCATGGCCGCGTCAGGGGTGATTTGCAAGCCATCGCTGGCCCAGACCTGGTTGCCGTCGACACTCAGTGTGGTCCAGCGGTACAGCTCACGGCCGGACAGCTGGTTGGCCATGCGCAATGGTTCCACTGCGGACGCCAGGGAAATCAGCGTGAAATTGTCCAGCAGCAAAAAGCCGATGGATTGAGGCGCACGGTTCTGGGGTTGGGCCCCTGAGTTGAACGACGTCATCGCGGTATCTCCTCACACAAAGCAGGTGATGGCCTCAGGCGAGGCTCTTGTTATGGCGCTCTTCATCCGGACAAGGTGAGAGGCTTTGAATGGATAGAGCAATTGCCGTGCCTAAACTTGAATACCTATTCAATAAATCCTGAAAACGACCTGCTGACGCGTCTATATAGCCCTTGCGTAGAGTACGGAATATGCCCGGGAAGGGGCATAGAAGGGGCAACCCTCAAGGGGTGTGAGCAGTTCGGTAGCACTTGTGGGAAGGCGCTTTCAGCGCGTAGGAAAAGTCTGTCACCACACGCACGGGGGACGGATGGTCGGAGGGAAAATCGTTCGTGAGCTACTTATCTGTTTGCGACGCGCTAAAAGGTGGCGCGTTGGGATGCTGGTGTTCACTTTTTGAGCAGTTTTGTTTGAACTGCCGCTATCGGGGGCAAGCCCCCTCCCACATTTAAATTGGTGAACACAGTCACAGAGTGGGATGGAGCTTGCCCTCTCCCACATTCTGATTTGTGAACACAGCCAAGGGTGGGCAGGAGCTTGCCCCCTCCCAATTCTGATTTGTGAACACAGTCAACAGTGGGAAGGAACTTGCCCTATCCCACATTCTGATTTGTAAACACAGCCAAGGGTGGGCAGGAGCTTGCCCTCTCCCACATTCTGATTTGTGAACCCGGTCAAGGGTGGGAGGGGGCTTGCCCCCGATGCAGGCGGCTGGGTCTTAACACTCGACCGCGCTTACCGCCAACCCACCCCGCGACGTTTCTTTGTACTTGTCATGCATATCCGCCCCGGTATCGCGCATGGTGCGGATCACCCGGTCCAGGGAGATAAAGTGCTGGCCGTCGCCGCGCAGGGCCATTTGCGCCGCGTTGATCGCCTTGACCGCTGCAATCGCGTTGCGCTCGATGCACGGCACCTGCACCAACCCGCCCACTGGGTCGCAGGTCAGGCCGAGGTTGTGTTCCAGGCCGATTTCGGCGGCGTTGCACAGTTGCTCCGGCGTGGCGCCGAGGATCTCCGCCAGGCCGGCCGCCGCCATTGCGCAGGCAGAACCCACCTCGCCCTGACAGCCCACTTCGGCACCGGAGATGGAGGCGTTCTTCTTACACAGAATCCCCACCGCCGCCGCACCGAGCAGGTAGTCGACCACGTTGGCTTCGGTGACCTCTTCGCTGAACTTCATAAAGTAGTGCAGCACTGCCGGGATGATCCCCGCCGCACCGTTGGTAGGGGCAGTGACCATGCGCCCACCGGCAGCGTTTTCTTCGTTGACGGCCAGGGCAAACAGGTTGACCCATTCCATGGCGCTCAAGGTTGAGCCGATCACATTGGGCTTGTTCAATTCCTGCAGGCTACGGTGCAACTTGGCGGCGCGGCGGCGTACGTTGAGGCCGCCAGGCAAGATGCCTTCATGCTTGAGGCCCTGCTCCACGCAATCCTGCATGGCGTGCCAAAGCTTCATCAG
The DNA here is from genome assembly GCF_030209215.1 of Pseudomonas sp. efr-133-TYG-23. Taxonomy (NCBI): domain Bacteria; kingdom Pseudomonadati; phylum Pseudomonadota; class Gammaproteobacteria; order Pseudomonadales; family Pseudomonadaceae; genus Pseudomonas; species Pseudomonas sp. efr-133-TYG-23. The sequence continues at coordinate 132,741 of NZ_JARVSL010000012.1, read as the reverse complement.
GCCGCTGCGGATTTCTTCTTCGGAACGCCACACCTTTTCATTGGCCATCATCAATTCAGCGACGCGCAACTGGTGGGTGTTACACAGCTGCAACAGCTCAACAGCGCTGGAAAAATCGTAAGGCAACTCAGTGCGGTCCATGTCCGCCACACCGCTTTGCGCCTGGGCTTCATCCACCACAAAACCGCCGCCTACCGAGTAGTAAGTGTCGCGGTGCAGCTCACCGTCATCGCCGTACGCCACCAGTGTCATGGCGTTGGGGTGGAACGGCAGGTTTTCGTCCAGCAGGCGCATGTCCCGGGCCCAGACGAAGGGCACCGGCAAGCGCCCGTCGAGCAGCAGTGTGTCGGTTTCGCGCAGGGTGCTGATGCGACCGGCGATCTGCGACGGGTCGATCGCGTCGGGCCACTCGCCCATCAAGCCCATGATGGTGGCCGTGTCGCTGCCATGGCCGATGCCGGTGGCCGACAACGAGCCATACAGCTGAACTTCGACACGCCGCACCCGTTCCAACCACTCACGTTCACGCAGTGCTTGAACGAACAACGCTGCGGCGCGCATAGGGCCGACGGTGTGCGAACTCGAAGGCCCGATGCCGATCTTGAACAGGTCGAAAACGCTGATAGCCATTAACGTGAAACTCCTCGATAAGCACGGGCCGGGCTCGAACGAGGTGCTACGCTCAGATCGCCCAGATGGCGGCATCATCAAGGTTTTATTCGCTGCCTCGGCGTCTCACACCGACGTAACCATGCTCACCAGCGTCGCTTGCATGTGATCACCTGTTTTGGCCGTTTTTAACGGTGCAGACGGGCAAAAACAGCAGTTTTGCCCTGGTAAAAACCTGTAAACGACGTCACCAACACTGGATACGACCCTGCCTGTACTGGATACGACGCCCCCTGTAGGCGTCAGATTTTCACTGGTACATGATCAGTTCCGACTCGTTTGCAAGGCACCGTGCCAGAGCTGTCATCGCACGCTCCAACCGCAACACTGAATAAAGCGCGGCAGATGCCGCCAGAAAAAACACAGGAGTCTAGCCTCATGAAAGCTTCACCCTCGTTGTTGTTGGCCGCCATGCTGAGTCTGCCAGTCCTGGCGCACGCGGCAGAACCGGAACAGTGCAAGACCGTCAACTTCTCCGATGTCGGCTGGACCGACATCACCGTCACCACCGCGACCACCAGCGAAATCCTCAAGGCCCTGGGCTACAAGACCAAAACCACGATGATTTCGGTACCCGTGACCTACAAGTCCCTGGCCGACGGCAAGAACATGGATGTGTTCCTCGGCAACTGGATGCCGACCATGGAAAACGACATCAAGCCGTACCGTGATGCCGGCACCGTGGAAACCGTGCGCGCCAACCTGGAAAACGCCAAGTACACCCTGGCGGTGCCCGAGGCGCTGTACGAAAAAGGCCTTAAAGACTTCGCAGACATTGCCAAGTTCAAGGACCAACTGGGCGGGAAGATCTACGGCATCGAACCGGGTAACGACGGCAACCGCACCATCCAGACCCTGATCGACAAGAACGCGTTCGGCTTGAAAGACGCAGGCTTCAAAGTGGTCGAATCCAGCGAAGCCGGCATGCTGTCCCAAGTGGAACGGTCTACCAAGCGTGACCAGGCCATCGTGTTCCTCGGCTGGGAACCGCATCCGATGAACACCCGCTTCAAGATGAAGTACCTGACCGGCGGTGACGATTCGTTCGGCCCCAACTACGGCCAGGCCACCATCTACACCAACGTGCGCAAGGGCTACACCCAGGAATGCAGCAACGTGGGCCAGTTGCTGAAAAACCTGGTGTTCACCCTGAACATGGAAAGCACGCTGATGGGCAATGTCCTGGACGACAAGATGAAGCCCGACGCCGCCGCCAAAGCCTGGCTGCAGAAAAACCCGCAAGTGCTCGACACCTGGCTCGCCGGCGTTACCACCGTCGACGGCAAACCCGGCCTTGAGGCCGTCAAAGCCTACCTCGCCAAATAACACCCGCTGACCCCGGGGCGGTGCGCTGCCCCGGGATGTTTTCCCCTTCGCATGTGGACATTCACTACCATGCTGACTGAACAGAAAATCCCACTAGGCCAGTACATCGCTGCCTTCGTCGAATGGTTGACCCAACACGGCGCCAACTACTTCGACGCAATCGCATCGACACTGGAAACGATGATCCACGGCGTGACGTTTGCGCTGACCTGGTTCAATCCGCTGGCATTGATCGGTCTGATTGCGCTGCTGGCTCACTTTATTCAACGTAAATGGGGCCTGACGGTTTTTGTCATCGCCTCCTTCCTGCTGATCCTCAACCTGGGGTACTGGCAGGAAACCATGGAAACCCTCGCGCAGGTGCTGTTCGCCACCCTGGTCTGCGTGGTCATCGGTGTGCCGCTGGGCATTGTTGCCGCGCACAAACCGTTGTTCTACACCATGATGCGGCCGGTGCTCGATCTGATGCAGACCGTACCGACCTTCGTCTACCTCATCCCTACCCTGACCCTCTTCGGGCTGGGTGTGGTGCCTGGGCTGATTTCCACGGTGGTGTTCGCGATTGCCGCGCCGATCCGTCTGACTTACCTGGGCATCCGTGATGTACCGCAAGAGTTGATGGACGCCGGCAAAGCCTTCGGCTGCTCGCGCCGTCAATTGCTCTCGCGCATTGAACTGCCACACGCCATGCCGAGCATTGCCGCCGGCATTACCCAATGCATCATGCTGTCGTTGTCGATGGTGGTGATCGCGGCCCTGGTGGGTGCCGACGGCCTCGGTAAGCCGGTGGTCAACGCACTCAACACCGCCGACATCGCCCTGGGCTTTGAAGCGGGCCTGGCGATCGTATTGCTGGCCATCATGCTCGACCGCATCTGCAAACAACCCGATGCCAAAGTAGGGGGTGATGCATGAGCATTATCCGATTCGACAAAGTCGACGTGATCTTCTCCAAAGACCCACGCGAAGCGCTCAAGCTGCTGGACCAGGGCATGAGCCGTAACGAGATTCTGAAAAAGACCGGGCAGATTGTCGGCGTTGAAAAGGCCAGCCTGGATATCGAAAAAGGCGAGATCTGCGTGCTGATGGGCCTGTCGGGCTCCGGCAAATCCAGCCTGCTGCGCTGCATCAACGGCCTCAACACCGTCAGCCGCGGGCAGCTGTTCGTGGAGCATGAAGGTCGGCAGATCGACATCGCTTCCTGCACCGACGCTGAGCTGAAAATGATGCGCACCAAGCGCATCGCCATGGTGTTCCAGAAGTTCGCCCTGATGCCCTGGCTGACGGTGCGCGAGAACATCAGCTTCGGCCTGGAAATGCAGGGCCGTCCGGAAAAAGAACGGCGCAAGCTGGTGGACGAAAAGCTCGAACTGGTGGGCCTGGCCCAGTGGCGCAACAAGAAGCCCGACGAGTTGTCCGGCGGCATGCAGCAGCGCGTCGGCCTGGCCCGCGCCCTGGCGATGGACGCCGACATCCTGCTGATGGACGAACCTTTCTCCGCCCTCGACCCGCTGATCCGCCAAGGCCTGCAGGACGAGTTGCTGGAACTGCAACGCAAGCTGAGCAAAACCATCGTATTCGTCAGCCATGACCTGGACGAGGCGCTCAAACTGGGTAGCCGTATTGCGATCATGAAGGACGGCAAGATCATCCAGTACAGCGTGCCGGAAGAGATCGTGCTGAACCCGGCGGACGACTATGTGCGCACCTTCGTCGCCCACACCAACCCGCTGAACGTGCTGTGCGGCCGTAGCCTGATGCGCACCCTGGACAACTGCAAGCGCGTCAACGGTTCGGTGTGCCTGGACCCGAGCGGCGACTCGTGGCTGGACCTGGCCGAAGGCAACACTATCCAGGGCGCCCGCCAGAACGGTGCGGTGATGAACCTGCAGAACTGGGCACCGGGGCAACCGGTGGAAGGTCTGGGCCGCGTACCGACCTTGGTGGATTCGAATATCGGCATGCGTGATGCGCTGCAGATTCGTTATCAGACGGGTAACAAGCTGGTGTTGCATGACAACAACCAGGTGGTGGGGATCCTCGGCGACAGTGAGCTCTACCATGCCCTGCTGGGCAAAAACCTGGGCTAGCACACACTGCAAAACAACGGTGGGAGGGGGCTTGCCCCCGATAGCGGTGGATCAGTAACAGACGGACTGACTGACACACTGCAATCGGGGGCAAGCCCCCTCCCACATTTTTTGCCCCAGTGGGGTCAGTGACACCACCGGGCTTTCAACGCATCAGCTATAGACACGGCCAAGGAGCTGCCGATGGCTTTCAAACTGATCGAGCACATCCCGGGTGATTTGCTCCGGGGTGAAGCCCATCAGGTCGTATTCCTGAGGCCCGTTGTGCAGGTAGACCTCGGCACGGTAATAGCGCGTGCGCTCTTCTTCGGGCACATCGTTGGGCGCCGACGAGTAAGCATCCAGGCTCACCTCATAAACGAACGGATTGCCCTCTTCCATCTCGATGCGCACACCGATGCAGCGCTTGGACTTGCCCAACAGTGTCTGCACTTGCAAACCTTGTTCACGCAGCGCAGTCGCCGCTTCTTCCAAGGCCGGGGTGACGTGCTTGTCCATAAAGCGCTGCACCGTGGCCTGGCTCGGTTGCAAATCCAGTGCGGTCAAACGCTCGCTGAAGCCACGACGCCCACGTTCGGCCAGTTGCGCCTGCTCCTGTTCGACCGCCACGTCCTGACGCATGGCCTTGTGCAAACCGAACATAAAGAAAATCAGCACCACCGAGAACGGCAGCCCCGCCAGCACCACCATGGTCTGCATGGCTTCGAAGTTACCGGCGAACAGCAGGCCGATGGTCACCAGGGTGATCACCGCCGACCAGAAGATCCGCAGCCAGTGCGGCGCATCTTCATCTACGTTGCCGCCTTTGCAGGAAAGGTTGGCCATCATCACCGCGCCGGAATCCGCCGGGGTCAGGAACAGTACAAAGCCGACAAAGATCGACACACCAATCACGACTTTCGACGCTGGGTAGTACTCCAGCAATTGGTAGATCGCCATGGACGGCTGTTCCAACGCCGTCTTGCCCAACTCCACCGCGCCATGGTTCAGCACCAGGTCCAGCGCCGAGTTACCGAAGATCGACAACCACGCCAGGGTAAAGCCCAGCGGAATCAACAGTACGCCCGCCACCAGTTCACGCACCGTACGGCCACGGGAAATCCGCGCGATGAACATGCCTACGAATGGCGCCCAGGAAATCCACCAGGCCCAGTAGAACAGAGTCCACAGGCCCATCCAGCGTTCGGTCTTGGCACCGTCGCCTTCGTAGACGTACAGGTCGAAGGTTTTCAACACCAGGCCGTTCATGTAATCGCCGATGTTCTGCACGAAGCCGTTGAGCAGGTGCAGGGTCGGGCCGAACAACAACACAAAGATCAGCAAACCGCTGAACAGCACGATGTTGAGGTTGGACAAACGACGGATACCGTTCTCCACCCCCGACACGGCGGCGATGGTCGCCACGGTGCTCATCACGATGATCACGATCAGCAGGTTGGTGTTGCTGTGCTGCATGCCGAACAGGTTTTCCAGGCCGGACGACACCTGCATCGCGCCGATGCCCAGGTTGGTCACCAGGCCCAGCAGGGTCACGAACATGCCGAAACCGTCCACCGCGTGGCCGGCCGCGCCCTTCACCCAGCGCTCGCCCACCAGCGGGTACAACGCCGAGCGCAAGGCCAGCGGCTGGTTATGCCGGTAGGCGAAGTACGCCACGGCCAGGCCGACGAGGGCGTAGATCGCCCAGCCGTGCAGGCCCCAGTGCAGAAAGGTCAGTTGCAGCGCCTGGCGCGCGGCCAGGTTGCTGCCGGCCACGCCTTCGGGCGGGTTGAAGTAATGGTCCAGCGGCTCCGAAGCGCCGAAGTACAGCAGCGAAATGCCGATCCCCGAGGAGAACAACATGCCGGCCCAGGCGCCGTAGCTGAAGTCCGGGGTGTCGTCCTTGCTGCCCAGTTTCAATTTGCCGTAGGACGAAAACGCCAGCCCCACCACAAACACCAGGTAAGCGGCGATGACTACCATGTAGTACCAGCCAAAGCTTTTGGACAGCCACGCCTGGGCGACCCCAAGCATGCGCCCGGCCTCCTGCGGGGCGGCGATCAGGACAGCGGTCAACAACAGAATCAGCGCGGTGGAGGTGTAAAACACCCAACCGTTGACCCGGACCTTTTCCGGCGGGGTCTTTATAAGAGAGGCAGAACTCATGGCGCAGATGCTCCGGGCAGTGCGAGAGAGAAACACAAGGCAACGGTTATCCCGGGACATCGATTTTTCGGCAGTCGACGGACGGGTGTTATAAAGACACCCCGAAAATCCCCGCCCCCGCGAAAGCGGCGGCAGGCCCTTGAGCGGGCCCTTCCAGGGATGTTCCAGGTGTCAGATGTCGCTGTCAGAACGGGCTGAAAACCTGCCAGCAGCGACGATTTGTCGCAGAGCTTATTCTTTGTTGATTGAACGTTCAATCAAAACAAAATAGACTGGCCTTCAAGCCGATGGACGTGATCGCCCGCCGGCAGGCCTAAGGAGACGTGCTACATGCCCAAGGTCGGTATGCAACCCATACGCCGCCAACAGTTGATCGAAGCCACGTTGACGGCCATCGATCAAGTGGGGATGGCAGACGCCAGCATTGCGCTGATCGCCCGTCTGGCCGGTGTATCGAACGGCATCATCAGTCACTACTTTCAGGACAAGAACGGTCTGATCGCCGCAACGATGCGGTACTTGATGAATGTGCTGATCGAGAACGTCTACGAGCGCAGGCTTGCGCTGAAGGATGACAGCCCACGGGCACACATTCAGGTGATCATCGGAGGCAACTTCGACGCCAGCCAGGTCAATGGCCCGGCAATGAAAACCTGGCTGGCCTTCTGGGCCGCCAGCATGCATCACCCGTCATTGCACAGGTTGCAGCGGATCAACGATCAACGTCTGTATTCCAACCTGTGCTGCCAGTTCCGCCGAGCGCTGCCGCTGCCCGAAGCCCGCAGCGCGGCTCGCGGCCTGGCGGCGTTGATCGACGGTTTGTGGTTGCGCGGCGCTCTGTCGGGAGACGCTTTCGACACGGAGCAGGCGCAACGCATCGCTTACGAATACATGGATTTCCAATTGGCCAAGCAGGTGAGTTAGAGCCCTTATAAATGCTCAACCCCTGAACGTCCGCCGCGCAGTGATGCCACACCCTCATGGCCCACTGTCGGCGGGTAACGCCAACCACTTATGCACTTGCGAGGACTTTATGGCCCGTTTCGACCTGCAAAAACTCTACATTGACGGCGGCTACAGCGACGCTGGCAGCGATGCCACTTTCGAAGCCATCAACCCGGCTAACGGTGAAGTTCTCGCCCAAGTGCAACGTGCAACGAAAGAAGACGTTGAACGTGCCGTGGTCAGCGCTGAAAAAGGCCAGAAAATCTGGGCCGCCATGACTGCCATGGAGCGCTCGCGCATCCTGCGTCGTGCCGTCGACATCCTGCGCGAGCGTAACGATGAGCTGGCCGCCCTGGAAACCCTGGACACCGGTAAAGCCTTCTCCGAAACCAAGTACGTCGACATCGTTACCGGCGCCGACGTGCTGGAATACTACGCAGGCCTGGTGCCGGCCATCGAAGGCGAGCAGATCCCGCTGCGCGACACTTCCTTCGTCTACACCCGCCGCGAACCGCTGGGCGTGGTCGCCGGTATCGGTGCGTGGAACTACCCGATCCAGATCGCCCTGTGGAAATCCGCCCCGGCCCTGGCCGCCGGCAACGCGATGATCTTCAAGCCGAGCGAAGTCACCTCGCTGACCACCCTGAAACTGGCCGAAATCTACACCGAAGCCGGTGTTCCCGCCGGTGTGTTCAACGTCCTGACCGGCAGTGGCCGTGAAGTCGGCACCTGGCTGACCGAGCACCCGCGCATCGAAAAAGTTTCGTTCACCGGCGGCACCGACACCGGCAAGAAAGTCATGGCCAGCGCGTCGAGTTCCTCGCTCAAAGACGTCACCATGGAACTGGGCGGCAAGTCCCCGCTGATCATCTTCGACGACGCCGACCTGGATCGCGCCGCCGACACCGCCATGATGGCCAACTTCTATAGCTCCGGTCAGGTCTGCACCAACGGCACTCGCGTGTTCGTGCCCAAGCACCTGCAAGCGGCGTTCGAAGCCAAGATCGTCGAGCGCGTGGCGCGCATCCGCATCGGCAACCCGGAAGACGAGAACACCAACTTCGGCCCGCTGGTCAGCTTTGCCCATATGGAAAGCGTGTTGGGCTACATCGCCAAGGGCAAAGAGCAAGGTGCACGTCTGCTGTGCGGCGGCGATCGCCTGACCGATGGCGACTTCGCCAAAGGCGCATTCGTGGCACCGACCGTATTCACCGACTGCACCGACGACATGACCATCGTGCGTGAAGAAATCTTCGGCCCAGTGATGAGCATCCTCACCTACGAGACCGAAGAAGAAGTGATCCGCCGCGCCAACGACACCGACTTCGGCCTAGCCGCGGGTCTGGTGACCAAGGACCTGAACCGCGCCCACCGCGTGATTCATCAACTGGAAGCGGGCATCTGCTGGATCAACGCCTGGGGCGAGTCCGACGCGAAAATGCCGGTGGGCGGCTACAAGCAATCGGGTGTGGGCCGTGAGAACGGCATCAGCTCGCTGAACAACTTCACCCGCATCAAATCGGTACAGGTTGAGCTGGGCGATTACGCATCAGTGTTCTGATGAGCCTCAAGCGGCGAGCTTCAAGCTGCAAGCTCGCCGCACCTCCCAGATACACCGCTCGCTGCTCTTTCTTGCAGCTTGAAGCTTAGAGCTTGCCGCTCTAAAGGAGACCCCATGACTCAAGAATACGACTACATCATTGTTGGCGCAGGTTCTGCGGGCAACACTTTAGCAACCCGCCTGACCGAAGACGAAGGCGTCACCGTCCTGCTGCTGGAAGCCGGCGGCCCCGACTATCGTCTGGATTTCCGTACCCAGATGCCAGCCGCCCTGGCGTTCCCGCTGCAAGGCCGTCGCTACAACTGGGCCTACGAGACCGATCCAGAGCCGCACATGGACGGCCGCCGCATGGAATGCGGTCGCGGCAAGGGCCTGGGTGGTTCGTCGCTGATCAACGGCATGTGCTACATCCGTGGCAACGCCATGGACTACGACAACTGGGCGAAGCTGCCGGGTCTGGAAAACTGGACTTACCTCGATTGCCTGCCGTACTTCCGCAAGGCAGAAACCCGCGACATCGGCCCCAACGACTACCACGGTGGCGACGGTCCGGTCAGCGTAACCACGCCCAAGGCCGGCAATAACCCGCTGTTCCACGCCATGGTCGAAGCCGGCGTGCAGGCCGGTTACCCGCGCACCGAAGACCTCAACGGCTATCAGCAGGAAGGTTTCGGCCCGATGGACCGCACCGTCACGCCGAACGGCCGGCGCGCCAGCACCGCGCGCGGTTACCTGGACACCGCCAAGAAGCGCTCCACGCTGACCATCGTCACCCACGCGCTGACCGACAAAGTCTTGTTCGAAGGCAAGCGCGCCGTGGGCGTGCGTTACCTGATCGGCGCCGCCGAAGAACGCGTTGAAGCCCGCGCGCGCAAAGAAGTGCTGGTGTGCAGTGGCGCAATCGCTTCGCCGCAACTGCTGCAACGCTCCGGTGTTGGCCCGGCCAAATTGCTGGAAAGCCTGGATATCCCGGTGGTCCACGACCTGCCCGGCGTCGGTGAAAACCTGCAGGACCACCTTGAGCTGTACCTGCAATACGCCTGCACTCAGCCGGTGTCGCTGTACCCGTCGCTGCTCTGGTACAACCAGCCGGCCATCGGTGCCGAGTGGCTGTTCAACGGCACCGGCATCGGCGCCAGCAACCAGTTCGAAGCGGGCGGTTTTATCCGTACCCGTGAAGAGTTCGAATGGCCGAACATCCAGTATCACTTCCTGCCGGTGGCGATTAACTACAACGGCAGCAACGGTGTGAAAGAGCACGGTTTCCAGGCGCACATGGGTTCCATGCGTTCGCCGAGCCGTGGCCGTGTGCAGCTGAAATCGAAGAACCCACGGGACTACCCGAGCATCCTCTTCAACTACATGGCCACCGAGCAGGACTGGCAGGAATTCCGCGACGGCATCCGCCTGACCCGGGAAATCATGCAACAGCCGGCGCTGGACCCTTTCCGTGGCCGCGAAATCAGCCCAGGCATCGACGTGCAAACCGACGAGCAGCTCGACAAGTTCATCCGCGAACACGCCGAGACCGCGTTCCACCCGTCCTGCTCGTGCAAGATGGGCACCGACGAGATGGCGGTGGTGGACGGCGAAGGCCGCGTGCATGGCATGCAGGGCCTGCGGGTGGTGGATGCGTCGATCATGCCGATCATCACCACCGGCAACCTGAATGCACCGACGATCATGATCGCCGAGAAAATCGCCGACAAGATCCGTGGCCGCCAGCCGCTGCCACGCAGCACCGCCGACTACTACGTGGCGGGCGACGCGCCGGTACGTGGCAAGCCGTTGCGTGAAGTGGGGCCGACTGCGCAGTAACTGATACACCGCGGTGCCTTCATCGGGGGCAAGCCCCCTCCCACATTTTGACCGTGTGTGGGAGGGGGCTTGCCCCCGATAGCGCCCGACCCGCCAATGCAAAACGCCTCCTTGATAAGCTACTCTGTTGCCTGCCCGCACCGAGCCGCCCACAAGGAAGGCCCTATGTTCGACCACCACGCCACACTCAAAAAACATTTCGGTGCCCTGCGCACCACCGCCGACTTCTTCTCCCTGCGCTACGTACGCGAGTCCGGCCAATACCTGTCGGTGCGCAAGAATGTCGCCGAACCGCCGCACATGAACCACGACGAGGGCGTCATGCTCACCGTGCGTCTCAACGGTGTGGAGGCTTACGCCGCGACCCACGATATTTCCCTGGCCGGCCTGCAAGCCGCCCTCGAACGCGCCGAACAGCAGGCGCTGCGGATCAAGCCCCATGCGTTGCTCGACCTGCGCGATCAGCAGGTGTCCAGCGACGTGGCCGACTATCTGTCGCCCGAACTCAACCAGCCCTTTCCTGCCTTGAGCGACTGCTATCAATTGCTGGGCGATGAGTCTGCCGCCGTGCCGAAAGACGAGCGCCTGGTCAGCTGGGACGTCAGCCTTGGCCTGACTCAGGTCGAGCAGATCTACCTCAACAGCGCTGGCGCCGAGTTGCGTCAGGCCCAACGTTTTGTGTTCCCCGGCGTGAGTGTCACCGCCTACGACAGCACTGACAGCCAGACCCGCACCCTGGGCGGTACCAACTTCGGCCAGCAAGGCGGCTATGACGTGATCCGCCGCTTCGGCCTGGTAGGCGCCGCACCACGGGTGGCCGACGAAGCCCTGCAACTGTTGCTGGCGCCCAACACGCCCCAGGGTCCGCGCGACCTGCTGCTGATGCCCGACCAGATGATCCTGCAGATCCACGAATCCATCGGCCATCCGCTGGAGCTGGACCGCATCCTCGGCGATGAACGCAATTACGCCGGCACCAGTTTCGTCAAGGCCAGCGACTTCGGCCACCTGCAATACGGCTCCCGCCTGCTCAACGTAACGTTCGACCCGAACATCCCCGAACAGCTCGCCAGCTACAGCCATGACGACGATGGCAGCGCCGCCAGCAAGCAGTTCCTGATCCGCGAAGGCTTGCTGCTCAAGCCGTTGGGCGGTGCGTTGTCGCAATTTCGCGCCGGCATGGGCGGTGTGGCCAACAGCCGGGCCAGCAGCTGGAACCGCCCGCCGATCGACCGTATGGCCAACCTGAATATCGAGGCCGGCGACCAGAGCCTGGCGCAAATGATCGGCGGTATCGAAAGCGGCATCCTGATGTCGACCAACCGCTCGTGGTCCATTGATGACGCGCGCAACAAGTTCCAGTTCGGCTGCGAATGGGGCCAGTTGATCGAAAACGGCGAACTCAAAGGCGTGGTGAAGAACCCCAACTACCGCGCGATTTCCGCGCAGTTCTGGCGCAACCTCAGCGCGGTGGGCGACGCCAGTACCTTCCAGGTGCTGGGCACGCCCAACTGCGGCAAGGGCGAGCCCAACCAGGTGATCCGTGTCGGCCATGCCTCGCCGGCCTGCGTGTTCAGCAACGTCGACGTTTTCGGAGGAGATGCCTGATGAATGATTTCAAGGCATTGGTGCAGTGGCTCACCCAAGCCATCACCGACAAGGAACAGTTTCACCTGGGCTATGCCGCCGAAGCGTCGGAGTTCGTGCGTTTCAACCACGCCAAAGTGCGTCAGGCAGGGCAGGTGCAGCAGGCCAGCGTGAACCTCAAGTTGATCAGCGACGGGCGTCACGCCGACCTGAGCATCACCCTGGTCGGCGACTCGGAACTGGATCGCCAGCGTCTGGCCGAAGGCCTGCAGCAGTTGCGCGAAACCTTGCCGCTGCTGCCACCGGATCCCTACCTGTTGCTCAACCACGACGCCTGGCACAGCCACAACGAACAGGCCCAACCCTTGCCGGAACTGGCCCAGGTGTTGGCCGAAATCAGCCAGGCCGCAGACGCGCTGGACCTGGTGGGCTTCTATGCCGCCGGCCCTATCAGCCGTGGCTTTGCCAGTTCCGACGGCGCATTCGGCTGGCACCAGGCCAATAGCTTCAACTTCGATTTCAGCCTGTTCCATGCCAATGGCGAAGCGGTCAAAGCCAGCTACGCTGGGCACACCTGGGACAGCGCCGAGTTCGCCCGGCGCTTGCAGCAAGCCCGCGACCAGCTCGACTTCCTCGGCCGGCCGCTGCACACCCTGGCACCGGGTCAATACCGCGCTTACCTGGCACCGGCAGCGCTTGAAGAAATCATCGGCATCATCACCTGGGGCGGTTTTTCCGCCCAGGCTATCGCCAGCAAAGGCAGCTCGCTGCAACGTCTGTATGCCGGCGAGCAACACCTCAATGAACGAGTGACGGTGCAAGAACGCATCAGCGGCTCCCTGAGCCAGGCGTTCTCCAGCGAAGGCTACCCGCGCAGCGATGTAACGCTGATCGACGCCGGCCAGGCGAGCGGCCAACTGGTCAATTCGCGCAGCGCCGCCGAATACGGCCTGAGCGCCAACGGCGCCAGTGGCGACGAATCCCCCAGCGCCCTGCAAATGGCGGCGGGCGACCTGGCCCAAGCCGAGATCCTCAAGCAGTTGGGCACCGGGCTGTATATCAGCAACCTGTGGTACCTGAACTACTCCGACCTGCCGGCCGCGCGCCTGACCGGCATGACGCGCTTCGCCACGTTCTGGGTGGAGGACGGCGAGATCAAGGCGCCGGTCAGCACCATGCGTTTTGATGACAGCGTGTACAGCCTGCTCGGGTCGCAGCTGGAAGCACTGACCGCCGAGCGAGAGTTACTGCTGTCACCCAGTACCTACGGTCAGCGCAACACAGCCTCCAATCTGTTACCGGGGGCGCTGATAAAACGCCTGACCCTGACGTTGTAAAGACTCTCCCTGTGGGAAGGAGCTTGCTCCCGATAGCGGTGTTCAACCAAGTGCTCATTGACTGACACACCGCTGTCGGGGGCAAGCCCCCTCGCACATTGTCTTGTGCTGGTTTCAGACAGCTCGGCTTTACCCGTTCCTACGGTCATTTCTCTTGCGCACCGTGCGCGCGGGCAGCCTGTTGTCGCCTGTAAAAAACCTCGTTATAAGGGTTAGTGGCATCCCGCCACCCTACCCGCGTGCCCGCACGCAAAGCATGACCTTGTCCGGGGAAGGACAAGCTGGAGCGTTGACATGAACCATGGAAGTTTTGTCATTGAACGGCTGTACAAGCACTACAACGTCCACGTTGAGCGACTGGGAAACGATCCACACAAGGACACCGTCCTGCTGGTCAATGGGGCGCTCTCCACCACGCGGTCTTTCGCGCGTACCAGCAAATGCCTGGCCGAACACTTCAATGTGCTGCTGTTCGACCTGCCGTTCTCCGGCTATTCACGCGAACACAACGGCGACCTTGACCTGGTCACCAAGGACGACGAGGTGCAGATCCTGCGGGCGCTGGTGGAGCGTTTCGAGGTCAACCATCTGGTGTCGGCTTCCTGGGGCGGCATTTCCACCCTGCTCACCCTGGCGCACAACCCGCCCTCCATCAAAAGCTCGGTGGTGATGGCCCTGGCACCCAACCTCAACCAAGCCATGCTCGACTACGTGGACCGCGTGCGCGTGCTGATCGAGGCCGATGACAAATCCGCCGTCGGCCATTTGCTCAACGAAACCGTAGGCAAATACCTGTCGCCGCGTCTCAAGCGCAATAACCATCGGCACCTGTCGAACATGGCCACCACCGAATACCGGCAAGCGCGCTTTCATATCCACCAGGTGCTGGCATTGGGCGACGGCAATTACCTGCCGGCGCTGCGGCAAATCGAAACGCCGGTGCATTTCCTCAACGGCGCGCTGGACGAATACACTCCCGCCGCCGACGCTCAATTGTTCAAGCAATACGTGGGGCGCAGCAGTTTTGCGGTGGCGCAACACACCGGTCACCTGTTGGATCTGGAATCCCGCGAGGCCGCCCTGGCGGTGCATCGCGCGCTGTTGGACTTCCTGGTGGGCGAGCACGCGGTGTTGTCGGATTTAGACCAACCGCCAGTGGGAAAAGGCGCGATGGATGGCGCATAATCGCCGACACATAGCCGGCTAACAAAAAGGTCCCCCATGCCCGATCGCGCCCCTCTCGATGCCAAGACCGCCCGCTGGCTCCCCTGGGTGGTGGCGATTGCCTTCTTTATGCAGTCACTCGATGGGACGATTCTCAACACCGCCCTGCCGGCCATGGCCAGGGACCTGGCGGAAAACCCGTTGCGCATGCAGGGGGTGGTGATCGCCTACATGCTCACGGTCGCCTTGCTGATCCCGGCATCGGGCTGGATCGCCGACCGTTTCGGCACCAAGAAGATCTTCTTTGGCGCAATCATGCTGTTCAGCATCGGCTCGCTGCTGTGCGCGCTGTCCAGCAGCCTGACCATGCTGGTGGGGGCTCGGGTCGTGCAGGGTCTGGGCGGCGCGCTGATGCTGCCGGTGGGACGCCTGGTGGTATTGCGCGCCTACCCGCGCTCCGAGCTGGTGCGGATCATGGGCTTCATCACCATCCCTGGCCTGCTCGGCCCGCTGCTTGGCCCGACCATGGGCGGCTGGATGGTGCAATACCTGACCTGGCACTGGATCTTTCTGATCAACCTGCCAGTGGGCATGATCGGGTGCTACGCCGTGTGGAAGTTCATCCCGGACCTGCGCGGCAGTGAACGCACGCGCTTTGACGGAATGGGCTTTGTACTGTTCGGCGCGGCGATGGTGCTGATCACCATCGCCATGGAGGGCCTGGGCGAACTGCACCTGCCGCACCTGCGGGTGATGTTGCTGCTGTTCGGCGGGCTGGCGTGCCTGGCGGCGTACTGGCTGCGCGCCGGGCATATCGACAACCCGCTGTTTTCGCCGGTGCTGTTCAAGACCCGCACCTTTGCCGTGGGCATCCTGGGTAACCTGTTCGCCCGCCTGGGCAGCGGCGCGTTGCCGTTTCTGGTGCCGCTGCTGTTGCAGGTGGCGCTGGGGTATTCACCGTCGGAGGCCGGCATGAGCATGCTACCGTTGGCGGCGGCGGCGATGTTCGCCAAGTCCGTGGCGCGGCCGCTGATCGAACGCCTGGGCTACCGCGTAGTGCTGACCGGCAACACCCTGGCGCTGGGCATCATGCTGGCGAGCATGGGCCTGGTCAGCGAGCAGACGCCCTACCCGCTGCTGCTGGGCATGCTGGCGGTGCTGGGGGCGATCAACTCCTTGCAATTTACCGCGATGAACACCGTGACTTTGATCGACCTCGACGACGTCCAGGCCAGCAGCGGCAACAGCCTGCTGTCGGTGGTGGCGCAATTGTCCCTGAGCCTCGGCGTGGCCTGCGCCGGCGCATTGCTGGGCGGGTTCACCGCCGAAGCCGGCAATGACGGGGTCAATACCGTGCTCGGCGCGTTCCAGTTGACCTTCCTCACCGTGGGCGTCATGGCGATGTTGGCGGCGGCGATTTTCCTGCAACTGTCGCCAAAAGACGGCAAACGGGCGGCCAGCCCGGAGCAGCACATTGAGCATTGAAGCAGTTGCGAGCGTTAAGCTTCAAGCTTCAAGCTTCAAGCTTCAAGCTTGCCGCTTGCCGCTTATAACTTGCCGCTGCCCCCCCCTCGTCTGAACCATGCGAAAAAACCTACGGGGGGCTGCTACACTGCGCGACATTTTGTTTTTGCAGAGCCCGCCCCGTGACCACCATCGCCACCGCTTTTAATACCTTGCCGCTGTCCGCCGCCATGCTGGCTAACCTCGACTCGCTGGGTTACGTCGAGATGACGCAGATCCAGGCACAAAGCTTGCCGGTGATCCTCAAGGGGCTGGACCTGATTGCCCAGGCCAAGACCGGCAGCGGCAAGACCGCCGCCTTCGGCATCGGCCTGCTGAACCCGATCAACCCGCGCTACTTCGGTTGCCAGGCCCTGGTGATGTGCCCGACCCGCGAGCTGGCCGACCAGGTGGCCAAGGAAATCCGCCGCCTGGCCCGCGCCGAAGACAACATCAAGGTGCTGACCCTGTGCGGCGGCGTGTCCCTCGGCCCGCAGATCGCTTCGCTGGAACATGGCGCCCACGTGATCGTCGGCACCCCGGGCCGTATCCAGCAACACCTGCGCAAGGGTTCGCTGGTGCTGGACGGCTTGAACACGCTGATCCTCGATGAAGCCGACCGCATGCTCGACATGGGTTTCTATGACGCCATCGAAGACATCATCAGCAAGACCCCGCCACGCCGTCAGACCCTGCTGTTCTCGGCCACCTACCCGGTGAGCATCAAGCAGTTGGCCTCCAAGTTCATGCGCGCGCCACAGCAGGTGAAGGCCGAAGCGTTCCATTCCGACGAGCAGATCGAGCAGCGTTTCTATGAGATCTCCCCGGAAGAACGCATGGACGCGGTGACCAAGGTGCTGGCGCATTTCCGTCCGGCCTCGTGCGTGGCGTTCTGCTTTACCAAGCAGCAAGTGCAGGAAACCGTCGACCACCTGACGGCCAAGGGCATCTCCGCCGTCGGCCTGCACGGCGACCTGGAACAGCGCGACCGTGATCAGGTACTGGCGATGTTCGCCAACCGCAGCACCTCGGTGCTGGTGGCCACCGACGTGGCCGCCCGTGGCCTGGACATTGATTCGCTGGACATGGTGATCAACGTCGAACTGGCCCGCGACTCGGAAATCCACATCCACCGCGTCGGCCGCACCGGCCGCGCCGGTGAGACCGGCATCGCCATCAGCCTGGTGGCGCCGTCCGAGGCGCATCGTGCCCAGGCCATCGAGCAGTTGCAAAAGTCGCCGCTGAACTGGGACCAACTGGACAACCTCAAGCCACAAAGCGGTGGTCCGTTGCTGCCGCAGATGAGCACTCTGTGCATTGCCGCTGGCCGTAAAGACAAAGTGCGCCCAGGTGACATCCTCGGTGCATTGACCGGCGAAGCCGGCATCCCCGGTGCCCAGGTTGGCAAGATCGCGATCTTCGACTTCCAGGCGTTCGTGGCCGTGGAACGGGGCATCGCCAAGCAAGCACTGCAACGCTTGAACGACGGCAAGATCAAGGGCCGCTCGTTGCGCGTGCGGATCCTGTAACCCGATCTGCGACCTATGAATATCCAATGTGGGAGGGGGTTTGCCCCCTCCCACCGTTTTGATTGCATTCAGACCCGTATTTTTATGAGGACATTGCTGTGCGCTCGACCGAAGTTGTGATCATTGGCGCCGGCGCCGCAGGCTTGATGTGCGCACTGACCGCCGCTGGTCGTGGGCGCAAAGTGATGTTGATCGACCATGCGAACAAGGCCGGCAAGAAGATCCTGATGTCCGGCGGTGGCCGCTGCAACTTCACCAATATGTACACCGAGCCGGCCAACTTCCTGTCCCACAACGCGCACTTCTGCAAGTCGGCCCTGGCCCGTTACACCCAATGGGACTTCATCGGGCTGGTGGCCAAGCACGGCGTGCCGTACCACGAGAAGAAACTCGGCCAGCTGTTCTGTGATAACAAATCCAGCGACATCCTCGGCATGTTGCTCGATGAGTGCATCCAGACCGGTGTAAGCCTGCACCTGGACACCTCCATCCAGGAAATCGCCAAGCTCGACAGCGGCTATCAGCTGCAAACCACCCTCGGTGAGCTGCGCTGTGAATCCCTGGTGATCGCCACCGGCGGCCTGTCGATCCCAACCCTGGGTGCCACAGGTTTTGGCTATCAGGTGGCCAAGCAGTTCGGCCATGAACTGCTGCCGACCCGCGCAGGATTGGTGCCGTTCACCATCACCGATCAGCTCAAGGCGCTGTGCACCGAGTTGTCCGGCACCTCCGTGGATTGCGTGGCCAGCTGCAACGGCCAGAGTTTTCGCGAGAATCTGCTGTTTACCCATCGCGGCCTGAGCGGGCCGGCGATCCTGCAGATTTCCTCATACTGGGAACCGGGCGATACGGTCGAAATCAACCTGCTGCCCGAGCACGACGCCCACACCTGGCTGCAACAGCAACAGGTCGAGCGGCCGAACAGCGAGTTGAAGACCCTGCTCGGTGAGATCTTCACCAAAAAGATGGCCAACCTGCTGGCAGACACTTGGTTCGCGTCCAAGCCGATGAAGCAATACACCCATGCCGAAGTCGCAGACATCGCGCAGAAGTTGTCGAGCTGGCAGTTCGTGCCCGCCGGCACCGAGGGCTATCGCACCGCCGAAGTGACGCTGGGCGGTGTGGACACGCGGGAAGTCTCGTCCAAGACCATGGAGTCGCTGAAAAGCCCAGGGCTGTACTTTATTGGCGAAGTGCTGGACGTGACCGGCCACTTGGGCGGGTTTAACTTCCAGTGGGCGTGGGCATCGGGCTACGCCGCCGCGCAATACGTCTGACGAAGCCTCCCATCTTCCGATTTGCGGTGTGCCTGGGGAATAATTTGCGGTGAGATGTGATCACCACGCTTGCCGTGGCGTCCTTACTGCCTCAATTTAGCGGCATCGTTCCGGAAGACTCCAGCCTTCATGTCATCGACCTCGTTCAAGCAGTCCATGCGGCGCCTATGGGCGCTGGATAAATTCAGCTACAGCGTTCGGGTATTCATCGCCCTCACCGGCAGCATGGCGCTGTGCTGGTATCAGGATGAAATGACCCTGCTGATCCCGCTGTTCCTGGGGATTATCGCCAGTGCTCTGGCCGAGACCGATGACAGCTGGCAAGGCCGCCTCAATGCCCTGGCAGTGACCCTGGTGTGTTTCAGCATCGCCGCGCTGTCGGTGGAACTGTTGTTCCCCTACCCCTGGCTGTTCGCGATTGCCCTGGCGCTGGCGAGTTTCTGCCTGACCATGCTCGGCGCCCTTGGCGAACGCTACGGTGCGATTGCCTCGGCGACGCTGATTCTGTCGGTTTACACCATGATCGGTGTGGATCAGCGCGGAGGGGCGGTGTCGGACTTCTGGCACGAACCGCTGCTGCTGGTGGCCGGCGCTGCCTGGTACGGCGCGTTGTCAGTGTTGTGGCAGGTGCTGTTTTCCAACCAGCCGGTGCAACAGAGCCTGGCGCGTTTGTTTCGCGAGTTGGGGCGTTACCTCAAGCTCAAATCGTCGCTGTTCGAACCGATCCGCCAACTGGATGTAGAAGCCCGTCGCTTGGAACTGGCCCAGCAGAATGGTCGCGTAGTCGCTGCGCTGAATGCGGCCAAGGAAATCATCCTGCACCGCGTGGGCAATGGTCGCCCGGGTTCGAAGGTCAGCCGCTACCTGAAGCTGTACTTTCTGGCCCAGGACATCCACGAACGCGCCAGTTCTTCGCACTATCCCTACAACGCCCTGGCGGAGGCGTTTTTCCACAGCGACGTGCTGTTCCGCTGCCAGCGCCTGTTGCGCCAGCAAGGCAAGGCCTGCCAGGCCCTCGCTGAGTCGATCCAGTTGCGCCAGCCGTTCGTTTACGACGACAGTTTTGCCGAAGCCCTCGGTGACCTGAATGCCTCGCTGGAACACCTGCGCATCCAGAGCAACCCGGCCTGGCGCGGCCTGCTGCGCTCGTTGCGCGCCCTGGCGGCCAACCTGTCGACCCTCGACCGCCTGCTCGGCGACGCCAGCAACCCCGACGCCCTGGCCGACGCCACCGACAGCAATCTGCTCGATCGCGCGCCGCGTAACCTCAAGGAAATGTGGACACGGCTGCGCACGCAGCTGACGCCGACGTCATTGCTGTTCCGCCATGCGTTGCGCCTGTCGTTGGCGCTGACCATCGGCTACGGCACCTTGCATGCGATTCACGCATCCCAGGGTTACTGGATCATCCTCACGACGCTGTTCGTGTGCCAACCCAACTACGGCGCCACCCGGCGCAAACTGGGCCAACGGATCGTCGGCACCGCCATCGGCCTGACCGTGGCCTGGGCGCTGTTCGATCTGTTCCCCAGCCCGCTGGTGCAATCGATGTTCGCCATCGCTGCCGGCCTGGTGTTCTTTATCAATCGCACCACCCGCTACACCCTGGCCACGGCGGCGATCACGCTGATGGTGCTGTTCTGCTTCAACCAAGTGGGCGATGGCTACGGGCTGTTCCTGCCACGGCTGTTCGATACGTTGCTCGGCAGCCTGATCGCGGGGCTGGCGGTGTTCCTGTTTCTGCCGGACTGGCAGGGCCGGCGCCTGAACAAAGTGCTGGCCAACACCCTGACCTGCAACAGCATCTACCTCCGGCAAATCATGCAGCAGTACGCCGCCGGCAAGAGCGACGACCTGGCCTATCGCCTGGCCAGGCGCAATGCGCACAACGCCGATGCGGCGCTGTCCACCACCTTGGCCAACATGCTGATGGAGCCGGGGCACTTTCGCAAAGAAGCCGACGTGGGCTTTCGCTTCCTGGTGCTGTCACACACTTTGCTCAGCTATTTGTCGGGGCTGGGCGCACACCGCGACACCGCACTGCCGGCCGACGTGCGCGAACACCTGATCAACGGCGCCGGCCACAGCCTGTCGGCCAGCATTGACGAAATCGCCACGGGGCTGGCCAACAAACAACCGATTGCGATCCAGAGCGACGCCGAAGAGGCCCTGGCCGCCGAGCTGGAGCAGATGCCGGATGAGATCGACGAAGGGCAGCGCTTGGTGCAAACGCAACTGGCGCTGATCTGCCGACAGCTGGGGCCGTTGCGCACACTGGCGGCACATTTGATCAAGGACACCGACGCGGCTTAGGTCGCTATCGAGGGCAAGCCCCCTTCCACATTGATCTGATTCACACGGTCCCCCCGATAAGGCCCGCACAGGCACTACATACCATGGGCCTTCATCAACCGCTCGTAACTGCCATCGGCTTTCATCTTGGCAATTTCCCGGTCAAAGCCCGCCACAATCTGTGCATGCTCGGGGTGCTTGAGGCTGACCAGAATGTGCAGGCTGTTTTCACTCAGCGGCTTGGGCAAAAACTCTATGGCGTTGCGCACCCGGGGCGATTCGCGGGACAGGTAATAGCGCGCCACATACTCATCCTCCACCGTCAGCCGCACCCGCTGCGCCGCCAGCATGCGTACGGCCATGGCGAAGTTATGCACCGGTACTTTCTGCAGTTGCGCGTCCCCGTCGAACGCCGCCGAATAGGCATAGCCGCGCACCACGGCAATCGGGAAATCGTGTAGTTGCTCCAGGGTCTGGTAGTCGATAGGGTCGTCGCGACGCTTGATGAAGCGCACGCGGTTGATCAGGTACTCATTGGAGAATTCGCCCAGTTGCGTGCGGGCGTCGTCGTACCAGGCGTTGATCAGCACGTCATAGCGCCCGTCGCCCACGCCCATCAATGCCCGGGCCCAGGGCACCTGTTCGAATTCACTGGCATAACCTGCACGGGCCAGGGCCGTGGTGACGATATCGGTGGCCAGCCCGCCATTGATCAAGGTCGCATCGGTAAACGGTGGCCAGGCATCCGCAACCAGGCGCAAACGCTGCGCAAACGCCGGCTGAGCCAGCAACAACACTCCAATTAAAGCAACGGCACGAGAAAATCGCGGCATGCTCAAAATCCTTGGCGAGCCTAGCTCAGGCCATACCTGAGGTGTTAACAGTAGCCCAGATTACACAAAGAAACGGGGAAACAGAGCACTCAGTGATGGCTAATTGATTTCATTCACCACAATAGACCATTTAGACAGAGTTGCCCGTCGCGCTTACTATCAAGAACAGACATCTATTCGAGAACACACCATGACAGTTGATTGGGTCTGCAAACACCACAATGACCTGGGCAAGGATCAGCTCTACGCCATCCTGCGGTTACGCAACGAAGTCTTCGTAGTGGAGCAGAAATGCATCTATCAGGACGTCGACGGGCAGGACTTGATCGGCGACACCCATCACCTGATGGGCTGGCAGAATGACGAGCTGGTGGCCTACCTACGGCTGCTGGACCCCGATACCCAAGGGGGTGACGTGGTGGTCGGCCGAGTGATCATTGCCCCAGCGGCACGGGGCACCGGGTTGGCGCACCGGATGATGGAAGAAACCCTCAAGCAGATTGACGATATCTGGCCTGATACGCCGATATTTCTGTCAGCCCAAGCGCATTTGCAGGGTTATTACGGCCGCTACGGTTTCGTGGTGGCGGGAGAGGAATACCTGGAGGACGACATTCCTCATATCGGCATGCGGCGCGCCTGAGAAAGCCACCCAGAGCACTGCGATCAACTGCGGGAAGGGGCTTGCCCCCTATGATGCCAGTGAATCAAACAAGACCTCAGGGATAACCCAGCACGCGCTTGATCGAGGCCAGATTGGCTTCGATCCAGCGCCGATCGATCGCGCCCCAATCGCGAATCCGATAACACCCGGCATGGTTGCGGGCGCCGTCTTCCTGTTCGAACTCACACACGATATCCAAGTCGGCGAGCGCGGCAATGGTGTCCTGGGCCGTGCGCCGAGGCATGCCGGTCATCTCCGTCAGCGCCGGTACGTTGCTGGCCTGGCCGCTGTCGATCAGGTAGGCCACGTAGAGGCGGCGGTAGAAGCTGCTTTTGGTCTTGCTCACATCCATGGTCATTGGCCTTGTGCGGTCAGGGTTTGCCCAGCAGGTCGCGATACGTGAGGTATACCCGCAGGTCGAATTCCACCTGATGGTAATCCGGCATCATGTATTGGCAGAGTTTGTAGAACGCCTTGTTGTGGTCCGATTCCTTGAAGTGCGCCAGCTCATGCACCACGATCATGCGCAGAAATTCCGGCGCGGCCTCTTTGAACAAGGCGGCGATGCGAATCTCTTTCTTGGCTTTGAGGTTGCCGCCCTGCACCCTGGAAATGGTCGTGTGCAGGCCCAGGGCTCGATGCGTCAGGTCCAGGCGGTTATCGAACAGCACTTTGTCGATAGCCGGCGCGTTGCGCAGGTGTTCCTGCTTCAAGGCCAGCGCGTAGGCATACAAGGCCTTGTCGCTCTGCACCCCATGGCGCTCGGGATAACGCTGTTCCAGATAGGCGCCCAATTGGTCCTTGGCGATCATCTGGCGCACTTGCTCCTGAAGAGTGACAGGGTAGGCCTGGAGGTATTTCAGCGTAGTCATGGCGTGCGCGGCAGGATTCAAAGGGCGTCAGTGTAACCAATTCAACTCACGCGGGTGCGGGACCAGTCGACCATTTCCTCGGCCATCAACGGCAATGCCGCCCATGGCCCTTGAACGAACGGACAGCCGTGCGCCCTGAGCCAGTGGGCCTGCTCTTGGGTTTCCACGCCCTCGGCCACCACCAGCACTTCAAAATGCGCACACAACTCAATAATGCTGCGGGCCATGGCCGCATCGCGCGCCGAGCCCGGCAGGCGCGCCACTAATTTCGGATCGAGCTTGAGGGTGTCGAACTCCAGATCGCGCAGATGGGCCAGGGAACACTGCCCGGAACCAAAGTCATCCAAGGCGATACGCACACCAATGCGACGCAACAACTTGAGTTGCTTGATGGCCTCCTCGCGGTTGCTCATCAGGCAATCCTCGCCGATCTCCACCTCCAACTGACGCCCGTTCAAACCGTAGCACTCCAGCATCTGCTGCAGCTGGTTGGCCAGGTTGGGCATATTGAACTGGCTGCTGCTCAGGCTCACGCTCAGCACCAGCTCTTCATCGAAAGTGCTGTGCCAGGCATGACGCTGGGCGGCGACCTGCTGGTAGATCCACGCGCTCAATTGGCTGATCAGCCGCGCCTCCTCCAGCAATGGCAGGAACAACCCCGGCGGCACGTCGCCCACACTGGGGTGTTGCCAGCGCAACAAGGCTTCCACGCCGCGCAAGCGCCCATCCTCCAACGACACTTGCGGCTGGTAGACCAGGGTGAACTCTTTATTTTCGATTGCCGTGCGCACGCTGTCTTCGAGCATCAAGCGTGAGCGGGCACGCCCGTTCATTTCCTGGTCGAAATAGCGATATTGCTGACGCCCTGCGCGTTTGGCTTCGTACATAGCGATATCGGCCGCGCGCAGCAGACCATTCAAATCCGCGCCGCAGTCCGGAAACGTGGCGATGCCGATACTCACGCCGAGCATCACATCCAAACCGTCGACTTGCTGACAGACAGACACCCGTTCGATCAGTTTTTCCGAAATTTTTGCCGCCTGCTCCGGAAACTCCAGCTCCACCAACGCGGTAAATTCATCACCGCCCATGCGTCCGATGATGTCGTAGGAACGCAGGCAACCTTGCAATTGTTCCGAGACCCAGCGCAGCACCCGGTCCCCAGCATCATGGCCCAGGGAATCGTTGACCCTCTTGAATCCATCGAGGTCCAGGTACAGCAGCACCAGCGACTGCTCCCCCCGCTCGCCACGCAACAGGCTGTTTTCTACGGCTTGATAGAACCCACGGCGATTGAGCAAACCAGTGAGTGGGTCGGTGACCGCTTGAAACTCCAGTTGCTGATGCAGGTGGCGCACCTCGGACATGTCCAGCACCGTCACCACCATCGCCTTCTGCTCGGACGGCAGCGGCGCGCAGGATAACGCCACAGGCACCTGCTGACCGCGACCGGTGCGCAGCAGGGCATCATGCAGGCGCCAGGTCTGGCCCGTTTGGTAACCGGCATACATCTGCGAATCCTGCCAACTGGGCACATGGGGCTTTTGCAGAAAACTCAGAAACGGCTGGCCCTGCAGCTCATTGTGCGTGGCGTTAAGCAAGCGCGAGATCGCCGGGTTGGCGTACTGAATCACGCCCTCCTCGCTGACCACCAGAATGCCTTCGGCAGCGTTGTCGAGCACCGAGGCATTGAAGGCGCGGGCCGACTCCAGGTCGTGGCTCAAGCGCTGCAAAGCCCGGCGGTTGCGCTGGTGCTCCAACAACGCCTGGACCTTGGGTTTGAGAATATGTGGGTCGAAAGGCTTGAACAGGTAATCGATGGCGCCGCTGGCATAGCCTTCCAGGACGGAAGCAGGCGATTGCGCATTGGCACTCAGAAAAATGATCGGGGTCATGCGCGTACGTTGACTGCCGCGCATCAGGCGGGCGACTTCAAAACCGTCCATGCCCGGCATCATCACGTCCAGCAATACCAAATCGACGTCATGCTGCAGCAGCAATTCCAGCGCTTCCACGCCGGACGCGGCGGTCACCACGTGCCAATCCTCGCGTTGCAGAAGGGCGCGCATGCTGATCAGGTTTTCGGGGTAGTCGTCGACCACCAGAAGAACCGAACTGCCATCGCCGTGGTGTGGAGCGCATTCCATGCTACGTCTCATCCTTAGATTGCCGCTCCGGTCACTTCTGAGATAAAACCCGGATAAACACTGAGGCTTCACTCTAGCTCTGGTTCTGAAAAATCAGAAGGGAAGTGGATGCCATCATTGCGCCAAAGTTCGGGCAGCCGACTAACGGTCAACCGCTACAGCCCCCGATTCATGGGAAACATGGCATTTTGACATTCCGTTGACGCCAATAAACTGCCATCGATTGTTTAACAATTGGACAGCCACCGCCTATAAAGAACGTTTAAGGCCCCGTGCCAGAGCTTTCACCCCCCGTAAAAGGCCAATGCCATGATCGACCTCTCTACTTGGAACCTGAGCATTCCGGTCGGCTCGCCCCCCGCGACCATCGAAACCCCGAAACTGCTCAGCGGCTTCAACGACCAATATTTCCAGGCCGAAGGCAGCAATGTGCAATTCTGGACACCCGTCACTGGTACCCGCACCGAAAACGCCATCTACCCCCGCAGCGAACTGCGCGAAACCTACGCCGATGGACGCCTGCGTAACTGGACCTACCCCGACGCCGACAACTTCCTACGCGCCACCCTCACCGTCAACCAGGTGCCTTCCACTGGCAAAATCGTGATTGGCCAAATCCACGCGTATGAGAGCCAGAAACCGCTGATCAAACTTGAGTATCAATTCAAGGAAAAAACCCAGACCGGCAACATCGTCGCCAAAGTGCGCATGCGTCCGGACGAAGAGGAGAGCCGCGTGATCACCGTGGCCTCCAACGTACCGCTGGAAAAGAGCTTCACCTACGTGATCAACCTCAACAAGGCCGGACTGCTGAGCGTCTACGCCGCCGATGGCGAATGGAACGAACGCATTGGCGCCGCCTGGGGCGCCAAGCCGCTGTACTTCAAGGCCGGCGCTTATGTGCAGGACAACAGCGGGGATAGCAAGGAAGGAGCGAAGGTGACGTTCGACAAGCTAGATATTGATCACGAGTAAAGGATTCTGTGGGAGCCGGCTTTGCTCGGCCCCCACATTTGCGAGGGGCTTTTCACCTGCTTATTGCACAGGCAATTTAATCGGAGCAGGTCCTTTTGAATTCATTACGTTAAAGGCGCATTTAGAAACACTGCTCTGGATACATTCGTTGTTCTCATTCCAATTAGAGCCCTGTGCCACGGGAGACGAAACGAATCTCTGGGCCATTCTCAAGTAGTCGTCACTTCCTGCTCCGACGTAATTACAAGCCACATAGTAATAAGCGTGGCTGGTCTCACTATCTGTACCTTGTTTGATGGCTGCACCTTGGAACTTAAATGCGGCTGTAATAGAACTGTCTTCCATGTTCTGCTCACCCTTCCAAACACCGCTCTGATCCGCAAACTGGCGACTGACAGCCTTGATGGTCGAGACCTCAGGGCAATTAAACTCCACTCCGTATACCTGCCCTATAAGCATAAAAGCACCGATTGCTGCACCCATTTTCAAGCACTTTGAAAGTGTCATGACCGCGTACTCCTTTACTGGATTGATAGCCCAATAATGAGAACAAACCGCAATCGATGACACTGTAAACTTTGACAGTCTTATAGATGAATTCGAAATAACCACAAACCCATAGATAACCTAATGATAGGTCAGCACACCGCCCCCATTAATGAGCCTGGTAGGGGCTCGGTTTCTCCGATCAAGCTCTCGAAATTAAGCCACAAAGAAGACTATGTGAATCACAACGACAATCAGATCTTTCGCACATATGCAACCAAATATTACATAACTGCGTATTGCTTAATATTTTCAAAAATCAGCGGTAGCGCGAAATGTAGGAAATATCAATCAGAATAACCCGACAAGCTCATACAAAAAAACAAACAAGAACTTAGCTAAAAATAATACAGCTGAAAAAAACACATTGACAATCAAAATAAACCTTCATACGGTTTGAGTGCATCGCCAATCTGCGAATGCAATAACACTGGGGAACTATATATGAAACGTGTAATTATAGAACCTACGTTCAACAATCAGTCAAACGATGCATACCAGCCCCTCACTTTTCTATTAAGACAGAGAAAATCTCGTTAGATTAAACAAAATCAAGAAACGCGAAGGGTTTCGCCCTATAGCTCCGATATGTTTAGAAGAATGTATGGCTGAATACTTCTATCCCCCTGACCCCTCACCCTTCATGCTGGAATTTCGCAAAGTTATCTCAGCTAGCATACCGGCGGTGACACACGTCGATAACTCAGCGCGTCCGCAATCAGTCAATAAATTACAGAATATTCGTATGCACCAATTACTCAGCACCTATCATGCCGTATCAGGAGTCGGCGTACTTTGTAACACCTCTTTAAATTTCAACGGATGCGGCTTTATAAATAGACTAAGCGACTTGTATCGATTCGCCAGTGAAAATGAACTGGATGGCTTCGTATTTGAAGATACGCTTTTTCTGCATTCAGACCGTCATAATGAAAACGTCAAGTAAGCTTATTTGCGTGCAAGCGCTATCCAGTTTCTCACTGTGGCTCGATATTTTTTTAATTTTCACGGTTCCCGTTTATCTATGGCATGCCTCTCCTTCTTCGATAGCGTTCCTGGCTTTTTGCCTGGGTGCGCCTATGTTGTTTCTAGGTCCGATTATAGGATCGCTGATAGATCGATATGATGTAAGGAAAACACTAGTATCCGGCGCTTCACTCCGCATACTGTCTACTTTAGGGCTAGCAGTGTCTCCAGACCTTAACAGCTTTTTGCTTTTCGTCATATTCAAAGGCATGTCAACCTTATTTTACCTTCCATCAATAACCATTCTTGTTCGGCAATTGATACATGCTGATGAGCACAAATCTTTTTTCAGCCACGTAAGTTTATTTGATCAATCGTCAAAAATTCTTGCACCTTTACTTGCAGGCGTGTTAGCGGCAGTATTATCACCTAAAGATTTATTCTTTTTCTCGGCTACCGCAGTTTTATTAACCTTTCCACTCCTGAGGTCTATTTGCCTGTCACTCCGAACGCAAATGAAGGCCAGCTCCATCAAAGCCTTACCACTTTATCTCGATATAATAAGAGGACTATCTATATTCAACGCCTTACCTTTTCAACTACGCATAGGCTTTTTGTACTCCCTGCTTACATCGTTGGCTTTAGGTATTTATGACCCACATTTGGCGTCTTTTCTGGCGTATGAAGGTTTACCTCCAGTCAATTTTTCAATAATCGTATCAGCGACGGCAGGAGGTGCGATATGTGCCGCATTGATGATGAAATTTAAATTGAGAAACTTCGATGAAACTCTTCTTCGGTCAGGCGCATTACTTATTTTCTCTACAGCATTAATCCTGACCGCAATTTTAGTATTTTTTCAAATACCTGGAAGAGCCTATTTTTATCCAATAGTTTGGTTTTTGAATGGCTTCGGCTATGAGACGCTCATAATATCTTCAAATATAATTCTTCAGCAATTATGTCCTACAGACAATATTGGAAGAATATCCCTATCATTTAGAAGCATTCAAATACTGTGCGTGATAACGGGCCCCTCTTTAGGAACAATGCTAATAATCGCGGGTGGTCGCCCAGCACCTTTTATTGTGGCAGCAGGCATGGCATTTCTAACTGCGTCGGCGTCCGTTATGGTCTATTTATACTTGCAAAAAAAACAAGCGCACACACCTGTCAGCTAGTGCAGAATCAAAAAGTTCATTCCGTGAATCTCCTGTCTTGCGAACCCACCTAGCCAAATCTCAACAAGAAAAAGCCCGCATCACTGCGGGCTTCTTTTTAAACGCCTGAGGCTTAGTTCACCTTAGCGTTCAACTCACCTTTCAAGTAACGCTGGTACATGGCTTCCAACGAGATCGGCTTGATCTTCGACGCATTGCCCGCAGTACCAAATGCTTCGTAACGAGCGATACACACATCACGCATCGCGGTGACGGTGGCGCCGAAGAATTTGCGTGGGTCGAATTCGCTCGGGTTGGTGGCCATCAGGCGACGCATTGCGCCGGTGGAGGCCAGGCGCAGGTCGGTGTCGATGTTGACTTTGCGCACGCCGTACTTGATGCCTTCGACGATTTCTTCAACCGGTACGCCGTAGGTTTCTTTGATGTCGCCGCCGTACTGGTTGATGATCGCCAGCCATTCCTGCGGTACCGAGGAAGAACCGTGCATCACCAGGTGGGTGTTAGGGATGCGCTTGTGGATTTCCTTGATACGGTCGATGGCCAGTACGTCGCCGGTCGGCGGCTTGGTGAACTTGTAGGCGCCGTGGCTGGTGCCGATGGCGATGGCCAGGGCGTCGACCTGGGTCTTTTTCACGAAGTCAGCCGCTTCTTCCGGGTCGGTCAGCATTTGGCTGTGATCCAGCACGCCTTCGGCGCCGATGCCGTCTTCTTCACCAGCCATGCCGGTTTCCAGGGAACCCAGGCAGCCCAACTCGCCTTCCACCGAAACACCGCAAGCGTGGGCCATGGCCACGGTTTGCTGGGTAACGCGGACGTTGTATTCGTAGTCGGTTGGGGTCTTGCCGTCTTCGCCGAGGGAGCCGTCCATCATGACCGAGCTGAAGCCCAGTTGGATGGAGCGCTGGCACACGTCAGGGCTGGTGCCGTGGTCCTGGTGCATGCACACCGGGATGTGCGGGAATTCTTCGATCGCGGCCAGGATCAGGTGACGCAGGAACGGTGCGCCAGCGTATTTGCGGGCACCGGCCGAAGCCTGGACGATCACTGGGGAGTCGGTCTTGTCAGCGGCTTCCATGATGGCGCGCATCTGCTCAAGGTTGTTGACGTTAAAGGCTGGGACGCCATAGCCGAACTCGGCTGCGTGGTCCAGCATTTGACGCATGCTGATAAGTGCCATTGTGTTGTCTCTCCCGGTCGAGGGTCGTTAATCGTGCAAGCCTGCCGTAGCGGCGGCTGCTATTCAAGTTATTGCAGGCCAGGCGTTATGGGCCTGGCATGCTGAATCGTTATTGCTGTGTCCGACCCACAACCTATGCCACTTTGGAGCCGGATTTAATGTGGGAGGGGGCTTGCCCCCGATGACAGTGGATCAGCCAGCACATGGGTGTGCTGAAAAACCGCTATCGGGGGCAAGCCCCCTCCCACATTGGATCTCACCAAATTTGAAATCTTATTGGGCCTTGCAGCCACGCCCGATCAAATCGTCGGTGGCGACCCAGTAAACCAGGCCTTCCTCACCTTTGGTGTGAAACGCCAGTTGGTCGTTGCTGTACAGCACGCCCGAGGCGGCAACCTCCTGTTTAAGGCGGTAGACCTGGTCGGAACCGCCGAGGCGCACATCCACCTCGCTGCGGGCCGCATTGGCAAAGCGCCAGTTGACCTCGGCCTTGCTGTCGCAAGTCCAAGTGGTCCACTTATCGGCAGGGCCTGCCTTATTGAACATGTTGATGCTGCTGCAACCGGCCAACAGAGCCAGTGCCGCCAGGGCGAAAACGCCTTTCATTGCCAATCCTCGAACGGCGACCCAAAGGCCGCCACTGCTGTCGGTTAGTTGATCAGACCCGTCAAGGGCAACCCTGTTCCTGACCGTTGGGCGCGGAGTCGTATTTCTCCAGCCGTTCATTGCCGATGCGCTTGTTGATCACCGGCATGGTTTCAGCCTGCCAGTCAGCCTGGTAGCAGCTCTGTTTCTGCTGCGCCGCAGGCTGTTCGGGCGTCGACGCCGCAGTGGGCGCGCTGCCGCAGCCGGCCAGCAGGCCCGCCGCGAACACCAGTGCCAATGACTTGATCATAGGAATGCTCCTTTTCCGGATCACGAGCCTTAACCCTTGGCTCGGGTTTCCAGCACTTCAACGGCCGGCAGCACTTTGCCTTCGACGAATTCGAGGAATGCGCCACCACCGGTAGAAATGTAGGAGATTTGGTCAGCCACGCCATATTTATCGATGGCCGCCAGGGTGTCGCCGCCACCGGCAATGGAGAATGCCGAGCTGTCGGCGATGGCCTTGGCCAGCACCTTGGTGCCGTTGCCGAACTGGTCGAACTCGAACACGCCGACCGGACCGTTCCACAGAATGGTCTTGGAGGCCTTCAACAACTCAGCGAAGTTAGCCGCGGTTTGCGGGCCGATATCCAGAATCATGTCATCGGCGGCTACGTCAGCGATCAGCTTGACGGTAGCTTCGGCGCTTTCGGCGAATTCCTTGGCCACGACCACATCCACCGGCAACGGCACGCTGACTTTGGCGGCGATGGCGCGGGCGGTGTCGAGCAGATCCGGCTCGTACAGGGACTTGCCCACCGGGTGGCCAGCTGCGGCCAGGAAAGTGTTGGCGATGCCGCCGCCGACGATCAACTGATTGCAGATCTGGCTGAGGCTGTTAAGTACGTCCAACTTGGTGGACACCTTGGAGCCCGCCACGATGGCGGCCATCGGCTGTGCCGGCGCGCCCAGGGCCTTGCCCAGGGCTTCCAGCTCAGCGGCCAACAGAGGGCCGGCAGCCGCAACCTTGGCGAACTTGGCCACGCCGTGGGTCGAACCTTCGGCGCGGTGAGCGGTGCCGAAGGCGTCCATGACGAACACATCGCACAGCGCAGCATATTGCTGGGCCAGTTCGTCGCTGTTCTTTTTCTCGCCTTTGTTGAAGCGCACGTTTTCGAACAGCACGATATCGCCGGCCTTCACGTCAACGCCGCCCAGGTAGTCAGCCACCAGCGGCACTTCACGGCCCAGGGCCTTGCTCAGGTAATCGGCTACCGGCTTGAGGCTGTTTTCAGCGGAGAACTCACCTTCGGTCGGACGACCCAGATGGGAGCAGACCATCACGGCCGCGCCTTTTTCCAGGGCCAGCTTGATGGTCGGCAGCGAGGCCAGGATTCGCGCATCGCTGGTGACAACACCGTCCTTGACTGGGACGTTGAGGTCTTCGCGAATCAGTACGCGCTTACCTTGCAGATCGAGGTCGGTCATCTTCAACACGGTCATGGGTCGCAGTTCCTGAATTACTGTTGAGGTTGTTTAGAGGCGATGTGCAGATAATGTTCCGCAACATCCAGCATTCGATTGGCAAAACCCCATTCGTTATCGAACCAGGCCAAGATGTTCACCAGCCTCGGGCCGGAAACGCGGGTCTGGCTGGCATCGACAATCGCCGAATGCGGGTCATGGTTGAAATCGCAACTGGCGTGGGGCAACTCGGTGTAGGCCAGCAAACCTTTGAGCGGACCGCCGGTGGCGGCCTCGCGCAGGATCCGGTTGACCTCCACGGCATCGGTGTCGCTGACGGTTTGCATGGTGATATCCAGGCAAGACACGTTCACCGTCGGCACACGTACGGCTTTGGCCTGGATTCGCCCGGCAAGTTCCGGCAGCAAGCGTTCGATGCCGCGCGCCAGGCCGGTAGACACCGGAATCACTGACTGGAACGCCGACCGCGTGCGGCGCAGGTCTTCGTGGTGGTAAGCGTCGATCACCGGCTGGTCGTTCATGGCCGAGTGGATCGTGGTAATCGACACATAATCCAGGCCGATCGCCTGATCCAGCAGGCGCAACAACGGCACGCTGCAGTTGGTGGTACAGGACGCATTGGACACCAACCGCTCATCGCCAGTCAGGCAATCCTGGTTGATGCCATAGACGATGGTGGCGTCGACATCCGCCTCGCTGGCCATCGGCTGGGAAAACAGCACACGCGGCGCGCCGGCGTCGAGAAACCGCTGGCCATCGGCGCGGGTGTTATAGGCACCGGAACATTCCAACACCAGGTCGACGTCCAGCGCCGCCCAGTCGATGCCCTCGGGGGTGGCACTGCGCAGGACTTTCACGCAGTTGCCATTGATATGCAGACAATCGCCGTCGACCCGCACTTCGCCGGGGAATCGGCCATGGGTGGAGTCAAAGCGTGTCAGGTATTCGATGCTGGCCATGTCGGCCAAATCGTTGATGGCAACAATCTCGAACCCGGCTGCCGCCCCTCGCTCGAACAGAGCACGCAAGACGCAACGACCAATGCGGCCGTAGCCGTTGAGTGCAACTTTGTAGGGACGCGTTTGGGGCATGGGGCTCTCGATCAATAGTTCGCTCAGTGTTGAATGTTCCGACGCCATCGCGGGCAAGCCCGCTCCCACCTTCAGATCGCGATCCAATGTAGGAGCGGGCTTGCCCGCGATAGCGCCAGTACAGACAACGCAGACTGACTTAGTCTTCCAGCAGCTCTTCAGCCTGACCCAGGATGTTTTCCAGGGTGAAGCCAAACTCTTCGAACAAGGCTGGCGCCGGCGCCGACTCACCGTAGGTGGTCATGCCGATCACGCGGCCTTCCAGGCCCACGTACTTGTACCAGTAGTCGGCGTGTGCCGCCTCGATGGCGATACGCGCGCTGACCTGCAACGGCAGCACCGATTGCTTGTAGCCGGCGTCCTGGGCTTCGAACACGCTGGTGCACGGCATGGATACAACGCGCACGTTGCGGCCCTGCTCGGTCAGCTTGTCGTACGCCTGAACCGCCAGGCCCACTTCGGAACCGGTGGAGATCAGGATCAGCTCCGGCTCGCCCACGCAGTCCTTGAGCACGTAACCGCCACGGCTGATGTCGGCGATCTGCGCGTCGGTGCGCGCCTGGTGCTGCAGGTTCTGACGGGAGAAGATCAGCGCCGTAGGGCCGTCCTTACGCTCGATGGCGTGTTTCCAGGCCACGGCGGATTCCACCGCGTCGGCTGGGCGCCAGCAATCCAGGTTCGGCGTGGTACGCAGGCTGGTCAGTTGTTCGACCGGCTGGTGCGTCGGGCCGTCTTCGCCCAGACCGATGGAGTCGTGGGTGTACACATGGATAACGCGCTTCTTCATCAGCGCGGCCATGCGCACGGCGTTGCGGGCGTATTCCATGAACATCAGGAAGGTTGCGCCGTAAGGCACCAGACCACCGTGCAAGGACACGCCGTTCATGATGGCGCTCATGCCGAACTCGCGCACGCCGTAGTACATGTAGTTGCCGCTGGCGTCTTCGGCCGTGACACCTTTGCAGCCTTTCCACAGGGTCAGGTTGGACCCGGCCAGGTCGGCCGAACCACCGAGGAACTCCGGCAGCAGCGGGCCAAAGGCGTTCAGGGTGTTCTGGCTGGCTTTACGGCTGGCGATGGTCTCGCCCTTGGCCGCAACTTCGGCGATGTAGGCAGATGCCTTTTCCGAGAAGTCAGCAGGTAGATCACCGGCCAGGCGGCGGACCAGCTCGTTGGCCAGTTCCGGGAATTCGGCGGAGTAGGCAGCGAAACGCTGGTCCCACTCGGCTTCGGTGGCCAGGCCTTTTTCCTTGGCATCCCATTCGGCGTAGATGTCAGCCGGGATTTCGAACGGGCCGTGGTTCCACTTCAGCGCTTCGCGGGTCAGGGCGATTTCCGCGTCACCCAGTGGAGCGCCGTGGCAGTCTTCCTTGCCTTGCTTGTTCGGCGAGCCGAAACCGATGGTGGTCTTGCAGCAGATCAGGGTTGGCTGCGCGCTCTTGCGGGCGGTGTCGATCGCGGTTTTGATCTCTTCCGGGTCGTGACCGTCGACGTTGCGGATCACCTGCCAGTTGTAGGCTTCGAAACGCTTCGGGGTGTCATCGGTGAACCAGCCTTCGACTTCGCCGTCGATGGAGATGCCGTTGTCATCGTAGAAGGCGATCAGCTTGCCCAGGCCCAGGGTGCCGGCCAGGGACGCGACTTCGTGGGAAATGCCTTCCATCATGCAACCATCACCCAGGAACACATAGGTGTGGTGATCGACGATGTCGTGGCCAGGGCGGTTGAACTGCGCGCCCAGCACTTTTTCAGCCAGGGCGAAACCCACGGCGTTGGCCAGGCCTTGGCCCAGCGGCCCGGTGGTGGTCTCGACGCCTGGGGTGTAGCCGAATTCCGGGTGGCCCGGCGTGCGGCTGTGCAGCTGGCGGAAGCTCTTGAGGTCGTCGATGGTGACGTCGTAGCCGGTCAGGTGCAGCAGCGAATAGATCAGCATCGAGCCATGGCCGTTGGACAGCACGAAACGGTCACGGTCGGCGAACGATGGGTTGTTCGGGTTGTGTTTCAGGTAGTCACGCCAAAGCACTTCGGCGATATCCGCCATGCCCATCGGGGCACCGGGATGGCCGCTGTTGGCTTTTTGCACGGCATCCATGCTGAGGGCACGAATGGCGTTGGCACGCTCACGACGGCTGGGCATCGCTGTTCTCCTGCGGATATAGAAAGAAACGGAAAAAAGGACCGGCATTTTCCCTCAGCCACCGCCTGCGGGCAATGACAGATAGTCACTTGAGGCGGTTTTTCCTGTGGTTTGCGCGGTAATCGTCTGCGCAAACCTTTCATGTGTTCGTCTAAAGGTTATAGCGACTGCTTATAACCGCCACTTATCGATCAATATCAAAACTTTTTGATATTGACCTTGCGAGCGCTCTGCCCCACCACTAGACTGCTGGCCTTATGAACCTATCTGTGCCCTCCCTGCGTCCCGACGATGGTGAAGAGCTGGCCGCTTTGTGCAAAGCCGCCGGCGACCCCTTGCGCCTGAACGTTTTACGGGCCCTGACCAACGATTCTTTCGGGGTGCTGGAACTGGCGCAGATTTTCGCCATCGGCCAATCGGGCATGAGCCATCACTTAAAGGTGCTGTCCCAGGCCGAATTGGTCGCCACCCGCCGCGAAGGCAATGCGATTTTTTACCGCCGCGCCCTGCCCCACACCGACCTGCTCGGCGGCAAGCTGCACGCCGCCCTGCTGGAGGAAGTGGACAACCTGAGCCTGCCGAACGATGTCCAGGCACGTATCGGCCAGGTCCACGGGCAACGTGCCGCGGCCAGTCAGGACTTTTTCGCACGGGTCGCCGAGAAGTTTCGCGCCCAGCAGGATTTGATTGCCGGTTTACCGCAGTACCGTGACAGCGTGCTGGCGTTGTTGGACAAGCTGAGCTTCAGTGAAGAGGCCACGGCACTGGAAGTCGGCCCCGGCGACGGCGGTTTTCTGCCGGAGCTGGCACGCCGCTTTCAGCAAGTCACGGCGCTGGACAACAGCCCGGCAATGCTGGAGCTGGCGCGCCAGCTCTGCGAGCGAGAAGCCTTGGGCAACGTCAACCTGCAGTTGGCCGACGCCTTGAAAGACAGCAGCCTGCGGGCCGACTGCGTGGTGCTGAACATGGTCTTGCACCATTTCGCCGCCCCCGCCGACGCCCTCAAGCAAATGGCCGGGTTACTGCACCCCGGCGGCAGCCTGCTGGTGACGGATTTATGCAGCCACAACCAGAGTTGGGCCAGGGAGGCCTGCGGTGATCTCTGGTTGGGTTTTGAACAGGACGATCTGGCCCGTTGGGCCACCGCTGCGGGACTCGTTCCCGGGGAAAGCCTCTATGTAGGTTTACGTAATGGTTTCCAGATCCAGGTCCGCCACTTTCAGCGACCGGCTGGCGACACTCACCATCGGTAAATATCAGGAAAACATCGAGATGAGCGAATACTCCCTTTTCACCTCCGAGTCCGTGTCTGAAGGGCATCCGGACAAAATCGCCGACCAGATTTCTGATGCGGTGCTGGACGCCATCATCGCTGAAGACAAGTTCGCCCGCGTGGCGTGCGAGACCCTGGTGAAAACCGGTGTAGCGATCATCGCCGGCGAAGTGACCACCTCCGCCTGGGTCGACCTGGAGCAACTGGTCCGCGACGTGATCACCGACATCGGCTACAACAGCTCCGACGTCGGCTTTGACGGCGCCACCTGCGGCGTGATGAACATCATTGGCAAGCAGTCGCCCGACATCAACCAGGGTGTCGACCGCGCCAAACCGGAAGACCAGGGCGCAGGCGACCAGGGCCTGATGTTCGGCTACGCCAGCAACGAAACCGACGTGCTGATGCCGGCCCCGATCACCTTCTCCCACCAGTTGGTCAAGCGCCAGGCCGAAGCCCGTAAATCCGGCCTGCTGCCGTGGCTGCGTCCGGACGCCAAGTCCCAGGTAACCTGCCGTTACGAAGGCGGTAAAGTCGTCGGCATCGACGCGGTGGTGCTGTCGACTCAGCACAACCCGGATGTGTCCTACGCCGACCTGCGCGAAGGCGTGATGGAACTGATCGTCAAGCATGTACTGCCGGCCGAACTGCTGAGCAAGGACACCCAGTTCCACATCAACCCGACTGGCCAGTTCATCATCGGCGGCCCAGTGGGCGACTGCGGCCTGACCGGTCGCAAGATCATCGTCGACAGCTACGGCGGCATGGCCCGCCACGGCGGTGGTGCGTTCTCCGGCAAAGACCCGTCCAAAGTGGACCGTTCGGCCGCCTACGCCGGTCGTTACGTGGCCAAGAATATCGTGGCCGCCGGCCTGGCCGAACGTTGCGAAATTCAGGTTTCTTACGCTATCGGCGTGGCTCAGCCTACGTCGATCTCGCTGAATACCTTCGGCACCGGCAAGATCAGCGATGACAAGATCGTCAAACTGGTGCGTGAAGTCTTCGACCTGCGCCCCTACGCGATCACCACCATGCTTGACCTGCTGCACCCGATGTACCAGGAGACCGCAGCCTACGGCCACTTCGGTCGTACGCCTGAGCAGAAGACTGTCGGCGATGACACCTTCACCACCTTCACCTGGGAAAAAACCGACCGCGCCAACGACCTGCGTACCGCCGCCGGCCTGTAACAGTCGCGCTACTCAAACAGCCCTGCCCGGTCCGCCCGGCAGGGCTTTTTATTGCCCGATGAATCGGGCGGGCGTTCACATTTTTTGGCTCCCAACCTTGCAGGCAAAATAATGGCTCTCTAGAATCCGCGCCCTCTCGGGCCCCCACCCTATTTGGATATTGCCTTGCGCCAGTCCGGGATCACCCGGCGCGGCAATCGAACATTGAGGTTTTTCATGCGCATCTCCACGCTCGCCCCCGCCGCCCTTCTGCTCAGCTTGTTCGCCCTGCCGGCCCACACCGCCGATCTGAGCGCACTGAGCAGCGTCCTGGGCGCACATACAGGTGGCGGCAATGCCGGCGACTGCCAGAAGCAAGCCAACGACCTGCAGGCCAAGATCGATGCGGCCAACGCCCAGAACGACGTGTTGAAAGTGCGTGCGTTTGAAGCCGCGCTGGAACAGGTCAACAAAGGTTGCAACAAATTGGCTGAGTCCCAGGCCAAGGCCGACGCCAAGCAGCAAAACCAGGCGGCCAAAGCGGATAAGAACGATGCAGTGAAAGCCCTGGGCGGTCTGTTCAAGTAAACAGAAACACCCGGTAAAAAGCCCCGCACTGTCGGGGCTTTTTTGTGGGCAAACCGATCATTTAGGCTAGGCGCCCCTTCCGAGCAAGGATGCTCATGATGCGTTTTTTGATTGCTCTTTTACTCAGCGCGTTAACCTTTGGGGCCTTGGCCGAGGGCTGCCCCGACGAAGCCCGTCATCAGGTCGATGCCCTGGCCGAACAGGTACGCGTGTGGGACGACCGTTACCACCGCCTCGGCCAATCCCCCGTCAGCGACGAGCTCTACGATCAAGCCCGCCAACGTCTGGCTCATTGGCGCCAATGCTTCCCTTCCCCCACTGCTCCACCCGACCGGCCGCTGGCCAGTTCACGCGGCACCTTGCGCCACCCGGTCGCTCACACCGGCCTGGAAAAACTCTTGGACGAACAAGCAGTCGGGGCCTGGCTGGCGACGCGGCAGGACGTGTGGGTTCAACCCAAGGTAGATGGCGTCGCGGTGACCCTGGTTTATCGCAAGGGTCGGCTGGCGCAGGTGATCAGCCGTGGCGATGGAGTGCTTGGCCAGGACTGGTCGGCGTCTGCGCGCAAGATTCCCGGAATTGTCCAGCAGTTGCCAGACCCCATCGACCTGGTGTTGCAAGGTGAACTCTATTGGCGCCTGGATGCCCATGTGCAATCGCTACAGGGCGGGCTGAATGCTCGCAGCAAGGTGGCCGGGCTGATGAACCGCCGCCAGTTGAGCGACGCCGACGCCGCAGGTATTGGCCTGTTCGTCTGGGCCTGGCCCGATACCCCTTCTGGGTTCAGCGAGCGTCTGGCGACCCTGGCGCGCTGGGGCTTCACGGACAGCCAGCGCTACAGTCACCCCGTCCAGAGCCTCGACGAAGCCGCGCACTGGCGCACCTATTGGTATAACCATGCGCTGCCCTTTGCCAGTGATGGGGTCGTGTTGCATCAGGCATCGCGCGCGCCCGCCGAACGCTGGCAAGTCAGCACGCCTTACTGGGCCGTAGCCTGGAAATATCCGGCCACCAAGGCGCTGGCCCTGGTGCGCCAGGTGCGATTCAAGATCGGTCGCACCGGGCGGATCACTCCCCTCCTGGAGTTGGAACCGGTGCGGCTGGACGACCGGCAGATCAAACGGGTCAGCGCTGGCTCCCTGAAGCGCTGGCAAACCTTGGATATTCGCCCCGGCGACCAAGTGTCCATCACCCTTGCGGGCCAGATCATTCCGCGGTTGGACCAAGTCATCCTGCGCAACCCCAACCGAGTCGCCTTGGCCGTCCCCAATCCACAGGACTTTCACGCTTTGAGTTGCTGGCAACTGGACCCAGGCTGCGAAGAGCAATTGCTCGCGCGCCTGACCTGGCTCAGCGGCAACCAGGGCCTGGCGCTACCTCATATGGGCCGCGAGACCTGGAACGTATTGATCCAGGCCGGTCTAATCGCAGGCTTTCTCGATTGGTTAACCCTGGATGCGGCGCAGCTTGCTAACATTGATGGCTTTGGTGAGCAAAGCCGCACGCGGGTGCTCGACAGCCTCCACCGCGCTCGACAACGGCCCTTTGCGCAATGGCTCAAAGCCTTGGGCGTCCCGCCTGTGGCACGCAACAACCTCAAGGGTGACTGGCACACGCTGGTCGCCCGCGACACCCAAGCCTGGATGGCCGAAGATGGCATCGGGCCGGGTCGAGCGGCGCAATTGAGCGCTTTTTTTCACGACCCGCAGGTGCGGGTCTTGGCGGAAACACTACATGCGGCCGGGATAGACGGGTTCTGAACCCGCCAGACACCGCTTTAACAGTCGGCAGAATTCATCCTGCCATTTGCGATCCAGGAGTTCCCTATGAAATGTTTAGCCCCATTTGCCTTATCGATTGTCGCAAGCCTGATGACCACGCCGTTGCTGGCGGCCGATGATGCAGAACCCCTCACCGGCTGCGCCGCCAAGCGCCAAGCCATCAGCACCCAGATCGAGCAAGCCAAGGCCCACGGCAACAGCGAACAGCAAGCCGGCCTGGAAAAAGCCCTGAGCGAAGTCACCGCCCATTGCAACGACGCCACCCTGAAAAAAGAGCGGGAGAACAAGGTGCTCGACGCCAAGCATGAAGTCAGCCGTCGTCAGGCCGACCTCGACAAGGCCATGAAAAAGGGCGACCCAGACAAGATCAACAAGCGCAAAGACAAGCTGGCCGAGTCACGCAAAGAGTTGCAGAACGCAGTGGAAGAACTCGACCAGTAATACCGATCAATGGTCCCGGAACTGTTTATGGCAGGCACTGCAGGCATCTTCGACTTTCTGCACCGCAGGCCCGAGGTTGTTGGCCTTGTAAGGCTGAACCTGGCTGGCGATCACCAATTCACCGGTGGCCGCTTCCAGGTCGCGCGCCAGTTGCTGGAACTGCGCC
This sequence comes from Pseudomonas sp. efr-133-TYG-23, assembly GCF_030209215.1. NCBI lineage: Bacteria > Pseudomonadati > Pseudomonadota > Gammaproteobacteria > Pseudomonadales > Pseudomonadaceae > Pseudomonas > Pseudomonas sp. efr-133-TYG-23. Next base: position 91,421 of record NZ_JARVSL010000012.1, on the reverse strand, counting down.
TGCTTTTGCCACACGTCGTCCTTGGCGCTGGTGTGATCTTCTTCACGTACGCTCGGAAAGTGCCGCCACGGTTCGTGGGCCAACGTATCGAGTTTGGCCGCGCCTTCGGCGAACTTCGCGCCATCGAACGGGATACGCCCACGCAACATGCCGCCCAAGTCTTCGCTGGTCTTGAGCATCTGTTTGAAGATCGCCTTGCGCTGACCCAGAGGCGAATTCGGATCCACTCCGCCACAGGCGGACAAAGTCAGGCAGGCCAGCAATACAACGGTCAGTCTTTTAAAAGTCATGATGGCTTCAAGGTCACGGGAAACGGCGGCCAGTATCCTCGCCCCGTCCGCAAAGACCAATAGCCCTATTAATAATAAGGGTTGCCCAGCGCCGCTTCGGCGTGGGTGATCGCTTCAGGAATTGCTTGGATGACTATCACATTGAAACCCTGGAGCCGCCGTCTGGCGTGGGCTCTACCCCTCATCGCGCTGCTGGCCGGCTGCGACGCTGGCAAGGACACAGGCAAAGAAGTCGGCAAAGATGAAACCGTCAAACCTCACGCCGTCGCCACCTACGTGAATACTCCGTGGGAAGCCTTGCCGGTGGTGTCCGACAACGACTTAATGGCCGGTTTCGAAGCCTGGCGTAGCGCCTGCCAACGCCTCAAGGCCGACCCGGTCTGGGGCGCGACCTGCGCCGCAGCGGCTACGGTCCCGGCCGATGCGCCGGCAGTGCGCGGTTTTCTCAAGGAGCGCCTGGACGTTTTCGGCCTGCGCTCGGCGGACAACACGCCCAACGGCTTGATCACCGGCTATTACGAGCCGGTCTACCCCGGCAGCCTGACCAAGACCGCCACTGCTCACGTGCCGGTCTACGGGGTGCCGGATGATCTGATCATCGTCAATCTGGAGAGCATTTACCCCGAACTCAAAGGCAAGCGCCTGCGTGGTCGCCTGGAAGGCCGCGTGCTCAAACCGTATGACGATGCCAGTGTGATCAACGGCCAGGGCTCCAGCGCCAAGCCGATCGCCTGGCTCACCGACCCGATGGACCTGCAATTCCTGCAGATCCAGGGTTCGGGGCGCATCCAACTCAAAGGCGGGCGCCAATTGCGCGTGGGTTACGGCGACCAGAACGGCTACCCCTACCGCCCTATCGGCCGCTGGCTGGTGGAACAGGGTGAACTGAAGAAAGAAGAGGTCAGCATGGGTGCCATCAGCGCCTGGGCCAAGGCTCACCCGCAACGCATTCCGGAACTGTTGGCAAGCAACCCCAGCTATGTGTTCTTCAGCGCCCGCCCCGACAGCAACGAAGGCCCACGGGGCTCGCTGAATGTGCCGCTGACCGCCGGCTACAGCGTGGCGGTGGATCGTAAGGTGATTCCGTTGGGCAGCCTGTTGTGGCTGTCGACCACCAAGCCAGACGGTTCGCCGATTGCCCGCCCGGTCGCCGCCCAGGACACCGGTGGCGCCATCACTGGCGAAGTGCGTGCGGACCTGTTTTGGGGCACCGGCGATGCTGCGGGTGAGTTAGCGGGGAATATGAAACAGCAGGGCCAGATCTGGATGCTATGGCCCAAGGGCGCAACGTTGCCGCAAGTGCCGGACGCGCCCACCGGCACCTGACCAACGCTGAAAGCCCAATGAGGGAGGGAACACACCTCTCCCACATTGGGCAGCGGCGCCGCGCCTCAGATCGAGACGAAGAAGAAACTCGCGATCAACGCCATCCCCACCGCCCACACCAGCGAACGCAGGATCGCCCAGTCCGCCAGGTAGCAAATGATGTACAGCAGACGGCTGGTGATAAACAGCACCGCCAGCACGTTAATGGTCACCAATTCGGCCGTACCCGCCAGATGGGCGATAATCACCGCCGCCGCGAATGCCGGGGTGACCTCAAAACCGTTGAGCTGCGCGCTGTGGGCACGCTTGGCCACACCGTCCAGGCCCTCCAGAAAAGCCCGCGGGTCATGGTTGTGGCGCAACCCGAACTTGCCCCCACTGAACTTGGCCACCCCCGTGCACAAGTACGGCAAAAAAATGGCGATCAACACACACCAGAAAGCGACTGTCATGACTTATTCCTTTTGTCGTTTTATGCAGCGATTAGAGTTCTAGCACTACATACGCAAAACCGCACGTATCCGCTATGAGCCATGGCACACCGAAAGGTTCTATCGCACGATTGCCCGAGGTTCACTGATTTTTGTCGATACGCTGCGGATGTCGCGGGTCCGCAGCTTTTTTGTTTGGCAGGCTGCTCTCGCTGCGAATCTGCGCATGGCTGATCAATGCGAAGATAAAGCTGCCACCGATGATATTGCCGGCCAGGGTTGGGCCGGCAAACACTAGCCAGAAGTCATGCCACGACAGTTCGCCGGCAAACACTAGGTACGAAACCTCTGCCGAGCCCACGACGATGTGCGTGAAATCCCCCAGGGCCATCAGGTAGGTGATCACAATGATGATCCACATCTTGGCGCTTTCCATCGACGGGATCATCCACACCATGGTGGCAATCATCCAGCCCGAGACGATGCCCTTGGCGAACATCTGGCCGGCGTCGTTTTCCATGACCTTGCGGCCGATCTCCAGGAAGGCCTGATCGGTCTTGGTGTCGAAAATCGGCAAGTGCAGCATCACGTAGGCCACCAGCAAGGTGCCGCACAGGTTACCCACCAGCACCACCGACCACAGCCGCAACAAGCGCCCGGCATTGGCCAAAGTCGGCTTGCTCATCACCGGCAGCACGGCGGTCAGGGTGTTTTCCGTAAACAGTTGCTGGCGCGCCAGGATCACTGCGAGGAAACCTGCGCAGTAGCCGAAGCTGGCGATGACCTTGAACGCCTCACCGTCGGGCAGGCGCGAATTGAGCAATCCCATGGCCATCAACGACAACCCCATGGTCAGGCCGGCGGCCAGCGCCGACCACCATAGGGCGGCGACGCTGCGCTCCAGTTCCTGATCGCCTTGGGTGCGGATGATTTCGTGCAGCACCGCCGCGCGGGGTGGTTGGTTCTCGTCGACATCCTGCTGCTCTTCCTGCGACAGGTTCGGAGTTTTACCGTCTTCGTGTGTGGCCATGATTTACCAGAGTCCAAGGGATGCCTGTAGCTACGACACGCCGTGACAGTGGCTGTTCAGTGGCCAGGCAACTAAACCGGTATACGCCAGGCTTTGGCCATCTCTATCGTCGTGGCGCTGCTCGGCTCACGCCAAGGTTTGTTGCGCGCCCTGTAATTGCGAATGATGCCGTCGAGCACTTGGTTGAACTCGGCTGGCGTGGTTGCCTTGGCCAATTCGCGGGCCGCTTGCTGCAACAGGTTGACATTGCTATCTGGCTGGCCCAGGCGGTATTGCGAGGGATAAATGACTTCTCGGATGAAGCGCTCGGCCTTCACCGCGATATCGCGCTTGCCCATTTCAATAACTGCCGCTCTCATGACCTTGGATAGAGGTGTGTCATCCAGTCCGCCCTTGGCACACACTTGCAAAAGTTGCTGAAAATTGCGCTGCCCCGACACGTTAAGGTGCCGTGACAACCATTCAACATGCTCCGGACGACAGGCAAGTGCATCCAGGTTGCGCACAGCGCTAGCCAATTTCGGTGTGAGCGTCAGGGTATTGCTCGATTGATTAGCCTCGCAAATCGCACTGTCCAGTTGGTGCAGCGCCTGCTGCGCCTCCTTGCGAAAACGCACGACATCCATGGCCGCGGGCTCGTTCTTGAGCGAGTCTTGCACACTGGCCAGCATTTCATCATCCATCGCCAGAACCGCCTGTTCCAACGTGGCGAAGTGGTGATGCTCACGGATCGTAGCGCGCTTTTCGAGGTGGGCCGCCACTGTTTGGTACGCTTGGTCCTGCAGGTGGTCTTTCTGTGCAGGCGTCATGGTGAAATTGACAGTACCGTGCATGCCACGAAAGTCACCTTCGACGGTATTCATGGGTAATGTCACCGTCTGATCGGCAAGCGCAATGAGCCGGTCATTTTGATAGGCGTCAGCAGCCGTGTGTGAGGTTCCGGTGAAGGTATCGACCAGATGACTGAAAAGTCCGCCGGCCCTCGTTGGCTCCGCCGGTTGTTCGGATTCGAATTGAACAATCAGCGACCTGTCTTTGCTCAGAGGGCTTTCTGGAAACGAACGCTCAATCACACCCGGTGCCGGGACGTTGACCAGCAGTCCGCCGTCCTGAAAAGCGCTGACGTCAGTGGCTGCCTGGAACGCATGCCCCTGCTCAAGCGGGCTCTTGAACAGCACAGGCAATGCCCCTGAGATATGTGCGGCGCGAGCGATATCCATGTCCGGGGTCAAATCGGCGTTGAACACCACCAATTGAGGGCGGCCGTCGAACATGCCGGTGCCGGTGATATTGAGTTGCTTGATAGCAGGGATATGGCGACTCAAGGTGGCGAGGTCGGCGAACGTAGGGTCGCTTCCAGCGCTCAGCCGGTCGGCAATCTTCATCAGTTCGGCAGGCCGGGTAGACCTGGGCGTGTCGGCAACATGGGTGAGAATCGATTGGCGTGCCTGGTCGCGCAACATCGCTTGCAATGCAGGCGCCTCAGTCTGCAGACGCGGTATCAGAGTCAAGAGCAATTGGGAAATGCCGCCGCCCGGCAAGTGACGAGTAACATTGCCCAGTGCAGAACTGGCGTTTTGCAACCAAGCCGTTACAGGGTCCTGACTGTTGAGCAGGCTGGGCAAGTCGATACGGTCCAGTAGTAAGTCGAACGCATCGCCCCCCAATCCACTGGCAATCAGCACGCCGGAAATCGCCCCGGCTGAAGAGCCGGAAACCACCCTGATATCTTGCAGCTTCCCAGTGTCTTCAAGCGCCCGCATCATGCCCGAGAAGGCAACGCCTTTGGCGCCGCCGCCGCTGAGTACAAGATGCTCAGGTGCAGCGGGCGATAAAAACACATCCACCCGCCCGCTGGCATCGCGATAGATATCCAGCTTGCGCGGACCTGCCCCCTCGACTAACGGCACATCAGCATGCCGAACCAAGTTTGCGGGCCATGTTGCTTGATGCTGGACGGCCGAGCTGGACACTTTCATATACGGACTCCTTTCACTTCAGTTGTAACCCTGAGTGAGCAGAGTCCGCAGAAAGGTCCATACGGAATAATTCAGTAACCTAACTGATGGCTGCCAAGGCGTTACTGGGGAAGCGTGTCGTCCTTGAACTGATCCTTCACGTACTTGATCTCGGTCCGCCCATGGGGCGCCGGCAACCCGTCTTCGCCCAGGTTGACGAATACCATTTTTTCCACGGTGAGGATGCTTTTGCGGGTGATCTTGTTGCGCACTTCACAGGTCAGGGTAATCGAGGTGCGACCGAATTCAGTGGCGGTGATACCCAACTCAATGATGTCGCCCTGGCGCGAGGCGCTGACAAAGTTGATTTCGGAGATGTACTTGGTGACGACCCGCTGGTTACCCAACTGGACAATCGCATAGATCGCGGCTTCTTCGTCGATCCAGCGCAGCAGGCTGCCACCGAACAGTGTGCCATTGGGGTTGAGGTCTTCAGGCTTTACCCATTTGCGGGTGTGGAAGTTCATGGGGGCGGACTCCGAGGTGTTTGAGAGACGCCAGCTTCAAGTTTTAAGCGACAAGCTGCAAGTTAAAAGCCGATTCGCTCTTACTTGCCGCTTGTAGCTTGTCGCTTGCCACCAGCCAACCAAAGAAAGCTATAATCGCCCCCGATTCCGAACGGCTACTGCCGTTTTCCCGCCACCTGTCCGAGGGGCGCTGCAGCAGGTTCAACCTGTCAGGCTCGGATGGGGCGTTGTCCGGCCTGGTTGCCCTGGCCTGATACTAAACGCACAACGGCGCCCATTCGCACACTACGAATGGAGGCTCTTCATGAGCGCTGTCAACACGCCTGCAGATTTCACCGACTACAAAGTCGCCGATATGTCCCTCGCTGCCTGGGGCCGTCGCGAAACCTTTATCGCCGAATCCGAAATGCCTGCCCTGATGGGCCTGCGTCGCAAGTACGCCGCCGAGCAACCGCTCAAAGGCGCGAAGATTCTCGGCTGCATCCACATGACCATTCAGACCGCCGTGCTGATCGAAACCCTGGTTGCCCTGGGTGCCGAAGTGCGTTGGTCGTCCTGCAACATCTTCTCGACTCAAGACCAGGCCGCCGCCGCTATCGCTGCTGCCGGTATTCCGGTGTTCGCCTGGAAAGGCGAGACCGAAGAGGAATACGAGTGGTGCCTGGAGCAAACCATCCTCAAGGATGGCGCACCTTGGGATGCCAACATGATCCTTGACGACGGCGGCGACCTGACCGAGCTGCTGCACAAGAAATACCCGCAGATCCTCGATCGCGTCCATGGCGTGACCGAAGAAACCACCACCGGCGTACACCGCCTGCTGGACATGCTGGCCAAGGGCGAGCTGAAAATCCCGGCCATCAACGTCAACGACTCGGTAACCAAGAGCAAGAACGACAACAAGTACGGCTGCCGTCACAGCCTCAACGACGCCATCAAGCGCGGCACCGACCACCTGCTGTCGGGCAAGCAAGCCCTGGTGATCGGTTACGGTGACGTGGGCAAGGGTTCGTCCCAGTCCCTGCGTCAGGAAGGCATGATCGTTAAAGTGTCCGAAGTCGACCCGATCTGCGCCATGCAGGCCTGCATGGACGGTTTCGAAGTGGTTTCGCCATTCATCGACGGCGTCAACGACGGCAGCGAAGCCAGCATCGACAAAGCCCTGCTGGGCAAGATCGACCTGATCGTCACCACCACCGGTAACGTGAATGTCTGCGATGCCAACATGCTCAAGGCCCTGAAAAAGCGCGCCGTGGTGTGCAACATCGGTCACTTCGACAACGAGATCGACACCGCTTTCATGCGCAAGAACTGGGCGTGGGAAGAAGTAAAACCTCAAGTGCACAAGGTTCACCGTACCGGCGCTGGGGATTTCGATCCACAGAATGACGATTACCTGATCCTGCTGGCCGAAGGCCGCCTGGTTAACCTGGGCAACGCCACCGGCCACCCAAGCCGCATCATGGACGGCTCCTTCGCCAACCAGGTGCTGGCACAGATCTTCCTGTTTGAACAAAAGTACGCCGATCTGTCGCCTGCCCAGAAAGCCGAGCGCCTGACCGTGGAAGTACTGCCTAAGAAACTCGACGAAGAAGTGGCCCTGGAAATGGTTCGCGGCTTCGGCGGCGTGGTGACCAAGCTGACCAAGACCCAAGCCGATTACATCGGCGTGACTGTCGAAGGTCCGTTCAAGCCGCACGCGTATAGGTACTGACAGCAGCGGCAAGCTTTCAGCTACAAGCGGCAAGTAAAAGCGTTTGTGTGAAGGCTTGCTACTTCCTTGCTCTTTAAGCAGTTGTGGGTTGAGAGCTTCATGCTGCAAGACAGGCACACCGCCCTCTTGCAACTTGAAGCTCGCAACTTGCAGCTGGAGACCCCCTCCATGTCCCAAGACCGTCGCTACAGCTTCGAGTTCTTCCCGACCAAGACCGATGCTGGGCATGAAAAACTGATGGCCACTGCCGCGCAATTGGCCAGCTACCAACCCGACTTTTTCTCCTGCACCTACGGTGCCGGCGGCTCGACCCGCGACCGCACGATCAACACCGTGTTGCAGCTGGAAAGCCAGGTCAATATTCCCGCCGCACCGCACTTGTCGTGTGTGGGCGACAGCAAGGCCGACCTGCGCGGCCTGCTGACCCAGTACAAAGACGCCGGGATCAAGCGCATCGTCGCCCTGCGTGGCGATTTGCCGTCCGGTATGGGTATGGCCAGCGGTGAGCTGCGCCACGCCAATGACTTGGTGAGTTTCATCCGTGAAGAAAGCGGTGATCACTTCCATATCGAAGTAGCTGCTTACCCGGAGATGCATCCACAAGCACGTAATTTCGAAGACGATTTGCAGAATTTCGTGCGTAAGGCTAACTCCGGCGCCAACAGCGCGATCACCCAGTACTTCTTCAACGCTGACAGCTACTTCTACTTTGTCGAGCGTGTACGGGCTCTGGGTGTAGATATCCCAATCGTGCCGGGCATCATGCCGATCACTAACTACAGCAAATTGGCGCGTTTCTCCGACGCTTGCGGCGCAGAGATCCCACGCTGGGTTCGCAAGCAACTGGAAGCCTATGGCGACGACGTCAAGAGCATCCAGGCGTTCGGTGAGCACGTTATTACCGAAATGTGCGAACGCTTGTTACAAGGCGGCGCACCAGGGTTGCACTTCTATACCCTTAACCAGGCTGAACCCAGCCTCGCCATCTGGAATAACCTGAAGCTGCCACGCTGAAGTCATTCCAAGCAGCAAATAGGCCTCCGTACTACGGGGGCCTTTTTTTGAAGGGTGTGTGCTCCTACTCGATCCACCCGTTGTAAACCCAACCCCCATGCCAGAGCTTCTCTTTAACGCGATGGCGTCGTAACCTCAGGGCATGCACGCCCTTCTCAAGTTGTTGACCGCTGCGCTTTTCACTTGCCTGAGCCTGGCCGCTTATGGCGAGAAGCTGCGCATTGTCACCGAGCCGTGGGCGCCTTATGTGTATGAAGACCAGGGCGCCATGTACGGGCTGGACTATGAAACCACCGTTATCGTGTTCCAGCGCCTGGGGATTGAGGTGCAGTGGCAATTTCTGCCTTGGAAACGCTGCCTGGTCATGCTCGATCAAGGCAGCGCCGACGGCGCGTTGGATATTTTCCACAGCCAGGAGCGCGACGCCCAGTTGCTGTACCCCAGCGAACCGCTGTCGGACGTGGACTTCGTGCTGTTCTATGCCAACGAGCGCCCCCACCCGGCGCAGCATCTAGGTGACCTGCGCGGGCTGACAGTGGGCACCTCGCCGGGCTATCTGTACGGCGCTGAATTCAGCGATTCGGCGCTGTTCAACCGCGAACCCGCGCCCAGTCACGAGGCGAACTTCGGCAAATTGCTGCTGGGGCGTATCGATCTACTGATCACTGATCGCCGGGTCGGCCAGCATCTGATCAAGACATTGGGCCTGGAGGGCAAGGTCAGCCAGGCGCCGCTGGTGGTCAGCCGCCAACCGCAGTTTCTGGCCGTACGCCGTGGCGCGGGCATGGACCTGCTGGTGCAGCGTTTTGCCGCCGAATTAAAGCGCTTCAAACAAGAGCCAGGCTACGCCGCCTTGAGCGCACGTTACGGCGGAATTCCAAGTATTGCAGCTGCAGAACGCACCGTTGAGCAGCAGGAAAGCGGCGCGCCGTGATTGCTCTGTTATACTCCGGCCTTTCCGCCAGGCTTACGCCCGGCCGCTGAGGTCTTGAAAAAGGCACCCAACCCCGCTACAGCGCAGCTTTGCAGCCCGCGCGAGCCGGTGGAGTGCTCGCCAGACGCAGCAGGACCGGACGGGATTTCGCTCCCCTAAGCGCCATTCACGCCCGGCAAGATTATCCCTTTGGGCCAAGCCCTAACTAAAACAGGATTACTCATGTCCTTTGCTTCCCTCGGTCTCTCCGAGGCTTTAGTCCGCGCCATCGAGGCAGCGGGCTATACCGAGCCTACTCCCGTGCAACAGCGGGCCATTCCCGCCGTGTTGCAAGGTCGCGACCTGATGGTCGCAGCCCAGACAGGTACTGGTAAAACCGGCGGTTTCGCCCTCCCTATCCTGGAGCGGTTGTTCCCCAACGGTCACCCGGACAAATCCCAGCGTCACGGCCCGCGCCAACCGCGCGTACTGGTCCTGACCCCTACCCGCGAACTCGCCGCCCAGGTCCATGACAGCTTCAAGCTGTATGCCCGCGACCTCAAGTTCGTCAGCGCCTGCATCTTCGGCGGCGTCGGCATGAACCCTCAGGTTCAGGCCATGTCCCGTGGTGTCGACGTGCTGGTGGCGTGCCCCGGTCGTTTGCTCGACTTGTGCGGCCAGGGCAGCGTCGATTTGTCCCACGTAGAAATCCTCGTGCTGGACGAAGCCGACCGTATGCTCGACATGGGCTTCGTCCATGACGTGAAGAAAGTCCTCGCCCGCCTGCCGGCCAAACGTCAGAACCTGCTGTTCTCGGCAACGTTCTCCCAGGACATCACCGCCCTGGCCGGCAAGCTGCTGCACAACCCGGAGCGCATCGAAGTCACGCCGCCGAACACCACGGTCGAGCGTATCGAGCAACGCGTGTTCCGCCTGCCCGCCAGCCACAAACGTGCGCTGCTGGCCCACCTGATCACCGCTGGCGCCTGGGAACAGGTCCTGGTGTTCACCCGCACCAAGCATGGCGCCAACCGCCTGGCCGAGTACTTGGACAAGCACGGCCTGACCGCCGTCGCCATCCACGGCAACAAGAGCCAGAACGCGCGCACCAAAGCCCTGGCCGACTTCAAGGCCGGCACCGTGCGCATCCTGGTGGCCACCGATATCGCCGCCCGCGGCCTGGATATCGACCAATTGCCACACGTGGTCAACTTCGAGCTGCCGAACGTCGATGAAGACTACGTGCACCGTATCGGCCGTACCGGCCGTGCCGGTCGTTCGGGCGAAGCCATCTCCCTGGTGGCGCCGGACGAAGAAAAACTGCTGAAAAGCATCGAGCGCATGACCAAGCAGAAAATCGCCGACGGCGACCTGATGGGCTTCGATGCCAGCACCGTAGAAGCCGAGAAGCCTGAGGCGCGCGAGCGTCCCGATGTGCGTAACCCACGCAACCCGCGCGGTCCGAAGGGCGATGGCCCGAACGGCGGTGGCGGTGGCGGCGGTCGTCGCGACAAGGGCAAGGACAAGGGCAAGGAAAAATCCGCCAGCAACGGACGTGGCGAACGCCCGGCCCGTGAGCAGAAGCCCCGCGAAGGCACCCCGGCCCGCGAACAGCGCCAGCCGACCCAACCGCCACGCGCCGCCGCTGACCGCGCTCCGGACGAGTTCCTCGACGACGATGTGGATAACTTCGGTAACCGCGTTGACTACGTCCCTCAGGCCAAGCCGGCCCAGGGCCGTGGCCGTCGCCCAGGTGCTCCGGCACAGGGCGCGGGCGCTCCCCGCGGCGGTCAGCCACAGGGCGGCCGTCAGAATGGTCCGCGTAACAGCAGCGGCGGCACCACCGGCACCCCGCCAGCCAAGCGCAATGGCCCACGCAACGGTGCACCGCGTGATGGCCAGGCCCGTCGCGAAGACTCGCGTAATCGCCGCCCGGCCCGTGACGACCAATCACGTTCGTCCGAGCCAGCCGTGCAAAACCCGCGTGGCGGCCCCGCTCCGAAGATTATCCACAAGGAGTCGAAGGTCGATCGTTTCCCGACTCCAGAGCAATTGGATCAATTGCCCGGCCGTCCTCGTGGCGAGAAACCAGCGTTGCTGACCCGCAACCGCTGAGTTTCTACACAGTATAAAAAATGCCCCGCTCTTTCGAGACGGGGCATTTTTTTGGGCTCAACAAAACAAATATGGGAGGAGGCTTACCCGATAGCTGTGTATCAGTATCAGCCGGCAGACCGAGCCAATGACATCGGGAGCAAGCTCCCTCCCACACTGAGCGCATTCCAGACACAAAAAACCGGATCCTGAGATCCGGTTTTTTTAACTGCGCAGAATTACTTCTGCTTCACGCCTTCCAGCGAGATATCCAGGTCCAGGGTCTGGGAGGACGGGCCTGGGCCTTTGATGCCGAAGTCGTTCAGGTTCAGCGTGGTCTTGGCGTTGAAGCCGGCACGCTCGCCGCCCCATGGGTCTTTGCCTTCACCGTTGAACGTGGCCTTGAAAGTAACAGGCTTGGTCACGCCGTGCAGGGTCAGGTCGCCGGTCACGTCAGCAGTTTTGTCGCCGGTGGATTTAACGGCGGTGGACACGAACTTGGCGTCAGCGAACTTGGAGACGTCGAGGAAGTCTTTGCTGGCGATGTGCTTGTCACGCTCAGCGTGGTTGGACCACAGGCTGGCGGTTTTCACGTCGACTGCAATTTTGCTGGCTTCTGGCTTGGCCGAATCCCAGCTGAACGTGCCGTCCCAGTCCTTGAAGGTACCGTGGATGAAGCTGTAGCCCAGGTGGCTGATTTTCCAGTCGATGAAGGCGTGCTGGCCTTCTTTGTCGATCTTGTAGTCAGCCGCCATGACCTGGCCTGCGGACAGCAAAGCAGTACCGATTGCCAGTGCAGCGAGTGTCTTTTTCAACATGCTTTCTATTCCTTGTGAGTCGAGGTTGAACATCAGGCTTTGCGCCCCAGCATTCGCGTCAGGGTCGCATCACGATCGATAAAGTGGTGTTTCAACGCAGCCACGCCGTGCAAACCGGCGAAGACCACCAATACCCAGGCCAGGTACAAGTGCACCAGACCCGCGTTGTCTGCCTGGTCCGGTAGACCGGAAACCAAGGCAGGAATTTCAAACAGGCCAAACACCGGAATACCGACACCGTCTGCGGTGGAAATCAGGTAACCGGCGATCATTACCGCAAACAGGCCGACGTACAGGAACATGTGGCCAAACGCCGCGCCGATACGGGTCAGGCGGCTGTAACTGGCCAGCGGCGGTGGCGGCGGGCTGATCAAGCGCCAGACGATCCGCACCAGCATCACGGCAAACAGCGTGATACCAATGCTCTTGTGCAGGTCCGGCGCCTCTTTGCGCCAGGCACTGTAGTAATCGAGTCCGACCATCCACAGGCCCAGGGCGAACAAACCAAACACCACCAGGGCTACGCCCCAATGCAAAACCATGCTGACCCAGCCATACCGGGCCGGTGAGTTACGTAGCTGCATGTACTTAATCCCGTAAGAGCTGCGCCCAAGACTAGCGTGTTAACTATCGAATTAAAGCGGAAAATTTCGCTTTGAAATATCGAGAAATGCGATCTAGAGCCTAGGCACGATAAGTTAACCAAGGATTAAGGACTATTCCTGAGAAACGTGACAGTCCGTCCTGTGTTTACTGCCAATTCACACGCCATGGGTTGTGACACCGCCCTGCTTTGCATAGGCTTGCGCGATTGTTTCACCTGCGCCGGTCGCAGGACCGCTTCGAGGAGAGACACGATGGGCCTGAACAACCAGTGGATGCAACGCGACCTGGCGGTGCTGTGGCATCCCTGCACCCAGATGAAAGACCACCAGCAATTGCCGCTGATCCCCATCAAGCGTGGCGAGGGCGTGTGGCTGGAAGACTTCGAAGGCAAGCGCTACCTCGACGCCGTCAGCTCCTGGTGGGTCAACGTGTTCGGGCATGCCAACCCGCGCATCAACCAGCGCATCAAGGACCAGGTCGATCAACTGGAACATGTGATCCTCGCCGGTTTCAGCCACCAGCCGGTGATCGAGCTGTCCGAGCGCCTGGTGGCGATGACGCCCGAGGGCCTGACCCGTTGCTTCTACGCCGATAACGGTTCGTCGTGCATCGAAGTCGCGCTGAAAATGAGCTTCCACTATTGGCTCAACCGCGGCCTGCCGAACAAAAAGCGCTTTGTGACCCTCACCAACAGCTACCACGGCGAAACCATCGCCGCGATGTCGGTGGGCGATGTGCCACTGTTCACCGAAACCTACAAGGCGCTGCTGCTCGACACGATCAAAGTACCCAGCCCAGATTGCTACCTGCGCCCCGAGGGTATGAGCTGGGAAGAACACTCACGCACGATGTTCCTGGCCATGGAACAGACCCTGGCCGAGCACCATGCCACGATCGCTGCGGTGATCGTCGAGCCGCTGATCCAGGGCGCCGGCGGCATGCGCATGTATCACCCGGTGTACCTCAAGCTGCTGCGCGAAGCCTGCGACCGCTACGGCGTGCACCTGATCCATGACGAAATCGCCGTAGGCTTCGGCCGCACCGGCAGCATGTTCGCCTGCGAACAGGCCGGCATCCGTCCGGACTTCCTGTGCCTGTCCAAGGCCCTTACCGGCGGCTATCTGCCCTTGGCCGCCGTGGTGACCACCGAGGACGTGTACAGCGCGTTCTACGACGACTACCCGACCCTGCGCGCCTTCCTGCATTCCCACAGCTACACAGGCAACCCGCTGGCGTGCGCGGCGGCGTTGGCGACCCTGGATATTTTCGAAGAAGACAACGTCATCGAGAACAACAAGGCCCTGGCCCAGCGCATGGCCACCGCCACCGCGCACCTGGTGGACCACCCCCATGTGTCAGAAGTGCGCCAGACCGGCATGGTGCTGGCCATCGAGATGGTCCAGGACAAAGCCACCAAGACCGCCTACCCATGGCAGGAACGCCGTGGCCTGAAGGTATTCGAACACGCCCTGGAGCGCGGCGCGTTGCTGCGGCCGTTGGGCAGCGTGGTGTATTTCCTGCCGCCCTATGTGATCACGCCGGAGCAAATTGACTTCCTGGCCGAAGTGGCCAGTGAAGGCATAGACATCGCCACCAACAGCAGCGTCAGCGTCGCAGTGCCACAGGACTTCCACCCAGGCTTTCGCGATCCGGGTTGATTCCCCACCTTTTTAGGCACCCTCGCCACCGTTATCTTGCTCCTGCACAGAATTTTCCAGAGAACAGAAATGAGATTGTCCCGCTTTTTCACCGACACCCCGCTGAGCCTCGGCGACGTAGAACTGCCCGAGGCCCAGGCGCATTACATCAGCCGCGTGTTGCGCATGGTCGAAGGCGACGCCGTGCAATTGTTCGACGGCTCGGGCCAGGAATTCCTCGGCAGCTTGCTGGAAGTCGGCAAGAAGCGCGTCACCGTGCAACTGAGCGAAAGCTTCGCGGGCCAGGCCGAATCCCCGCTGCACATCCACCTCGGCCAGGGCCTGTCCCGGGGCGAGCGGATGGATTGGGCGATCCAGAAAGCTACCGAGCTTGGGGTCAACGCGATCACGCCGATTTTCAGCGAACGCTGCGAAGTGCGCCTCAAGGACGAACGCGCCGACAAGCGCCTGCTGCACTGGCGCCAGGTGGCGATCAGCGCGTGCGAGCAATGCGGGCGTTCGACGGTGCCGGTGATTCACCCGCCGCTGCTGCTGGCCGATTGGTTGAAGCAAACCGCGGCGGACCTGAAGCTGGTGCTGCACCCGGTGGCTGAACCGATGATCAGCCATGCCAAGCCGTCGAGCCTGGCGTTTTTGATCGGGCCAGAAGGTGGGCTGACCGACAATGAAGTCGAAACAGCCCAAGCCGCCGGCTACCACGCCGCCCGCCTTGGGCCGCGGGTGTTGCGTACCGAAACCGCTCCCGTTGTTGCATTGGCCGTGGCCCAACAACTCTGGGGCGACTTCTAACGCCCTTACTTTGCAAACCCAATCAAAACTGTGGGAGCGGGCTTGTGTGGGAGCCGGGCTTGCCCGCGATGCAGTCACCTCGGTCTTTCAGTAACACTTGAGTGATGCTATCGCAGGCAAGCCAGCTACCACAGTTAGATTGGGTTACCACATCAGCACATCACTCCAACGGGTCGCTGACCGGCTTGGCAATGATCGCCTTCAGCTCGCTGGTCATCGGGAACTCAAGGTTCAAGCCCTTGGGCGGAATCGGCTGTTCAAACCAGCGCTGGTAAATCCCGTTGATTTCCCCGCTGCGGTACAGGTCACCGAGGGTCTCGTTGACCACCGCCAGAAACTGCGGGTCATCCTTGCGCACCATGCAGCTGTAGATCTCCCGCGACTGCTCCTCGCCTACCACCACCCAGTTGTGCGGGTCTTTGGCCTTGGCGCGTTCGCCGTAGAGCAGCGCGTCGTCCATGTAGAACGCGGCCGCGCGGCCAGTCTCAAGCATCTTGAATGCCTCGCCATGGTCCTTGGCGCTGATCACAAAGATATTGGCCTTGTGCTCGGCGTTGTAGCTCTTGAGGAAGCGCTCGTTGGTGGTGCCGGCGGTGGTCACCACGTTCTTGCCCTGCAGATCGGCAAACCCCTTGATGCCGCTGTCTTTGGCAGTCAGCAACTGGCCCTTCACGTAGATAAACCCGTAGGAAAACGCCACCTGCTTCTGCCGTTCGGCGGTCACGCCGGTGGAGCCGCATTCCAGGTCGACGGTGCCGTTCTGCACCAGCGGGATACGGGTCTGGGAGGTCACCAGGTTGAATTTGACGTTGAGGTTGGGCACCCCGGTTTTCTGCTGGATGCGTTCGACGATCTTGTTCGCCAGGTCCACCGAATAGCCCATGGGTTTGCCGCTATGGTCGCCCACGTACGAAAACGGTACCGAGGCGTCGCGATAACCCAAGGTAATCGACTTGGCGTTGGCGATCTTGCTCAGCGTACCGCTCAAGGCCGCTTCGTTTGCCACGGCCTGCGCGCCCCACAACAGCCCCATCGCGCAGCCGGTCAACAGGATTTTTTTCATTGTTATGCTCCGTTGGTTTTTTTGGTTATTTACGTACAGCAATCACACTGATTTCCACCAGCACGCTCGGCCGTGCGAGCTGGGCTTGCAGGGTGGTCCGGGTGGGCGCCATCCCCGGCGTCAGCCACGCGGACCACACTTCATTCATCGGCGCAAAACCGCTGTCGATGTCCTTGAGATAGATGGTCGCATTGAGCAAGTGGTCCTTGTCGCTGCCGGCCTGGGCCAACAGCGCGTCGATCCTGGCCAAGACTTCGCGGGTCTGGGTCGCCACGTCCTGGCCGTCACCCGGCACCTGGCCCGACAGAAACACCAGCTCATTGAAAGTCACAGCGCCGCTGAGGCGTTCGTTGGTGTTGATTCGTTGGAGGGTCATGGATGCGTCCTCACGCGGCGCGGGGCGAAAGGCCCTGCATATCGATGGAAGGTTGGTGCTGGCCGATCAGTTCGGCGAGCAGTTGGCCGCTGCCGCAGGCCAGGGTAAAACCGAGGGCGCCGTGGCCCAGGTTGAGCCACAGGTTGCGGTAAACGCTCGCGCCGATCAGTGGCACACCGGTTGGCGTGGCCGGGCGCATGCCGGCCCATTCCAGCGCATGGCTATAGTCACCAGCGGTAGGAAAAGTCTCGATCGCCTGGCGTTTCATCAGCGCCAGGCGCTTAGGCTCAAGGCTGGCGTCGAAACCGACGATATCCACCATGGCCGCCACCCTCAATTGTTCGCCGATGCGTGCGTAGACGATCTTGCGATCGTAGTCGGTGATGCTCACGTTCGGAGCGCGATGCTGCTCGCCTATCGGCACGCTCAGGCTGTAGCCCTTGAGCGGATACAACGGCAGCGACACGCCAGGCAACGCCAATTCAGCGCTGCGGTGCCCGGCGGCCAGCACCAGGTGCTCCACCGGCATGACCTCCTCGCCCAGTTCCAGCGCCTGCACCGCCCCCTCGGCATGACGAATACCGGTGACCTTGCGCCCCAACATAAATGTGCAACGCCCTGATGCCTCCAGGCGCGCCGCCAGACGCTGACAGAACGCATGGCAATCGGCGACTTCCTCGTTTGGCGTGTAGATACCGCCGACAAAACCGCCCGCCGCCAGCGTCGGCTCCAGGCGTGCGCAGTCCAGGGCGGACAGCACCTGTTGTTGCAGGATGTCGGTGACCTTGCTGCGCGCATGCTCAAAGGTCGTCGCGTTGCGAAAGGCCACCAGCTTGCCATTGCGCCGCCAGTCGAAGCCGTCCAGGCGATCGTCGACGCGCCATTGCTGCAAGGTGTTTTGGCTCAGGGTCGCCAGACGCAGCAGGTGCGCGGCGTTGCGTTTATTCACCGAGCCTCGGCAGGCGCCGACAAACGCCGCCATCCAGCGCCATTGTTGGGGGTCCAGACGCGGGCGCAGTTTCAACGGCGAGTCACCGCGCAGCAGCCAGCCAATCGCTTGCAGCGGCACACCGGCATCGGCCAGCGGCGCGACGTAGCGGTAAGACAATTGCCCACCGTTGGCAAAGCTGGTTTCGCTGCCGAGGCGCTCGCGCGCGTCGATCACCGTGACCTCATGACCGGCACGCACCAGCGCGTACGCACTGGCCAAGCCGATGACCCCACCGCCGATAATGCAAACCTGCCTGGCCATGCTCGCCCCTGCCGTTGATTGAGAGGGCCCCAGCGTAGGGGCAGGTGACACGCCACCGACAATGAATAAAGATAGGTCGCCTATAAACAAAGGTTATGGACGTGCCATGCGCTTGCGTCATATCGAAATCTTCCAGGCTATCCGCCAGACCGGCTCCGTCAGTGCCGCCGCGCAGTTGCTGCATGTATCGCAGCCGGCGGTGACCAAGGTGCTGCAACATGCCGAAATGCAGCTGGGCTTTCCGCTGTTTCTGCGGGTGCGCGGTAAATTGCAGGCAACTCCGGAAGCCTTGGCGCTGGAGCGGGAAGTCGAGAAAGTCACCGAGAGCCTGCAAGGCGTGCGGCGCCTGGCCAAGAGCCTGCGCAGCGCACCGGGGCATAGCGTGCGCATTGGTGCGATTCCGGCATTGGCCCTGGCCCTGCTGCCGCCGGCGATTCTGGAATGGAAGCGCGACTACCCGGACATTGCCTGCGAACTGTCCAGCGACCATAGCCGCGAGCTGGTGCAAAAACTGTTGATGCGCGAGATCGACCTGGCGTTGACCCTCAACTTCTCCGGCCATCCGGGCTTGACCACCCAAGTGCTGGCCAACGGTGCGCTGGTGGCGCTGGCCTCCAAGGGTTATTGGCCCGAGGAGGCGCTGAGCACGCCATTGGCCCTGACGGACCTGGCCGGCGCGCCGCTGATTGGCCTGTCCAGCGCCGACCCGCTGTCGGCCAGGCTCGACAATTATCTGGAAAGCGTCACGCCACCACCGCGCGTGACCCTCTCGGTGCAGACCTACGCCCTGGCGCGGGCCATGGTCGAGTCCGGCGCCGGGCTGACGGTAATCGACCCCTTCACCGCCCTCGGCGCTTCCCCCGCCACCACCTGCATCCGCACGCTGACCCCACCGCTGCCGATCACCCTCTACGCCCTGACCCGCGCCGATGAGCCGCCACCGCACACGCTGGCCAAGCTGTTGGAGATCTTCGGCCAGCGCGCCGACGCGATGCTGCAGCGGCTATAGCACGTAGTGCATGATCGCCACGAAATGCAGCACGCTGCCGCCGATCACGAACAAATGCCAGATCCCATGGGAATGCCGCAGGCGGTGCTCCAGGGCAAAAAAGATGATGCCAACGGTGTACAGCACGCCGCCCGCTGCCAGCCAGATAAACCCCGCCGTGCCCAGCGCGGCCATCAGCGGCTTGACCGCCACCAGCACAATCCAGCCCATCACCGCATAAATGACGATGGACAAAATGCGCGCCTCGGAACGCGGTTTGATCTCCTGCAAAATGCCGATCACCGCCAGCCCCCACACAATCCCGAACAGCGTCCAGCCCCATGGCCCGCGCAGGGTCACCATGCAAAACGGCGTGTAACTGCCGGCAATCAACAGGTAGATGGAAAAGTGATCGACCTTCTGCATGATCTCTTTTCGCCGCCCCTGCACGCTGTGGTACACGGTGGACGCGCTGTACAGCACCATCAGCGTAAAACCATAGATCGCCACGCTGACGATCTTCCAGGGGCTGCCATCCAGACTGGCCACCACCAGCATCCATACGGCGCCAATACACGCCGCGACAGCACCGAGCAAATGGCTCCAGGCGTTGAATCGTTCCCCGTGGTACATGTGTCACTGACCTCCCGTAACCGTTGACGACTGGCCGCAAGCCTCCGGCCTTGGGCATCAGAGTGCAAGTGCCATGTGACGTTCCGAGGACGCCGCGCGCATTTGCGGGCACAATCGAGCCCTTGCGAACCCGAGCCACGGCCATGCTGATCGACGAAGAACTCACCCTCAAGAAACTCGAAATCTTCCTGGCGTTCATGCGCACCGGCAACCTCACCCGTGCCGCGGCCGAGCTGCAGACCAGCAACGTCAGCGTGCACCGAGCCATCCATTCCCTGGAAAACGCCCTGCGCTGCCCATTGTTCAAACACGAGGGGCGCAACCTTACGCCGCTGGAAAGCGCCTACGTATTGGAAGAACGTGCGCAGAGACTGGTAGCCGACGTGGTCGACAGCGTGCGCCTGACCCGCGAAGCCGCCGGGTTCTCTGCCGAGCGTTTCAAGTTGGGCTCGCTGTATTCGCTGACTGTCAAAACCGTGCCGCAGTTGATCATGGGCCTGAAGATTCGCCGCAGCGAACTCAATATCGACCTGATCCTCGGCTCCAATTTCGACCTGCTCTACAAGCTCAAGAACATGGAGGTGGACGCGATTCTCATCTCCCTCGACGAACACGCCAGCGACCCGGACTGCGAGCAGATCGAGCTGTTCTGCGACGATATTTTCCTCGCCACACCGGCCGACTCGCCGTTCGACCGCGAACAGCAAATCGACCTGGCGGACGTGCGCGACGCCACCTTCATCACCCTCACCCAAGGCTTCGCCACCCATCAGGATGGCAATCGGGTGTTCAAGCAGGCGGGGTTCGAGCCGAAGGTGGCGATGCAGGTCAATGACATCTTCACCTTGCTGAGCATGGTCAGTTCAGGCGTGGGCTATGCACTGTTGCCGGGGCGGATTGCGGCGGTCTATGAGAACCGCGTGAAGCTCATACCACTGCAACCGCGCTATCGGTTGCAGCAGCATATCGGCGTAGTGTTTTTGAAGGCCAAGGAGCGCGACCCGAACTTGCTGGCGTTGCTCGCGGAGTGTCGGATGTATGCCAATCGCGGTAGTTAACCGGCAAGCCCACGCACAATCAGAAACAACAGCGACGGGCCCAGCAAGCACCCCAGCGCGGTGTAAAACGCCGCAGTCAGGCAGCCATAGGGCACCAGTTTCGGATCGGTCGCCGCTAACCCGCCGGCCACACCGCTGGAGGTGCCCATCAAGCCTCCGAAAATCACTGCGCTGCGCGGGTTATTAAGGCCGATGAACGGCGCCACGAACGGCGTCAACACCATCACCAGGATCGCCTTGATCAACCCGGCGGCGATGGACAGCGCCATGACTTCGGAGCTGGCACCGATCGCCGCCCCCGTCACAGGGCCGACGATGTAGGTGACCGCGCCGGCACCGATGGTGGTCAGGCTGACCGCGTCGGTGTAGCCAAACCCGATGGCCACCGCCACGCCAGCGACAAACGAGGAGCCCACCCCGAAAAACAGCGCAAGCACGCCCACGAACCCTGCGCGCTTGAGCTCATCGACGCTCACGCCGAAAGCCGTAGCGACAATGGCGAAGTCGCGCAGCATCGCCCCACCCAGCAGGCCGATGCCCGACAACAGCGGGATGTCCACGACCCCCTTGGAGCCCCCGGTAAATGCTCCGCCCACGTACGACAGCACCAACCCCAGCAGAATAGCGATGGCCGAACCGTGCAAACGCCCTTTGGTAAAGGTATCGGAAAGCCAGTACGAGACCCACATGGTCAGGCCAATCACGGCGAAACCGCTGATCAGGCCGTAGCCAGTAATCACTTTCATCATGGATTCATACATGGCAATCACCCGGCTTCTTTAGTGTGAACGGTCGCGCTCGGCTCGCGATTGCCGATACGCACCAGCACGGGTACCAGGGCAAAGCCCAGTACCACGGCCAACGTTCCAGCCAGTATCGCCATGGGGCCGCCGCTGATGGCGCCATAAACGTTCTGCTGGGCGGCCATGGCCACCACAATCGGAATGTAGATTGCGGCCCAAAAGCTCACACCTTGCTCGGATTTGCCGGTAAACAACCCGCGGTTACCCAGATAACTGCCCAGGCCGATCAACAGCAGCATGGCAATCCCAACCCCGCCGACGTTGGCCGGAATGCCCATCCACTTGCCCAGCAGTTCACCGATAAACAAGCCGGTCAACGTACACAGCGCCAAAAACGCCACACCGTAAATAATCATTGTTGTTGTCCTCAAAGTGCTCGATCGAAATTGTTGTTGTTGTGCTTCGAAAGCCTTGGGTAGTGCTTTATCGGTGGCGGCGCTCCTCCTCTTCCAGCAAAGCCTGCAGAGTGTCCAGACGTGCTCCTTCGCAGGCGATCACCGTGCCTTGCTCAAACACCCGGCGCGAGAGGCCAGTGAGCACGGCGCCCGGTGGCAGTTCGATCTGCAAGCGCACACCGCGCTCGTAGGCGCTTTGCACAGTGCCGCGCCAGTCGACCACGCGGCACAGGTTGAAGGCCAGGTCGTCGCGCAGGTGTTCGGGGTTGTGAATCGGCCGCGCGCGGGTGCTGCTCAGGTAGGTGGTGCGCGGCGCTTTGAGCGATACCTGGGCAAACGCTTCGGCCAAGCGCTGGGCGGGTTGCTCCAGCAGCGCGCAGTGGGACGGCACACTGACCGCCAGGCGCCGCGCAACGCCGTTACCTTTGATGCGTTCTGCGACACGCTGCATCGCCGCGTCGCTGCCGGCGATCACGGTTTGGTTGTCGGCGTTGATATTGGCCAGGTACACCGGGGTCTGCGGCGTGTGGACCTCGGCCAGTAGCGCCTCGACCGTGGATAGCGCCGGACCGATCAACGCGGTCATGCCGTAGCCCTGTGGATAAGCCTGCTGCATCAATTCGCCGCGCAGACTGACCAGCCTGACCGCGTCGGCAAACTCCAGGGCACCGGCGACCACCGCCGCCGGATAAGCGCCGATAGACAGGCCGGCGACGTAATCCGAGGTGCGTTGTAACTGGCGTGCATGGCCCACACCGGCGATCAACAGGCACAGTTGCACGGCGCGGGTGCTGGCCAGGGCATGGGCTGAATCGAGCTGGCGTACATCTTCGCCCAGGGCATCGCTGGCTTCTTCCAGCACAGGTTCGGGCAAGGACTGGAGCATGCCTGCTCGCTGGGCACCCTGCCCTGGGAACACCAGCAGGCTGCTCATGCCACGGCCTGCCAGGGGTCGAGCACAAGCTGTGCGCCGCTGGCGGTCTTCAGCAGCACGCGGCGTGAGCCGCTGGCCCATTCGCGCAAGGCGACTGCGCCGAACGGGGTTTGCAATTGCAGATCGACGGGGCACACCGTCGTGTCCAGGATTGCCAGCAGGTCTTCAGCATCGGCGCGTTCAAGACGCTTGGGCGTACGCAGGATCAAATCCAGATCGCTTCGGGCATGCAAGGCTTCGATACCGGTGGCCAATTCAAACCCTGCGCTACCGCTGACGCCCCATGTCTCTTGCTCCAGTACCGAACGCAATTGAGCGAGCGCTTGCAGCGCGGGTAAATCCCGTGACGAAACCACGTCGCGCAGGGCTTCGGGGGCCACGCGCCGCTGCACCGCCGCCAGCGGCATCTCGGCGGCGAAACGCTGCTCACGCAAGCGTCCGCGCACACCGACCGCCACGTAACCCAGTTCGGCGATGGCACGGCGCACCACCACCGGGTGACCGGCGCTGATCGCGTCTACCGCCCAGGCCGGTGCATCGGCAGGCAGGTGCGCCGGGCTCATGCCCCAGAGCAGGTCATGGGCGTTCACCATTGCTCCCGCAGCAGTTGGCGCACATGGCTGGAGGCCGCGCGGTTCGTCGCGCCCAGGCGCCCGCGCAAATCGCTGCTGCCGACATCCTTGATCGCATTCACCAGGCAGTCACTGACCCGCGCCACATCGTCCGCCGTGGGCTGTTCGATCCGGCTGACCGACAAGGTCTCCCACAGCAGACCGAGGCTGGCATAGCTGTCGATGTCATAGGCCATGGGCGGCACGCTGGCGGCCAGGGCTTCGAGCTCCTCAACGCTGCGCAAGGTCACCCGCGCGGCCGAGACCTTGCCCATGGCGTGCACCATCACACCCGGGTCGCGCAGGGCGATCAGGCGGTTGGCCTGATAACCGTGGGCAAGAAACGCACCCGACATGGCCTTGCCCACCAACAGCGCAATCACCGGGTGCCCGGCCAGACGTGCACGGGCATAACTGTCGGCGGCAGCGGCCAGGGCCTGATGGATACCGAGGGCTTCTTCGCGACGGCCGTAGGCTTGGCTGGGCACATCGACGATGGCGATGATGGGGCGTTTGTCGCCACGGGCGATGACCTCATCGACGGCCTTGGCCAGCCCCCAGCCTTCGAGCAGGCCGACTTCGCCATTGCGCGCCCGAGGGAAGCGGTTTTGTACGTCCGTGACCACGGCGACAAAGCGCACCGGTTGCTCACCCAATACACCGTCGGCAACCCTCAGCGACTCCGGCAAACCGTCTACCAGTGGAGCGCCGGCGCTCAATGCGTTGAACCACTGCAACCCTCTCATGGGCGTTCTCCCTGATACAGTTCGCAAACCGCCGCCGGGACGATTTGCGCCGTGGTGTCCAGCTCAGCCAGGCGTGCGAGGTAGAAATCGACCTGCCGACTGCGCTGTTGAGCGGGCAAGCCTGCGTGCATCAACGCGGTGACGGTCTGTTGGATCTGCGCCATATCGTCGGCGACATAACGGTCGACCAGGCCACTGTTGAAGCGCTGCTCACCACCGGTCAGGCTCCAGATAAACGGCCGATCGCGCGAGTCGTATTCGTCCAACCCGGCTTCCTGTTCGATCACCTGCGGGCCATTGAGGCCCAGGCGTGCCTCGCGGGTCACCACCAGATAGCTGCATAACCCCGCGGCGATGGACATACCGCCAAAGCAGCCAACGCTGCCGGCCACCACACCGATCACCGGCTGGTACTGGCGCAGGTCGACTATGGCCGCGTGGATATCGGCAATTGCGGCCAGGCCCAGATTGGCTTCCTGCAAGCGCACACCGCCGGTCTCCAGGAGCAGCACGGCGCGGGTGGGGATGCCGTTGCGGTTATCGTCGGCGGCCAGTTCCAGCGCACCGGCGATTTTTGCACCGCCGACTTCACCGAGGCTGCCGCCCTGGAAGTTACCTTCGATGGCCGCTACTACCACCGGCATGCCACCGATACTGCCCTTAGCGATGATCACCCCGTCATCGGCCTGGGGCACCACGCCCTGGCGGCCGAGCCAGGGCGACATGACCCGTTGAAACGGGTCGATCAACTCGCGAAAGGTGCCGGCATCCAACAGGGCCTTGGCCCGTTGCCGAGCGCCCAGTTCCACGAAGCTGTGTTTGGTCAGCAGGTCAGTCATGGCCGATCTCCTCGAAACCCTGTTCCAGGCGTAGACGCACCACGCCGGGGGTGGCACCGAAGTCATGGATATCAATGTGCATCGCCGGTGGCATCTGTTCTTGGAAGATGCGCTCGAAAAGGTGCTGCCAACGCTGTTCGGCACCGTTCACCGATGTTTGCACCTCAATGGTCAGTCGCCCGGGCGTGCCCGGTTCCAGCAGCACTTCCAGGTCACCGGAGCCCACGCACCCGACCAGCGCGCGGCCTTTGAGCGGCTGCCCGGCGGGGAATTCAAAGGATAAGGTTTCCATCACAACGCTCCGTCGAGGCGGTCGATAAACAGGCAAGCGGCCAGCAAGTCGGCGGCGCCGCCAGGGGACGCATTCAGAGCCAAGAGTTGGTTGTCCAGTTCGTGTAGACGGCGGCGGCCGGCCAGGGTGGCGCTGCCGCCGGCGTCGAGCACCGCTTGGGCGCCGTGTTGCATGGCTTGTAGGCCTTCGGTGCCGGCGCGGTAGAGCACACAGGTGTCGGCCAGCTCGGTCATGATTGCGAGCAAGGCGTCAAGACGCGCGTTCTGCTCACCGGCGTTCTGGCGGCGACTCTTGTGCAGTTGCGGCAAGCCGCGTTGGGTCACGGCGGGGAAGCCCAGCTGCGCTTCTTCACGGGCACCGCGCGCGCCGTAACGTTGCTCGACCTGGGCGCCGTGGCTCAGCGGTTGAGGTGCGTAACGGTCGTTGAGCAGCGCTAAGCGGGCGGCGGTCAGCGTTATGGCACGCGGGGCCAGAGCGGCCGATGCGGTCAGCAAGCCGAGGGCCCAGATCGCACCGCGATGGGTGTTCACCCCACCGGTGGTGACGAGCATGGCCTGCTCGCCGTCGCGGCCAATACGACCGAGGGCTTCGCGCAGTGGCAAACCGACTTCGCCGAACTCAATCGCCGCTTCGGCCATTTCCTTGAACATCGGCCACAGCGACAGCGCCGACGCGTGCATCAGGCCCAGGTGCAAATCGCAGTGGGCGCCATTACCGCGACGGTCCACCAGCGCGGGTTTGGGCGACAGGTCGGCTTCGTCGATCAGGGCATCGACGGCCATATCCGCCAGGCGATCGGCCAGACTCAGTTCGTGCAGTTTGAGGGCGCGCATTTACCAGCTCCTGAATTTGGCGGGCGGGTTGTACAAGCCACCGGACCAGTCCACCAGGTCGGCCACGCTCTTGGCGGCCAATAGCTCACGGGTGGCGTCGGTGCGGCGGATGCCGAGGTCTTCGGGCAAGGCGATCAAGCCTTCGCGGCGCATGCGCGCGGTGTCTTTAGGGTTGTGACGCAGACCAATGGCCGTCACCCCGGCGACGGCGGCGATCATCGCCTGGCGCTCTTCCAGGGACCGCGCCTTGTACAGGTAGGCGATGCCTTCTTCGGTGAGCAAGTGGGTAACGTCGTCACCGTAAATCATGATCGGCGCCAGGGGCATGCCGCTTTTGCGCGCCACCTCCACGGCATCGAGGGTGTCGACAAAGGTCGGTTTACCGCCCTCCTGGAAGGTTTCAACCATCTGCACCACCAGTTTTTTGCCGCGTTCGAGCAGCGCTTGCGGTGCGTCGCCGTGGCGCATATCCAGCCACGCCGGGGTGCCATGGCGACGGCCGCGCGGGTCGTGGCCCATGTTCGGCGCCCCGCCAAAGCCGGCAAGGCGACCACGGGTCACGGTGCTGGAATGCCCGTCGCCATCGACTTGCAGGGTGGCGCCGATAAACAGGTCCACCGCGTATTGGCCGGCCAGTTGGCAGACCATGCGGTTGGAGCGCATGGAGCCATCGCGGCCGGTGAAGAACACATCCGGGCGCGCGGCGATGTAGTTTTCCATGCCCAGCTCGGTGCCGAAGCAATGCACGCTGTCCACCCAACCGCTTTCGATGGCGGGGATCAGCGTTGGGTGCGGGTTAAGGGTCCAGTTGCGGCAGATCTTGCCCTTCAGCCCCAGGGATTCGCCGTAGGTGGGCAGGATCAGTTCGATGGCGGCAGTGTTGAAACCGATACCGTGGTTGAGCGACTGCACGTTGTGTTTTTCGTAGATGCCCCGAATCGCCATCATCGCCATCAGCACATGCACGGGCTTGATGTGGCGAGGGTCGCGGGTGAACAGCGGCTCGATGTAGAACGGCTTGTCGGCCACCACCACAAAATCCACCCAACTGGCGGGGATGTCGACACGGGGCAGGTCGGTGACGTCGTCCACCAACTGGTTGACCTGCACGATCACAATGCCATCGCTGAAGGCTGCGGGCTCGATCAGCGCGGGGGTGTCCTCGGTGCTGGCGCCGGTGTAGATATTGCCGGCGCGGTCGGCCATAAAACCGGCGGAGAGTACGACGTTGGGGATCAGGTCCACCACCAGTCGCGCATAGAGTTCGATGTAGGTGTGGATCGCACCGATTTCCAGCAAGCCATCTTCGAGCAACTGGCTGATGCGCAGGGATTGGGTGCCGGCAAAGGAGAAGTCGAGCTTGCGCGCGATACCTTTTTCAAACAGATCCAAGTGCTCGGACCGCCCGACACTGGGCATGATCATGTGCAAATCGTGAAGTATGGCCGGGTCGGCTTTGGCCAGGGAGCGGGAGAGGAAGTCAGCTTGCTTTTGGTTGTTGCCCTCAAGCACCACACGGTCGCCGGGGAGGATCAGCGCCTCCAGCGCTTGCACGATTCTGTCACTGGGCAACACCGCCCCGTCTGCATACTGCTTGACCCGCCCGAGCCGCCGTAGCTTCTCGTCGCGCCGCCGCGTCCAGCGCGAGTCGGGGGTTATTGTTGTTGTCATGGTCGCTCCACGGGTTTGCTGTCGTGGGCTGTACCTTAGGAGCGATTCAGGGGGCCATCAATCAAGCTGGGCGGCGAACCATTACGGCTGGAGTAATGGAGTATCAGCAAAGGCTTGGCCGAGCCAAAAGAAAATCTAAATGTGGGAGGGGGCTTGCCCCCTCCCACATGTGCTCAGTGGACCCAAAATCTTGCAGAAAAAATCCAAAGCCCCCAGGCCTACAGCCTCATATCAATGCTCACCGCCCCCAAGCCTTCAAGCGGATAGCTGCGGTATTCATAAACCTCCCCACGAACAATGAGATGGAGAGCTCCATCCTTCTGGATCACTTGGACATCAGGCTCTTTGGTTTTTAGAAATGGATGTGCCGAGACCAATGTGGTGAGTATCTCCTGATCATTACCCAGATCCTTATGCACGTAATACCTGTAGGAAAAGCCTACTGTCGTGCCACCCTGCCCGTCACGTGCGCCGTAAATTGAGCTGCCGTTGCCCAAGGAGTGCTTGAGTACCACCTCATCCAACTCCGGTGTACCGGGACTCATCAACCAACCAACGCCCAAGTACCCGAGACACACCACCAGCAGCCCATTGAGCAAGACCTGGACCGGCCACTTAATACCCTTGAGCTCTGGCATATTCGATGCCCTCCTTGATCCAGTGCTGGTCGCTATGGTCATCGCCATAAGGCGCATCACCCCACCAGTCTCCAAACTCCGGCCGAGATGTCCCCGCCGCTTTTTGCGCAGCACCGGCTGCTCTCAATAACACGCCTTCAGGAATCCCCAACACCGTACCGGTAACCCCACAGTTAAAGTTACCGAACACCTCGTACTCGCGACTGTTCTGTTTGTAATCCCAAGGGCCACGCCCTCTGACTTGTGAATAAAACCATGAATAGGTGAACGCCGAACCAGGCTTCAAATGCATCCTGCGGTTGTTGGCCAGGGCGATATTGTCTTGCAGCGAAACGCCTGGGGGCATTGGAGGGACAGCCATTTGCGAGTCCTTGCTGATGGGGTTGAGCGTCAAAAGCTAGCACTCAAAAATCAACAAAAACGCCGAGGCCGTACTTACAGAAATTTCAGGCAGCCATTCGATCCAAGCCTTACGTATAACCCGGGCCTCAGGCAAAGTGCCCACGACTTGTAACAGGCAGAGCATCGGGAGCCGCCGATGATTGAGCGGTTTGCGCGGATTGAGTGAACCTTACAGGCTGTGGGAGGGGGCTTGCCCCCTCCCACATTGGTCTTCACAGGTTTTAGAGTCAGGCCAAGCCTGACTCGACCAGCAAGGCTTCCAGCCCCATCAAATCCGGCACCTTCGCCACATGCTCGCCTACCTGCACCGCTGCCAGCTCCAGCGGGCTGAGCGGCACGTCCACGTAGCTCAACTCGCTGTCGAGCTTGTACGAGCGTGGGATGCCTTGGATCACCAGGGCGATGAACTTCAAGGTTGGCCGCCCGCCCAGGGCATTCAGCACCACGATGCGTGAGCGTTCGCCGACGACAAGGGCTTCGCCGCAAGCAGCTTCAAAGCTGATCAGGGGGATTTGCCGCTCACGCCAGGTGACTTGCCGCAAGTACCAAGGCGGGGCGTCGCTGGCCGGTTCGCCGCGTTGGAAGTCGATCAGTTCGGCGATGGCGACGTTGGGCAGGATCAAATGCCGGTCGGCCAGGGGCAGCAGCAAGCCGGTGACTTGGCTGGCGCGGTGGTCAAGCATGGGACTTGCTCCAGTAGGCG
Organism: Pseudomonas sp. efr-133-TYG-23; assembly: GCF_030209215.1. Classification (NCBI taxonomy): domain Bacteria; kingdom Pseudomonadati; phylum Pseudomonadota; class Gammaproteobacteria; order Pseudomonadales; family Pseudomonadaceae; genus Pseudomonas; species Pseudomonas sp. efr-133-TYG-23. The sequence goes on along the minus strand of NZ_JARVSL010000012.1, from coordinate 62,016 downwards.
ATGCTCTCCAACAGCACCGACTCCTGGTACGGCTTGCCCAGGTAGTCGTTGACGCCGATGGCCATGGCGCGGTCGCGGTGTTTCTGGCCGGTGCGCGAGGTGATCATGATGATCGGCAGGCGCATCAGCCGTGGGTCGTTGCGCACTTGGATCGCCACTTCGAAGCCGTCCATGCGGGGCATTTCGATGTCCAGCAGCATCAAGTCCGGGGTGTGTTCTTCAAGCACGGCCAGGGCGTCGATGCCGTCCTTGGCGGTGAGCACGTTCATGCCGTTGCGTTCCAGCAGGCGGCTGGTGACTTTGCGCACCGTCACCGAATCGTCGACCACCAGCACCAGCAGCGGGCGTTTTTTCAACGGGTCGTTGAGGATCAGCGGCGCATCGCTCGCCTGGGCCGGCAACACTGGTGGCCGGGCGCGGATATGCGCCAGCAGGTCGATGATCAGCACCACGCGACCGTCCCCCAGAATGGTCGCCCCCGACACGCCTTTTACCCCGGCAAATTGCGGGCCCAGGCCCTTGACTACAATCTCGCGCGTACCGGCCATGGCGTCCACATGCACCGCCACATGCCGCTCATTGCACTGCACCAGCAGCACCGGCACCGGCTGGTACTGGCCCAGCAGCTTCGGCCGCGTGACGGTGTGCAGCAGGTCGCCCAAGTAGAACAGCTCATAGCGCTGGCCGGCGTACTCGTAGCACGGCGGGTCCTGCTGATAGTGGCCCGCCAGTTCATGGGGCAGCACACGCACCAGGCCCTCGATGGTGTTGAGCGGGATCGCGTATTGCTCGTCCGCGCACTGCACCATCAAGGCACGATTGACCGACACGGTGAACGGCAGGCGGATGCGAAAATGCACGCCCTGTCCCGGCGTCGAGTCGATCACCATCGAACCGCCGAGCTGGCGCACTTCTTCATGCACCACGTCCATGCCCACGCCGCGCCCGGAAATCTGGGTGATTTTTTCCGCAGTGGAAAAGCCCGGTTGCAGGATGAACTGCAACACGTCGCGGTCGCTGATCTCTTGCTGAGGGCCCAGCAGGCCGCGCTTGATCGCCTTGCGCCGCACCGCGTCCAGCGGCACGCCGGCGCCGTCGTCGCGCATGTCGAAAATGATATCGCCGCCTTCGTGGGTCAGGTCCAGGGTGATGCGGCCCTTCTGCGGTTTACCGGCGGCCAGGCGCACCTCCCGAGACTCCAGGCCGTGGTCGACGGCATTGCGCAACATGTGCTCCAACGGCGCCACCATGCGCTCCAGCACGTTGCGGTCCATTTCGCCCTCGGCATTGCCGACGACGAACTCGACATCTTTGCCCAACTCACTCGCCACCTGCCGCACGATGCGTTTGAGCCGTGGCAGCATGCGTTCGAACGGCACCATACGGGTGCGCATCAGGCCTTCCTGCAACTCGGTATTGATGCGTGCCTGTTGCTGCAACAAGTTGTGCGCATCCTGGTTGCGCCGCTCCAGGGTTTCCTTGAGGTCGAGCAAGTCCGAGGCCGACTCGAACAACGCGCGGGACAGCTGTTGCAGTTGCGAGTGGCGGTCCATTTCCAGCGGGTCGAAGTCTTCATAGCCCAGGCGCTCAGCCTCGACCTGTTGGCGACTGAGAATGCGGCCCTGGGTTTCGGTGTCCAGGCGGCGCAATTGGTCGCGCATGCGCTCGATGGTGGTTTCCACCTCGTTGAGGGCGACACTGGCATCGTTGATCTGCTGCTCGATGCGCCCGCGGAAGATCGAGGTTTCGCCGGCCAGGTTGACCAGATCATCGAGCAGATCCGCCGAGATTTTCACCGTATCGGCGGCCGGGTCCACCGCCGCCTCGGCCTTGCCCGCCGGCAATGCCACCGGTGTCGGCGATTCGTTGCTGGGGTGCACCAGGCTCTTGATGCGCTCGATCAGTTTGTCCACCGAGCCCACCGGCAAGCCGTCGGCCACCGCGTCGATCATCTGCGCCAGGCGGTCGTGGCAGCCTTGCAGCAGCGCGAACAGCTCCGGGCTCGCAACCAGTTGGCCAGCGGACAACCCTTCGTAGAGAAACTCCAGTTCATGGGCCAGGTCGCCAATCGGGCCGATCTCGACCATGCGCGCGCCGCCCTTGAGGGTGTGCAGGTCGCGCAGCAGGGTTTCGACCTCCTGGCGGCTGCTCGGCTCGGCCTGCCAGCGCAGCAGCGCGGCGCCGGAGCTATCAAGGATGTCGGCGGCCTCTTCGAGGAAAATCTCCAGCAGTTCCGGGTCGGCGCTTGATGCTTCCACCGCCGGTACCGGGGCCGTGGGGGTGCCGTTATGACGCAACGCCCGGACCTTGGCGACCAGTTCCGTGCTGTCGCTCAAGGGCTGGTGCTGGTGCAGCTCTTCCAGTTGCAGCGCCAGCCGTTCATGGCTGGCCATCAACACCTGTGAGAGTTCGTTGGAATAGTTGTAGCGACGGTCGACCAGGCCTTCGTAAAGGCATTCCAATTCGTGGGCCAGCTCGGCCACCGCGTCGATCTCGGCCATGCGCGCGCCGCCCTTGAGGGTGTGCAGGTCACGCTGCAACGACGACAACGGCGCCATGCTCTCGGGCTCCAGCAACCAGCGCTTGAGGGACTGCCCGGCGCTGTCGAGGATATCCACCGCTTCTTCCAGGAAAATCTCGACGATCTCGTCGTCCACAGTGGTGGCGTGATCCAACTGCCGCGTCGCCGCGCCCAGTTCGGCGATGCTCGGCGCACCGCCGCCCTGGTGGGTGATCAGGCCGGTGGCGGACGGATCGAGGGCTTCGTCCAGCAGCTCGCGCAAGGCGTGTACCCGGGCCGGTGCGGGGCTGATTTCCTGGCCGGCGGCGAGCTGGTCGAGCATGTTGATCAACGCGTCATGGGCCTGTTCGGCCTCTTGGAAAAACCGCGCGCTGACTGCCAGGCTGCTTTCTTCCACGGCGCCGTACAGGTCGAGCAAGGCTTCGCAGAGTTCGTCGATGGCATGCAGGTCGGCGTGCTGCGCGCCTTCGCCGAGGGTGGTCAACTCATCCAGCAAGGCCGTGAGTTCCTGGCGCTCGCCGGGGTGTTGCTGCCAGCGACGCAGCAGGTTTTCGGCGTCGAGCAGGATATCCATGCCCTGGGCCAGGAAGTCAGCGATCAGTTGCGGATTGCGCTTGATGCGCGGGCCGGCGGTGGGCGCATCAAGCAGCGCCTGGAGCTGGCGTTCGAGCAACTGTTGGGTGCGAGCGATCAGGTCCGCCGCGCCTTTGATCGGCGCCAGGGGGTTGCTGTCCAGCTGGCGCAACCCCCGCTGGAACAGGCCTTCGGCTTCCAGCAGCAGTTCCACTTCATCCAGATCCAGCGGCAGGCGGTGAGCCTTGTATTCGCGGGTCAGGTGGTCGAGCGGCCGCGCCAGTTCGGCGATGGGCGACACACCGGCCATGTAGGCACTGCCCTTGAGGGTGTGCAGGGCGCGTTGCAGTTCATCGCTGACTTGCAGCGGCACATGCTCGGCGGCCTGCTCCAGGAAGTGGTTGAGGCTGTCGAGATGGCTCTGGGCTTCGTTGCGGAAAATCTCCAGCAGCATCGGGTCATGGGCATCAGCGGAGGCCACCGCGGCACCGCTGGCCAACCCATGGGCACGAGCGGCCAGGGCGTCGACTTCATCGCGCTGGCGTTGGGCGCCCTGGGCAAAATCGGCAATCAATTCCGGCAACAGTGCCACGGTTTCATCCAACACCTGTTGCACCTCGGGGCCCAGAGCCACGCTGCGCTCCAGTACGCGGTTGAGCAGGTTCTCCACCGCCCAGGCCAGCTCCGCCAGCACCAGGGCGCGCACCATGCGGCCGCTGCCTTTTAGGGTGTGGAACGCGCGGCGCATCTCGCTTTGGGCGGTTTTATCCGCGCTGTTCGGCAAATAGCGGTGCAGCACCTCAAGGACTTCCTCAGTCTCTTCGAGGAAGACCTCACGCAGCTCGTCGTCGATAGGCGCTTCGGCGGCGGGCGGCGGCAACAGGCTGCCGGGGCGCTGCAACGCGGGAGGGTTGAGGCGCGAGGTGGGGCTGGCCAATGCGTCGAGTTGGGATTGGTTGGGGGCCGTGTCGGTGGAGAGTGCGCCGTCCGGTGCGACCAGCGCCTGGCGCCAGGGTTTTTCCTCCGGCAGGTATCCGAGGGCAGCCAAGCCCTGGGTGGCCAGTTCCAGCACCCGTTCGCCGGCTGCATCCGGGTCTTGGAGCATGCGTTCGAGGTAGTACTCCAGGCTGCTGATCACGTCGGCGAAGTGCGCCAACTGCGTCTCGCTCGGCGGCTGTTCGTCGATCATCAACTGCGCATTCACATAATCGCTGCAACCGCGCATCAGGCTGGCCGCCCGTGGCAGCGGGATCATGGCCAGCGCGCCGCGCACCTGGCTCAGCAGTTCCGGCAGGGATTCCAGGCGCTGGCGGTCCCAGTCGGCGTCGAGGCAATCGATCACCAGTTCTTTGGCCTGGCGCAGGCACTGGCAGGATTCGCGGATCACCAACTGGTGGATCTGGGTCAGGTCGGTGGTGGGCAGGCGGCTTTCTTCGCGGCTTTCCGGCTCAACGGTTCCGGCCATACCGGCCAACGTGGCTTCGACATACAGCAACGCGCCGGCCACATCCATCAGCACCGCATCGTCTGGTTCACGATGCCCCTGGGCCAGGCTCAACACCACGGCGAGCTGGTCGATGATCACTTTGCGCGGCTGGCCGAAGCCCAGCACCGCCAGGGTATCGGCGATCTGTCGCAACGGCGCCAGCAGCGCCTCAAGGTCACTGGCGTGCTGACGGTCGCTGCGCACGAACAGGTCCAGACGCTCCTTGACCCGCACCAATTCCTCGCACAAGGCGCCGAGTACCGACCCCATGGCATTGCGATCGGGCCCGGCCATGCGCGCGCGCTCGGCATCCACCACGGCGCTGTCAGGCAAGGCTTCGTCCAGGCCGTAACGTTCTTTCAGGCTCTGCATGCGCGGCGTCGGCCGGGTGACCTTGGCGACATAGAACAGCAGGCTTTTGAGTAACTCATCCGGTGCCGGTTGGTTGATGCCGTTGATGCCTTGGGCCAGCAGGCGCTTGAGTTGCTTGTCGCTGGCCTTGAGCAGGCTGCGCAGCGCCGGGCTGTTGGCAATCACGCCAGTGAGCATGCCCTCCACCAGCGCCGAGGTCACTTGCCATAACGGCAACAGTGGCGCGCCCTGGCACAGCGCTTCGAGACGCGCGAACACCCGCGCCATGTCTTCCAGATTGCTCGGGCCGTGATCTTCGCGCAGCAGCCCGACCAAGGCCTGTTGCAGCAGGTGGTGCCATTGGCGCAACTGGGTCGGCAGATCGGGCCCGGCGCGCTGAGCCAGGGCTTCTTCGGGTAAAGGTGCGATCGACAGCAGTTGCGGGCTGAACAGGCTGGTTTCCGAGAGCAGGCTTTCACCGCGCGCACTGCGCAGGTCGTTGAGCAGCGGCAGCACCACCAGCGGCAGGTCGCGGCGGGCGCTGTGTACGCGTTCGAGGTACAGCGGCAATTGGCCGAGCGCTTGTTGCAGCAGGCCGATGCTCTCATCGCGCTGCCCCACCTGCCCGTCGCGCAGGGCCAGGGCCAGGGCCTCGATCTCCTCGGCCAGCAGCGCCGCGCCGTAGAACTCGACCATTTGCAGCGCGCCATGCACCTGATGGATACCGGCCAGGCATTCGTCGATCACATCGCCGTCGGCGGTTTCGACATAAGCGTCCAGCGCCGAGCGGGCGTGTTGCAGGGTCTCGGCAATGTCGCCCTTGACCCATTCGAGGGCCACGTAGTCGTGCCGGTCAACCATAACTGCTCCGCTTTGAATTCATGAGTTGCTGGTGTTCTTGAAACCTGTACCTATCAACTGTCGACCGGTTTGGGCGGCGGCAGGGTGAAGCCCGACACCGACCGGCGTAACTGGCTGGCCATCTTCGCCAGGTTACCGATGCTCTCGGCAGTGGCGGTGGAGCCCGAGGAGGTCTGCGTGGTGATCTGCTGGATCACATTCATGGTCAGGGAGATCTGCCCCGCCGACGAGGTTTGCTGTTGCGCCGCGTTGGAAATGCTCTGGATCAGCGCCGCCAGGGTTTTCGACACGCCTTCGATTTCCTCCAGCGCCACCCCGGCGTCCTGGGCCAACCGCGCGCCGCGCACCACTTCGGTGGTGGTCTGCTCCATGGAGATCACGGCTTCGTTGGTGTCGGCCTGGATCGCCCGCACCAGGGTCTCGATCTGCCGAGTGGCGGCCGACGAGCGCTCGGCCAGGCGTTGCACTTCATCGGCCACCACCGCGAAGCCACGCCCGGCATCCCCGGCCATGCTGGCCTGGATCGCCGCATTCAGGGCGAGGATGTTGGTTTGGTCGGCAATATCGTCGATCAGGCTGACGATATCGCCGATCTCCTGGGACGATTCGCCCAGGCGCTTTATGCGTTTGGCGGTGTCCTGGATCTGTTCGCGAATGTTGTCCATGCCATGGATGGTGTTGTGCACCACCTCATTGCCCTTGTTGGCGATTTCCACCGAGCGCTCGGCCACGGCCGAGGATTCGGCGGCGTTGGCCGACACCTGATCGATGGACTGGGCCATCTGATTGATCGCGGTGGACGCCTCGGCGATCTGCTGAGCCTGGTGCTCGGACGCCTGGGCCAAGTGCATGGCGGTGGCCTGGGTTTCCTGCACCGCGCCGGCCACTTGCCCGGCGGTGAGGTTGATGGTCGCCACCAGATCGCGCAACTGATCCACGGAATAGTTGATGGAATCGGCGATGGTGCCGGTGAAGTCCTCGGTGACCGACGCCGTCACGGTGAGATCGCCGTCGGCGAGGTCTTCGATTTCATCGAGCAGGCGCATGATCGCGTTCTGATTGCGCTCGTTCTTCTCGGCGGTTTCGTGCAGTTGGCGATTGGTCTCGCGCACCATCACCAGGCCGATCAGGATAATCGAGGTCAGCGCCAGCAAGCCCAGCACATAGCCGCCGATAGTGTCGAAGCTGCGCCCGCTGGCCAGGTTTTCGAAACCGGTGGCCAGGTGCGAGGCTTCATCGAGCAGGGTCTGGGACAGGTTGAAGATATTGCTCGCCGAGGCGCGCACCTGGAACAACTGCGGCGAGGTTTCGAGGATTTCATCCACCGAGCCGGACACGAACTCGAACAACTCGGAGATTTCCGCCAGCCGCGCGCGGGCATCGCGGTCTTCAACCTGGGTGATGCGCAGTCCTGGGTTGCCGTTGAGCATGCCATTGAGCACCTGGCCGAAGCGGTTGGCGTCACGGCCAAAGGCGTCGGCGGCTTGCACGGCGGTTTCGTCGCCGGCCAGCACGGTGTTGACCGCGCCCAAGATACGTTCGGCCAGCAACGATTGGCGCTGGGCCACGGCCACCTGGCTGGCGGGCGCGCCGCGCTGCAACAGGATTTCGACGACTTTTTCCGACTCCATCTGCAATTGCGGCACGGTTTCGGCCAGGGTCGCGGCCACTTGATGCAGGGACAGCACCGTCTGTTCGCTGGCCAGAATCGCGTCGGTGTTCTTCAGCAGGGCTTCCCAATCGGTCTGCACCGCGCGCATTTCGGCGCGCACGGCGCTGGGGGCGGCGGGCAGGCCGGTTTGCGGGTCGCCTTTTTTCAGGTAGCCCCAGCGCTGGGCAAAGTCGTTGCGCGCCTCGCCCAGCAGCTTGAACGCCGCGGCTTTGCCGGCGGCGGCCTCGGTGGCGTTCTTGGCGATACGTTGGGACAGCACGCGCAATTCACCGGCGTGGCCGATGTACTGTTTGTCGTAGGTGGACTGGGTATTGAGGTAGGCGAAGTTGGCGAACAACAGCATGATGAACACGATCAGCGCGATAAACAGCACGATGATCTGCGAGCGGCTACGCGAGCCGGCCTGGGGTTTGACGGTGGTCGCGGTGGTCATGGGGCAACATCCATGAAACCTGGCGTCTGGGCCAGGGCGAACGGGCTGAAGACCTGCCACGACGGGTCGCCGTCGAAATGCCCCTGAATAAACGGCGCGCCCGGCGCGGCGTTGGCCAATAAGGCGTCCTGTGCGAAATGCTGCATGCCCACCACCTCGTCCACCAGCAACCCAACAAACAGGTCATTGAATTCCACCACCAGCACCCGCCGTTGCTTGCGCGCCCTGGACAGCGCCTCGCCAAGGAACCCACCAAGGTCCATCACCGGCAATAAACGCCCGCGCAGGTTAGCCACACCTCGTACCCAGGTCTTGACCCCGGGCATTAAAGTGCAACGTGGCTCATGCAAAACTTCGGCGACTTCTCCCATTGGCGCCACGAACCAATGGGCGCCCACCCGAAAGCCGATCCCGCTCCAGCGCTGCAAGCCGGACTCCTGGGAGGGCAGGTCGGCGGCCAGCAGGCGGCAGCGGCGGTCGATGTCCAGCAACAGCTCGAAGGCGGTTTGCGACTCGGTCATGATGGCGTGCCGTCAGCCGGCCAGCACCTTGTTCAGGGTGGCGATCAGGGTGTCTTCGTCCACCGGTTTGGTCAGGTAATCCTTGGCACCCTGGCGCGCGCCCCAGATTTTGTCGGTTTCCTGATCTTTGGTGGTGATGATGATGATTGGGATGCCGTTGGTTTCCGGCTCTTTGGACAGCTGACGGGTGGCCTGGAAGCCATTGAGGCCCGGCATCACGATGTCCATCAGCACGGCGTCGGGTTTTTCCTGGCGGGCCAGGGCCACGCCGTCCGCGCCGTTTTCGGCCTTGAGCACTTCGTGGCCGTGCTTTTCCAGCATGCCGGTGAGTTTGTACATTTCGGTCGGCGAATCGTCGACGATCAGAACACGTGCCATGGTTTTTCCCCGCTACATTGGTCGGCGCCGGCCCTTGTGAGGCGACGTCAGTGTGCTTGTTCCACTGCGGCGAACCCAGGCACATAGGCCTTGATTGCACCCAGCAGTTCTTCCTTGCTGAAAGGCTTGGTCAAAAACTGATCGACCCCCACGATGCGTCCCTTGGCCTTATCGAACAGGCCGTCCTTGGACGACAGCATGATCACCGGGATCGCCTTGAACGCCGGGTTGTTCTTCACCAGCGCGCAGGTCTGATAGCCATCCAGGCGCGGCATCATGATGTCGACAAAGATGATGTGCGGGTGATGATCCACGATCCGCGCCAGGGCATCGAAACCGTCGATGGCCGTAATGACATCGCACCCCACGTTCTTCAACAGCGTCTCGGCGGTGCGGCGGATCGTTTTCGAATCGTCGATCACCATCACTCTCAAGGCGTTGGAATGCTGTTCCATATCTGCTCTACCATCGCCACAGCGAATCGGTTTTCGGTGTGTACTGCCTGACATTGCCCAAGATGAACGCCGCAAGCCTTGGAATTCAAGGGCTGCTGCGCCGTGGCAGCCTTTTTAGCACAGTCTCGGGGAGCAATCTATCGAGGCACTGGCCAGGTGGTTTTTCCTTGACCCACAACAGCGTCAGCGCCACTCTGACGCCACTTTTATGCGCCCCATTTGCTAGAGGAAATCCCCCATGAGCGTTCGCGTCGGCATTGTCATGGACCCTATCGCCAGCATTTCCTATAAAAAGGACAGCTCGCTGGCCATGCTCCTGGCCGCCCAGGCCCGCGGCTGGACCCTGTTCTATATGGAGCAGCGCGACCTGTACCAGGGTGAAGGCCTGGCCCGCGCACGCATGCGCCCGTTGCAGGTGTTCGCCAACCCTGAAAAGTGGTTCGAACTGCAAGACGAAATCGACAGCCCCCTGAGCGACCTGGACGTGATCCTGATGCGCAAGGACCCGCCGTTCGACATGGAATTCGTCTACTCCACGTACCTGCTTGAGCAGGCCGAACGCGACGGCGTGCTGATCGTCAACAAGCCGCAAAGCCTGCGCGACTGCAACGAAAAGCTGTTCGCTACCCTGTTCCCACAATGCACCCCGCCCACTGTGGTGAGCCGCCGCGCCGATGTGCTGCGTGAATTTGCCGCCAAGCACGGCGACGTAATCCTCAAACCCCTGGACGGCATGGGCGGCACTTCGATCTTCCGGCACCGCGCTGGTGACCCCAACCTGTCGGTGATCCTGGAAACCCTGACCGTGCTGGGTAGCCAGCAGATCATGGGCCAGGCATACCTGCCGGCGATCAAGGACGGCGACAAGCGCATCCTGATGATCGACGGCGAGCCGGTGGACTACTGCCTGGCGCGCATTCCTGCCGCCGGCGAGACCCGTGGCAACCTGGCCGCCGGTGGGCGCGGTGAGGCGCGGCCGCTGTCGGACAAGGACCGTTGGATCGCCGCCCAGGTCGGCCCGACCCTGCGGGAAAAAGGTCTGCTGTTTGTCGGCCTGGACGTAATCGGCGAGCATCTCACCGAAATCAACGTGACCAGCCCGACGTGCATTCGCGAGATCGACAACGCATTTGGCACGAACATCGGCGAAATGTTGATGGCCGCGATAGACGCGAAGCTGCAGGTGGCAAGCTCCAAGCGGCAAGTTTAAGGCCGACCGCGCCAAAGCTTGTAGCTTGTAGCTTGTAGCTTGTCGCTTGTCGCTTGTCGCATGAAGCTAAAAACCAACATTGCGTTATCACGCCGAACCTCGAAATACGCGATGTTGGTTTTTATGTCCCGCCGGTCCGAAACGCATTTGGCACGAACATCGGCGAAATGTTGATGGCCGTGGTAGACGCGAAGCTGCAGGTGGCAAGCTCCAAGCGGCAAGTTTAAGGCCGACCGCGCCAAAGCTTGCAGCTTGTAGCTTGTCGCATGAAGCTAAAAACCAACATTGCGTTATCATGCCGAACCTCGAAATACGCGATGTTGGTTTTTATGTCCCTCCCGTCCGAGCTGCCCCCCGAACTCTCCCACAGTGGCGTGCGCCCGGCTGATCGGCTCGGTTTCACCCTGTTCCTGGCGGCGTTGATTCACCTGGCCGTCCTCCTCGGCGTGAGTTTCACCATGGTCGAGCCCAAGCAGATCACCAAGACCCTGGAAATCACCCTCTCCACCTTCAAAAGCGAAAAAAAACCCGAGAAGGCCGATTTTCTTGCTCAGGACAACCAGCAAGGCAGCGGCACGCTGGACAAGAAAGCCATCCCCAAGACCACTGAAGTGGCGCCTTTCCAGGACAACAAAGTCAATAAAGTCACGCCGCCGCCAGCGCCCAAGCCCGAGGTCAAACAGGCTGCGCCCAAAGCGGCCGTGACCACCGTCGCCCCCAAGCCGCAGAAAGCCCCGACCACGCGCGAAAAGACCAAGACCGAGCCGCAGCCCGAACCGGTGAAACCGGCGCCGACGTTCGACAGCTCACAGTTGTCCGATCAGATCTCCAGCCTGGAAGCCGAACTGGCCAACGAACAACAGCTGTACGCCAAGCGCCCGCGTATCTACCGCCTGAACGCCGCCTCCACCATGCGCGACAAAGGCGCCTGGTATAAGGACGAATGGCGCAAGAAGGTCGAGCGCATCGGCAACTTGAATTACCCGGAAGAGGCCCGCCGCCAGCAGATCTACGGCAATTTGCGCCTATTGGTGTCGATCAACCGCGACGGCACCCTGTATGAGGTGCAGGTGCTGGAATCCTCCGGCCAGCCGCTGCTGGACCAGGCCGCGCAACGCATCGTACGACTGGCTGCACCGTTTGCGCCCTTTACCGGGGACTTGAACGATGTGGACCGCCTGGAAATCATCCGCACCTGGAAATTCGCCAGGGGCGATCGCCTTTCCAGCAACTGATCAGCGCTCACACCCGGCTTGTCAGTTCGCCCCTGCGCCGCCACACTAGCGGGCATGAAAAATGTTAGCCCGACCTACCTCAAGCACCAATTCCTGATCGCCATGCCCCATATGGCCGACCCGAACTTTGCGCATACCTTGACCTACATCGTCGAGCACACCGCCAAGGGTGCCATGGGGTTGGTCGTCAATCGCCCGCAAGAGCTGAACCTGGCCGATATCCTTGAGCAATTGCGCCCCGAAGTCGACCCGCCTGCTCGTTGCCAGGGCGTGCCGATCTACATTGGCGGCCCGGTGCAGACCGATCGCGGCTTCGTGCTACACCCCACCGGGCCGACGTTCCAGGCCACGGTGGACCTGGACGGTGTGTCGCTGTCCACTTCCCAGGACGTATTGTTCGCCATCGCCGACGGCGTGGGGCCCCAGCACAGTGTGATCACCCTCGGCTATGCCGGCTGGGAGGCAGGACAACTGGAAGCCGAGCTGGCCAGCAACGCCTGGCTGACCTGCCCGTTTGACGCCGAGATTCTGTTCGGCACCGCCAGCGAACTGCGCCTGGACGCAGCGGCGGCCAAGCTGGGGATCAACCTCAACTTGTTGACCAGCCAGGCGGGGCACGCCTGATGGCTTTGCGCTTGATCCTCGGGTTTGACTACGGCACCAAGCAGATCGGCGTGGCGGTCGGCCAGGTCATCACCGGCCAGGCCCGCGAACTGTGCACGCTCAAAGCCCAGAACGGCATCCCGGACTGGAATCAGGTCGAAGCCCTGATCAAGGAATGGAAACCCGACGCCGTGGTGGTCGGCCTGCCCTTGAACATGGACGGCACGCCCAGCGATATGTGCCTGCGGGCGGAGAAATTCGCCCGCCGCCTCAATGGCCGCTACAACATCCCCTTCTATACCCACGACGAACGCCTGACCACCTTCGAAGCCAAAGGTGAACGCAGAGACCGTGGCGGGCAGAAGGGCAGTTACCGCGACAATCCCGTGGATGCCATCGCCGCCGCCTTGCTGCTGCAGGGTTGGCTGGATGAAAACACTGCTTTATTTGAATCCTGACTGACGCGGCTTGCCGCGTCTTTTTACGTTTGAGCCCGAACCCTGCCGCCACCTCGACGCGCAAGGCCTAGAAGGAGCCACCATGAGCCTGCCCAATCCCGCCGAACTGATCAGCCAGATGGCGATACGCCTCAAGGCGCACCTGGAACACCGCGGCATCCGAGAACCGCGTTTTATCGGCATCCGCACCGGTGGCGTATGGGTCGCCCAGGCGTTGCTCGAAGCGCTGGGCAGCGACGCGCCACTCGGCACGCTGGATGTGTCCTTCTACCGCGACGACTTCAGCCAGAACGGCCTGCACCCGCAAGTGCGCCCCTCCGCCCTGCCCTTTGAGATCGAAGGCCAGCACCTGGTGCTGATCGACGACGTGCTGATGAGCGGCCGCACCATTCGCGCGGCCATGAACGAATTGTTCGACTATGGCCGCCCGGCCAGCATCACCTTGGTGTGCCTGCTGGATCTGGATGCCGGCGAGCTGCCGATCAGCCCCGATGTGGTGGGCGCCACCCTGTCTTTGGCGGCCCATCAGCGGGTAAAATTGTCCGGTCCCACGCCGCTCGAACTCGAACTGCAAGACCTCGCCCCTTAAACCGCCTTGTAAAGAGTCCCCGCGATGACGCCTCTAGATGCCAAGCGCCCGCTGCAGCTCAATGCTCAGGGCCAGTTGCAACACTTCTTGTCCCTCGATGGTTTGCCCCGCGAACTGCTCACCGAAATCCTCGACACCGCCGATTCGTTCCTCGAAGTCGGCGGCCGGGCGGTGAAGAAAGTTCCGTTGCTGCGCGGCAAAACCATCTGCAATGTGTTCTTCGAGAACTCCACGCGCACCCGCACCACCTTTGAACTGGCGGCCCAGCGGCTGTCGGCCGACGTGATCACGCTGAACGTGTCCACCTCGTCGGCGAGCAAGGGCGAAACCCTGCTCGACACCCTGCGCAACCTGGAAGCCATGGCCGCCGACATGTTCGTGGTGCGCCACGGCGACTCCGGCGCCGCGCACTTCATCGCCGAACACGTCTGCCCGCAGGTGGCGATCATCAACGGCGGCGACGGCCGTCACGCCCACCCGACCCAGGGTATGCTCGACATGCTCACCATCCGTCGGCACAAGGGCAGCTTTGAAAACCTCTCGGTGGCCATCGTCGGCGACATCCTGCACTCGCGGGTGGCGCGCTCGAACATGCTGGCCCTGAAAGCTCTGGGTTGCCCGGATATCCGCGTGATCGCGCCGAAAACCCTGCTACCCATCGGTATCGAGCAGTACGGCGTGAAGGTCTACACCGACATGACCGCAGGCCTCAAGGATGTGGACGTGGTCATCATGCTGCGCCTGCAACGCGAGCGCATGGCCGGCGGCCTGCTGCCGAGCGAAGGCGAGTTCTACCGCCTGTTCGGCCTGACCACCACGCGCCTGGCCGGCGCTAAGCCGGATGCCATTGTGATGCACCCGGGGCCAATCAACCGCGGGGTGGAGATTGAGTCGGCGGTGGCCGACGGCAACCAATCGGTGATCCTCAACCAGGTGACCTACGGCATCGCCGTGCGCATGGCGGTACTGTCCATGGCCATGAGCGGGCAAACCGCGCAACGTCAATTCGAGCAGGAGAACGCCCAGTGAAGCTCAGCATTCTCGGCGCCCGAGTCATCGATCCGGCCAGCGGCCTGGATCAAATCACCGATCTTCATGTGGAAGCCGGCAAGATCATCGCCATCGGCGCCGCCCCTGGCGGTTTCAGTGCCGGTCAGGTTATCGACGCCAAAGGCCTGGTGGCCGCACCTGGCCTGGTGGACCTGAACGTCGCCCTGCGCGAGCCGGGTTACAGTCGCAAAGGCAGCATCGCCAGCGAAACCCGCGCCGCCGCCGCCGGTGGCGTGACCAGCTTGTGCTGCCCGCCGCACACCAAGCCGATCCTGGACACTTCGGCGGTGACCGAGCTGATCCTGGACCGCGCCCGCGAAGCCGGCAATTGCAAAGTATTCCCCATCGGCGCCCTGAGCAAAGGCTTGGAGGGCGAGCAACTGGCCGAGCTGATTGCCCTGCGCGATGCCGGTTGCGTGGCGTTCGGCAACGGCCTGGAAAGTTTCCGCAGCACCCGCACCCTGTGCCGCGCTTTGGAATACGCGGCCACCTTCGATCTGACGGTGATCTTCCACTCCCAGGACCGCGACCTGGCCGAAGGCGGCCTGGCCCATGAAGGCGCCGTGGCCAGCTTCCTCGGCCTGCCGGGCATTCCCGAAACCGCCGAGACCGTGGCCCTGGCCCGTGACCTGCTGCTGGTGGAACAAAGCGGCGTGCGCGCGCATTTCAGCCAACTGACCAGCGCCCGGGGCGTGGCCCTGATCGCCCAGGCCCAGGCCCGCGGTTTGCCGGTGACGGCGGATGTGGCGTTGTATCAGTTGATCCTGACGGATGAGGCGCTGATCGACTTCTCCAGCCTGTACCACGTACAACCGCCCCTGCGCACCCTGGCCGACCGTGACGGTTTGCGCGCAGCGGTGAAGTCCGGCGTGGTCTCGGCGATATCCAGCCATCACCAACCCCACGAGCGCGATGCCAAACTGGCACCGTTCGGCGCGACCGAGCCCGGCATCAGCAGCGTCGAGCTGTTGTTGCCAATGGCGATGACATTGGTGGAAGAAGGCTTGCTGGACCTGCCGACGCTGCTGGCACGCTTGAGCAGCGGGCCTGCCGAGGCATTGCGCCTGCCGGCGGGCAAGTTGGCGGTGGGGGCGGCGGCGGACCTGGTGCTGTTTGATCCGGCCCGTTCTACCGTAGTGGGCGAGCAGTGGCTGTCCAAGGGCGAGAACTGCCCGTTCATCGGCCATAGCCTGCCTGCGAGCGTGCGCTACACCTTGGTGGATGGGCGCATCAGCTACCAGGCCTAAAAGGTCGTCGCGAAAAAGGGTGGGAGGGAGCTTGGCCCCTCCCACCTTTTCAGCTTGAGAGATCAGCGCCCGTTATTGCGCTCGGCATTGCGGATGGATATCTGGGTATTCAACGTCCAGAAGTCATACAACACCCCCACCAGAAACAAACCACCGGTCAGCAGGTAGATCAAACCGGTGATCCACTTGCCCTGGTACATGCGGTGCACGCCGAATACGCCAAGAAATGCCAACAGTATCCATGCGACGTTGTATTCGATGGGCCCGGCGGTAAATCGCAGGTCAGCTTCGCGGTCCATGGCGGGAATCAGAAACAGGTCGATCAACCAACCGATACCCAGCAAGCCAAACGTGAAAAACCAGATCGTGCCGGTCACGGGCTTGCCGTAATAAAAGCGATGGGCACCGGTAAAACCGAAAATCCAGAGCAGGTAACCAATCACCTTGCTGTGGGTATCTTGCTGCGGACCAATCTGTTGATAGGTGTTCATCGCGTACCTCTTTTGCCTCGATAGATAAATTTTTTCACTTTCTTTGTGACTTTTTTACAGGCGCC
This sequence comes from Pseudomonas sp. efr-133-TYG-23, assembly GCF_030209215.1. Classification (NCBI taxonomy): domain Bacteria; kingdom Pseudomonadati; phylum Pseudomonadota; class Gammaproteobacteria; order Pseudomonadales; family Pseudomonadaceae; genus Pseudomonas; species Pseudomonas sp. efr-133-TYG-23. The sequence goes on along the minus strand of NZ_JARVSL010000012.1, from coordinate 45,817 downwards.
CGACGTACGGCAAATGGTATCTTCGCTTCCCTGAAAGCCTTATGCCACCTGACCTGTGTAGGACAATTGCGGCGATTCGTCGCGTTTTTCCTGAATTTGACCCCAAGGTTCAGTCGACAAACGGCCTGAGAACGACACAAAAAGCTGTTATAAAGTTGCGCGCAAACCCATAAGAGCCACGCCTAATGCGACCATTTTTCAAGACATGGCTAACCATTTGCCTATTAATGCCACTGGCCGCCCACGCCACCAATCGTGAGCAACGACTTCCCAACGTCAACGGTTTCACCCCTAAAGTCCACAGCACACCGAGCACCGCCAAAGCGGCCAAGCCGACCGTCAGCCGTCCGACTCAACTGAGCAAGGCCCACGGTAAAACGACGCCAGGCCTGATGGCCGTCAACACCAAGCAGAGCAGCAACGTGCTCAGCCGCGCGGTGAATGTGCTCGGTACTCCTTATCGTTGGGGCGGCAGCAGCCCAAGTAAAGGGTTCGACTGCAGTGGTTTGGTGAAATATGCCTTTAACGATGTAAAAGCGGTGGATTTGCCACGCACCTCCAACGCCATGGCTGCCGGCCACGGCTTGAAGGTCGACCGCAAAGACCTGAAACCGGGCGATCTGCTGTTCTTCAAGTTGAAGAGCCGCCAGGTCAACCACGTTGCCATCTACCTGGGCAATGACCGTTTCATCCACGCGCCACGGCGCGGCAAGTCGGTGAGCATCGACACGCTGAAAAAGCCGTTCTGGGACAAGAACTACGTGATTGCCAAGCGGGTTCTGCCGAAAGAGCAGAACAACAACCTGCGCATCGTGCAACGCTGATCCTGAACTGAAATGCAGTAGTAAATGTGGAAAGGGGCTTTTGGCCCCTTTCCACATTTGATTTGTGTCACCCACAAACCATCAGATATCCCCAGGCGCCCTCGCCTTCTCCCGCGCCTCGTCCCGACTGATCGCGCCCTGGGCAACCAGCGCCTTCAAACTCATATCCAGTGTCTTCATACCCAACGCCGCGCCGGTCTGCATCGCGGAGACCATCTGCGCCACCTTTTCCTCGCGGATCAAATTACGAATGGCTGGCGTACCCAGCATGATTTCATGAGCCGCCACGCGCCCGCCGCCGAGTTTTTTCACTAACACTTGCGATACCACCGCTTGCAGCGACTCCGACAGCATCGAGCGCACCATAGCCTTTTCCCCTGCGGGAAAGACATCCACCAGCCGATCCACAGTCTTCGCCGCCGACGTGGTGTGCAAGGTGCCGAACACCAGGTGCCCGGTCTCGGCGGCGGTCAATGCCAGGCGGATGGTTTCAAGGTCGCGCAGCTCCCCCACCAGGATGACATCCGGGTCTTCCCGCAAGGCCGAGCGCAACGCGACTGAAAAACTGTGGGTATCACGGTGCACCTGTCGTTGATTGATCAGGGCGGTTTTTGGAGTGTGGATAAATTCGATGGGGTCTTCCAGGGTCAGGATGTGCTGGCGACGGTGCTGGTTGAGGTGGTCGATCATCGCCGCCAGGGTGGTGGACTTGCCTGAACCGGTAGGCCCGGTCACCAGCACCAGACCGCGTGGCAACTGGGCGATACGCTGGAATACATCGCCCAAGCCCAGTCTCTCCAAACTCAGCACCTCGTTGGGAATGGTGCGAAACACGGCCCCCATGCCACGGTCCTGTTGGAACACATTGACGCGGAATCGCGCCACGCCGGGCAATTCGAACGCAAAATCCGTTTCAAGAGATGTTTCGAAATCCTTTTGCTGATAGTTGTTCAGCAAAGGGCTAAGCAGATCGGCCACTTGGGGCGCAGAGAGTGCCGGCCAGTCCATCGGCCAAACCTCTCCATCCACACGTAGCATCGGCGCCAGGCCGGCCGATAAATGCAGGTCGGAGGCGCCACGGCGCACGCTGGCCTCCAGCAATTGAGTGATATCCATAGGGCTTTCCATTTCCAGTAGAATGCCGCGGACTCCATATCCACGGGCGCAACTTGAATGTCGACGATAGCAGACAACATTGGCGTGGTTAGCCAGCGCATCCGCGCCGCGGCCGAGGCCGTGCAACGTGACCCCGACAGCGTCCACTTGCTGGCCGTGAGCAAGACCAAACCCGCGCAAGCCGTGCGCGAAGCTTGCGCCGCCGGCCTGCGTGACTTTGGCGAGAATTACCTGCAAGAGGCGTTGAGCAAACAGGTCGAATTGACCGACCTGCCCTTGAGTTGGCACTTCATCGGCCCCATTCAATCGAACAAGACTCGTGCGATCGCCGAGCACTTCGCTTGGGTGCATTCCGTGGACCGTCTGAAAATTGCACAACGCCTGTCCGAACAACGCCCAGCCGAGCTGCCGCCCCTGAACATTTGTATTCAGGTCAACGTCAGCGGTGAGGCCAGCAAATCCGGCTGTACGCCCGCCGACTTGCCGGCACTGGCCAACGCCATCAGCGCCCTACCGCGCCTGACGTTGCGTGGCCTGATGGCTATTCCGGAGCCGACCGATGATCGCGCCGCGCAAGACGCCGCGTTTGCCACGGTGCGCGACCTGCAAGCCAGCCTGAATCTGCCGCTCGACACACTTTCCATGGGCATGAGCCACGACCTTGAATCGGCCATCGCCCAAGGCGCCACTTGGGTGCGGATCGGTACTGCCCTGTTTGGCGCCCGCGACTACGGCCAGCCATGAAATGGCTGACTTCCCTCTGAGTAAGGACCTGTCATGAGTAACACGCGTATTGCCTTTATCGGCGCCGGTAACATGGCGGCCAGTCTGATCGGCGGTCTACGGGCCAAGGGGCTGGAGCCGGCGCAGATCCGCGCCAGCGATCCGGGCGCCGACACCCGTGCCCGCGTCAGCGCCGAGCACGGCATCGAAACCTTCGCCGATAACGCCGAGGCCATCCGTGGCGTCGACGTGATCGTACTGGCGGTCAAGCCGCAGGCCATGAAAGCGGTGTGCGAAAGCCTGCGCCCCCATCTGCAGCCGCATCAGCTGGTGGTGTCCATCGCCGCCGGCATCACCTGCGCCAGCATGAACGCCTGGCTTGGCGCACAGCCGATCGTACGTTGCATGCCCAACACCCCGGCGCTGGTGCGCCAGGGCGTGAGCGGGCTGTATGCCACCGCTCAAGTGAGCGCCGAACAGCGCGACCAGGCGCAGGAACTGCTGTCCGCCGTGGGCATTGCCCTGTGGCTGGAGCAGGAGCAGCAACTGGACGCAGTCACCGCCGTGTCCGGCAGCGGCCCGGCGTATTTCTTTCTACTCATCGAATCCATGACCGCCGCCGGCGTGAAACTGGGCCTGCCCAAGGACGTCGCCGAGCAACTGGCCGAGCAGACGGCCCTGGGCGCCGCGCATATGGCCGTGTCCAGCGATGTGGACGCCGCAGAGTTGCGCCGCCGCGTGACCTCGCCGGGTGGCACCACCCAGGCCGCCATTGAATCGTTCCAGGCCGGTGGCTTTGAAGCCTTGGTGGAGAAAGCCCTGGGTGCCGCGGCACACCGTTCGGCCGAGCTGGCCGAGCAACTGGGCAAATAATCGTCCCTTACGAAGGAATTAATGATGCTTGGACTCAATGACGCCCTCATCTTCATCATCCAGACCCTGGGCAGCCTGTATCTGCTGATCGTGTTGATGCGCTTTATCCTGCAATTGGTGCGGGCGAACTTCTACAACCCGCTGTGCCAGTTCGTGGTCAAGGCCACCCAGCCGCTGCTCAAGCCGCTGCGTCGGGTGATCCCGAGCCTGTTCGGGCTGGACATGTCGTCGCTGGTGCTGGCGCTGCTGCTGCAAATCCTGTTGTTCGTGGTGGTGCTGACGCTGAACGGCTACCAGGCCTTTACGGTGCTGCTGTTGCCTTGGGCGCTGATCGGTATCTTCTCGCTGTTCCTGAAGATTCTGTTCTGGTCGATGATCATCAGCGTGATCCTGTCCTGGGTGGCCCCAGGCAGCCGCAGCCCAGGCGCCGAACTGGTCTACCAGATCACCGAGCCAGTGTTGGCGCCGTTCCGTCGCCTGATCCCTAACCTGGGCGGCCTGGATATTTCGCCGATCTTCGCGTTTATTGCCATTCAACTGATACAGAGTTGGGTGATTCCGCGCCTGGCGTTCTATGCATTCATGCCCAAAGAGCTGTTTGGCCTGATCTGACGCGCCGCAACGGTGGGAGGGAGCTTGCTCCCTCCCACTTTTTGTATCTGCGCCATTGGATTGCATCCATGCAGGCCTTTGCTTGCCGCTGGAGTCCCCGCTCTTTAGACTTACGCCTCATTTAAACGAGAGCAGGGTCGATGCCAGCTGCCTTCCCCCCCGATTCTGTTGGACTGGTGGTGCCCCAAGTGGCGCACTTCAGCGAACCGCTGGCCCTGGCCTGCGGCCGGTCGCTGCCAGCCTATGACCTGATCTACGAAACCTACGGCCAACTGAACGCCACGGCGAGCAACGCCGTGCTGATCTGCCACGCCTTGTCCGGCCATCATCATGCGGCGGGCTTCCACAGCGTCGACGAGCGCAAGCCCGGCTGGTGGGACAGTTGCATCGGCCCCGGCAAGCCCATCGACACCAACAAGTTCTTTGTGGTCAGCCTCAACAACCTCGGCGGTTGCAACGGCTCCACCGGCCCCAGCAGCCTCAACCCGGAAACTGGCAAACCATTTGGCGCCGATTTCCCGGTGCTCACCGTGGAAGACTGGGTACACAGCCAGGCCCGCCTGGCCGACCTGCTGGGCATCAGCCAATGGGCCGCGGTAATCGGCGGCAGCCTGGGCGGCATGCAGGCGCTGCAATGGACCATCACCTACCCGGACCGCGTGCGCCATTGCCTGGCTATCGCTTCGGCGCCCAAATTGTCGGCACAGAACATCGCCTTCAATGAAGTGGCACGCCAAGCCATCCTCACCGACCCCGAGTTTCACGGCGGCTCGTTCCAGGAAGCCGGCGTGATTCCCAAGCGCGGCCTGATGCTGGCGCGCATGGTCGGCCACATCACTTACCTGTCCGATGACTCCATGGGCGAGAAATTCGGCCGTGGGCTCAAGAGCGAGAAGCTCAACTACGACTTTCACAGCGTCGAGTTCCAGGTGGAAAGCTACCTGCGTTATCAGGGCGAGGAGTTTTCCGGGCGTTTCGACGCCAACACCTACCTGTTGATGACCAAGGCCTTGGACTACTTCGACCCGGCCGCCCAATTTGATGACGACCTGGCGAGAACCTTCGAAGCCGCTAAGGCCAAGTTCTGCGTGATGTCGTTCACCACTGACTGGCGGTTCTCGCCGGCCCGCTCCCGTGAGCTGGTGGACGCCCTGATGGCCGCGCGCAAGGATGTCTGCTACCTGGAGATCGATGCTCCGCAAGGCCACGATGCCTTCCTGATCCCGATCCCGCGCTACCTGCAAGCCTTTAGCAACTACATGAACCGCATAACTGTGTGAGAACGCCATGAGAGCCGACCTGGAAATCATCCAAGACTGGATACCCGCCGGCAGCCGCGTGCTCGACCTGGGCTGCGGTGATGGCGAACTGCTGAGCTGGCTGCGGGACAACAAGCAAGTCACCGGTTACGGCCTGGAAAACGACCCGGACAACATCGCCGAGTGCGTGGCCAAAGGCATCAACGTGATCGAGCAGGACCTGGACAAGGGCCTGGGCAACTTTGCCAGCAACAGCTTCGACATCGTGGTGATGACCCAGGCCCTGCAAGCCGTGCATTACCCGGACCGCATCCTCGACGAAATGCTGCGCGTGGGCCGTCAGTGCATCATCACCTTCCCCAATTTCGGGCATTGGCGCTGCCGCTGGTACCTGGCCACCAAGGGCCGCATGCCAGTTTCGGATTTCCTGCCCTACACCTGGTACAACACGCCGAACATCCACTTCTGCACCTTCGAAGACTTCGAAGCCCTATGCGGTGAGCGGGAAGCCAAGGTGATCAACCGCCTCGCCGTCGACCAACAGCACCGTCACGGCTGGGCGAGTAAACTATGGCCCAACCTGTTGGGCGAAATTGGCATCTACCGGGTCAGCAGCCCCGGTCTGGCCGACCACAAGATTGCCGTCTAATCACTTTCAAGAGGGACGCTCATGAGCCGCCTGGCTGTATTTCTATTGACCGCGTGCCTGGGCGCCAGCGCCATGGCCGCAGACGCTATCGACGCTAATCGCAAGAAAGACTTCGGTGATATCACCGTCCACTACAACACCTTCACCTCCAGCTTCCTGCAACCGGAAACCGCCCAGAACATCGGCGTGGTCCGCAGCAAAGAGAAAGGTCTGATCAACGTCACGGTGATCAAGGGCGTCACCCCGGTGGCCGCGCAAGTGACGGGCACTATCAAGGATTTGGGCGGCAAGAGCGAAATCCTCACCTTCAAGCAGATCAACGAGAAAGGTGGCATCAACTATCTCGCGCCGTACTCAGTGACCCAGCGGGAATACAAAACCTTCACCATCAACGTTGAAACCGGCGGCAAAGCGCATAGCTTCCAATTCAACCAAGAACTGTTTCCGGCCGAATGATGAACCTTAATCAACTGGTACTGGCCAGCCATAACGCCGGCAAACTCAAAGAACTGCAGGCGATGCTCGGTGAATCCGTGCAACTGCGCTCGATTGGTGAATTCAGCCAGGTGGAGCCGGAAGAAACCGGCCTGTCGTTCGTCGAGAACGCCATCCTCAAGGCCCGCAATGCGGCGCGCATCTCCGGCCTGCCGGCGTTGGCGGATGACTCGGGCCTGGCCGTGGACTTCCTAGGCGGTGCCCCGGGCATCTACTCGGCGCGCTATGCCGACGGCAAGGGCGACGCGGCCAACAACGCCAAGCTGCTCGATGCCCTTAAGGACGTACCGGATGCCGAGCGCGGCGCGCAATTCGTCTGTGTTCTGGCGCTGGTACGGCACGCCGATGACCCGCTGCCGATCCTCTGCGAAGGTTTGTGGCACGGGCGCATCCTGCACGCGGCCAGTGGCGAGCATGGGTTTGGCTATGACCCGCTGTTCTGGGTGCCGGAGCGCAATGTTTCCAGCGCCGAACTGAGCCCGGCCGACAAAAACCAGATCAGCCATCGCGCCCGTGCCATGGCGTTGCTGCGCCAGCGCCTGGGCCTGAAATGACCCAGAATACCTCCGCGCAGCCGCTGATCCACGGCGGCGCGCAAACTCCTCGGGCGGCCTTGCCGGTGCTGCCGCCCTTGGCGCTGTACATCCATATCCCGTGGTGCGTGCGCAAGTGCCCCTATTGCGACTTCAACTCCCACACCGCCGGCCCGGCGTTGCCGGAAGAGGCGTATGTGGACGCCCTGTTGGCCGATCTCGACCAGGATCTGCACGCGGTGTATGGCCGGGAATTGAGCTCGATCTTTTTCGGCGGCGGCACTCCGAGCCTGTTCAGCGCGACGGCACTGGGCCGTCTGCTGGAGGGCGTGCAAGCGCGGATCCCGTTCGCCGACGATATCGAAATCACCCTGGAGGCCAACCCCGGCACCTTCGAGCAAGAGAAATTCGTGGCCTATCGCAAGCTGGGGATCAACCGCTTGTCCATCGGCATTCAGAGTTTCCAGCAGGACAAACTCGAAGCCCTGGGCCGCATCCACAACGGCGACGAGGCCATCCGCGCTGCCGGCATGGCGCGGCAGGCCGGTTTCGATAACTTCAACCTGGACCTGATGCACGGCTTGCCCGATCAGTCCCTGGATGACGCCCTGAGCGACCTGCGCCAGGCCATCGCGCTCAAACCGACGCACTTGTCGTGGTACCAACTGACCCTGGAACCCAACACGGTGTTCTGGAACCAGCCGCCGGCGCTGCCGGAAGATGACACGTTGTGGGATATCCAGGAAGCCGGCCAAGCCCTGCTGGCTGAACACGGTTACGCGCAATATGAAGTGTCGGCCTATGCCCAACCGGGGCGCCCGGCGCGGCATAACCTCAACTACTGGAGCTTTGGCGACTTTATCGGCATCGGCGCCGGGGCCCACGGCAAGCTCAGCCATCCGGATGGGCGCATCGTGCGCACCTGGAAAACCCGCGCACCGAAGGACTACCTCAACCCGGCCAAAAGCTTCCAGGCCGGCGCGAAGGAGCTGACCAACGAAGAACTGCCATTCGAGTTCCTGATGAACGCCCTGCGCCTCACTGATGGTGTCGACGCAAGGCTCTACACAGAGCGCACAGGCCTGGACCTGGCCAGCCTCGACGAAGGGCGCCGCGACGCAGAACAAAGCGGCTTAATGCAGGTCGAACCGTCACGCCTGGCGGCGACCGACCGCGGGCAACTCTTTCTCAATGACCTGTTGCAGAAGTTTTTGAGCTGACGCTCTAAGGAATTCGAATGGATTTGGTACTCGACCTGCTCGCCACCGTATCCCGCTGGAGCCGCAGCAACCTGTCGGAAATCTCCCTGGCACTGGTCGGCTGCTTGCTGGTGCTGTTCGGCGCCGACATCAAAGGCTGGGTCGAAGCCCGCCTGGGCAGCATCGCCGGCGCATTGCGCGTGCCCTTGATGGCGCTGGTCTGCATGATCGGCAGCGGCGCCGCGCTGATCTACGCCACACCGTGGATCGTGCGCGGGTTGAGCCAGTTCAACAACTACAGCCTGGCGCCGGTGCTGGTGGTGGTGCTGGTGTTGATTGGGGTCGTCGCGGATCGCCGCTGATCTCAAATCCAACACAAAAAAATGTGGGAGGGGGCTTGTCCCCTCCCACATTGAGTTGCCTTTCAAGTCAGTGGCGCGTTACGCCAACTTCTCGAACTTCAAATCCCACACTCCATGCCCCAACCGCTCGCCACGGCGTTCGAACTTGGTAATAGGGCGTTCGGCCGGGCGCGGTACGCATTTGCCGTCTTCGGCCAGGTTGCGGTAGCCGGGGGCGACGTTCATCACTTCCAGCATGTACTCCGCGTAGGGCTCCCAGTCGGTGGCCATGTGCAGGATGCCGCCCACTTTCAGCTTGCTGCGTACCAGCTCCGCGAAGGAAGCCTGCACGATGCGGCGCTTGTGGTGACGGGCTTTGTGCCATGGATCGGGGAAGAACAGCATCAAGCGGTCGAGGCTATTGTCGGCGATGCAGCGGTTAAGCACCTCGATCGCGTCGCAGTCGTACACCCGAAGATTGGTCAGGCCCTGGGTTAGCACGCCGTTGAGCAGCGCGCCGACACCCGGACGGTGCACTTCCACCCCGATGAAATCCTGGTCCGGCGCAGCGGCGGCCATTTCCAGCAAGGAATGGCCCATGCCGAAGCCGATCTCCAGGGAACGCGGGGCCGAACGGCCGAACACCTGGTCATAGTCCACCGGCGCGTCGGCAAGCGGCAGCACGAACAGCGGCGCACCTTGCTCCAGGCCCTTTTGCTGGCCTTCGGTCATGCGACCGGCGCGCATCACAAAACTCTTGATGCGGCGGTGCTTGGACGCGTCGTCGGCTTCGGGTGTGTTCGGCGTTTCGTGTGATTCAGTCATCAATGGCTCTTACTTGATCAGACCATCCAGCGGCGAAGAGGCGCTGGCATAGAGTTTTTTCGGCATGCGCCCGGCGAGGTAGGCCAGGCGGCCCGCGACGATGGCGTGGTTCATGGCTTCGGCCATCATGATCGGTTGCTGGGCATGGGCGATGGCCGAGTTCATCAGTACCGCGTCGCAGCCCAATTCCATGGCAATGGTCGCGTCGGAGGCGGTGCCAACGCCCGCATCCACCAATACCGGGATCGTGGCTTCTTCGAGGATGATCTGCAGGTTGTAGGGATTGCAGATTCCCAGGCCTGAACCGATCAGGCCGGCCAGCGGCATCACCGCGATACAGCCGATCTCGGCCAATTGGCGCGCGATGATTGGGTCATCGCTGGTGTAGACCATCACGTCGAAACCTTCCTTGACCAGGGTTTCGGCGGCCTTGAGGGTTTCGATCACGTTGGGGAACAGGGTTTTCTGGTCGGCCAGCACTTCCAGCTTGACCAGGTTATGACCGTCGAGCAGCTCACGGGCCAAGCGACAGGTGCGCACGGCTTCGACGGCGTCGTAGCAACCGGCGGTGTTCGGCAAGAAGGTGTAGCGGTCCGGCGACAGCATTTCGAGCAGGTTCGGCTCGCCCTCGATCTGGCCGAGGTTGGTGCGGCGTACGGCGAAGGTCACGATTTCGGCACCGGAGGCTTCGATGGCCAGGCGTGTTTCTTCCATGTCGCGGTACTTGCCGGTGCCGACCAGCAGACGGGACTGGTAGGTACGGCCGGCCAGGACGAAGGGCTTGTCGTTACGAACGATGCTCATGGGAAATCCTCGTAATGGGGTGAGGTTCTGCAGAATCCGGGCGGCGCCATCGCGCCAAGGGGGCGACTAGCCGCCGCCGATGGCGTGGACCACTTCGACCTGGTCGCCGTCGCTCAACGTGGTGCCCTCGTGCTGGCTACGCGGGACGATGTCCTGGTTGAGTTCCACTGCGACGCGACGCCCGGTCAAGTCCAGGCGGGTCAGCAGGGCCGCGACGGTTTCACCGTCGGGCAGTTCAAAGGATTCGCCGTTCAACTGAATGCGCATGCCACGGGCCGCCATCGTTTTAAGGGGCCCGCATTCTAGCTCGATTGGCCGCCAAAGGTCAGCTCCAAGCGTCAAGCGGTCAGTTGCATGCGCCAGGCAGCCAGGCCCAGAAAGAACCAGCCAAGCAGAAAGGCCAGGCCACCGAAGGGGGTGATGATGCCGAGCTTGCTGATACCGGTCATGGTCAGCACATACAGGCTGCCGGAGAACAGCAGGATGCCGACGACAAACGACACGCCCGCCCAGGTCACCAGCCGACCGGGAATGTGAGCGGCCAGCAAAGCAACGCCGAACAGTGCCAGGGTATGCACCAACTGGTAGGTTACGCCGGTGTGGAAGATCGCCAGATAATCGGCGCTCAGGCGGTTTTTCAGGCCATGGGCGGCGAAGGCGCCAAGAGCAACGCCCGTGAAGCCAAAAAAGGCAGCCAACATCAGAAAACTACGCAGCATGGGAACTCCAGTCAGACTCATCGGGCAGGGTCTGTATAATGGCCCGCTCAACGGGTTCGGCCAAGCCATCTCTATGCTGCGTGTCCTCTTCAGTCGCTTACTCAAAGTCGTGAAATGGTTTGCCATTGGCAGTGTGTTGCTGGTGCTGCTGTTCCGTGTCGTCCCACCGCCGTTCACTGCGCTGATGGTGGAGCGCAAGATCGAGTCTTGGGTCGACGACGAGCCCATCGACCTGCAGCGCACCTGGGTGCCATGGAATGAGATCTCCGACGAGCTCAAGGTGGCGGTGATAGCCGGCGAAGATCAACGTTTCCCACAGCACTGGGGCTTTGATTTCGGCGCGATCCAAGCGGCATTAGCTCACAACGAGCGCGGCGGCTCGATACGCGGCGCCAGCACATTGAGCCAGCAGGTGTCGAAGAATTTGTTCCTCTGGTCCGGCCGCAGTTACCTGCGCAAAGGCCTGGAAGCGTGGTTTACCGGACTGATCGAGGTGCTGTGGCCCAAGCAACGGATTCTTGAGGTATACCTCAACAGCGTGGAATGGGACGACGGGGTGTTTGGCGCGGAAGCGGCGGCGCGGCATCACTTTGGAGTGAGTGCCAAAGGGCTTACCCGTCAGCAGGCCAGCTATCTGGCGGCCGTTCTGCCTAACCCTCGCGTGTGGAGTGCCAGTCACCCAACAGCGTACGTGGCGCGGCGCGCGGCGTGGATTCGACAACAGATGAGCCAGCTGGGCGGGGATGGTTATCTGGCGGAACTGAACAACGCGCGAAAAGCCCCCTGGTCCGACTGACTCAACACAGAACAAATGCAGGAGGGGGCTTGCCCTCGATGACGGAGTGCCAGTCAACTTCTGTGTGACTGATCCACCGCAATCGGGGGGCAAGCCCCTCCCACATTGTTAAGCGGCGATGGACAATTTCAGCTTGTTCATCGCGCTTTTTTCAAGCTGGCGAATCCGCTCAGCCGACACGTTGTACTTCTGCGCCAAGTCGTGCAGCGTGGCTTTTTCTTCCGCCAACCAGCGCTGGTAAAGAATGTCACGGCTGCGCTCGTCCAGCACTTCCAGCGCTTCGTGGAGGTTGTGATTGGAGTTGTCGCTCCAGTCCGCATCTTCCAGCTGACGCGCCGGGTCGTACCGGTGGTCTTCCAAGTAATTGGCCGGCGATTGGAAAGCGCTGTCGTCGTCCGCTTCGGCGGCCGGGTCAAAGGCCATGTCATGGCCAGTCAGACGGCTTTCCATCTCGCGCACTTCACGGGGCTCCACGCCGAGGCTTTCGGCCACGCGGTGGACTTCCTCGTTGTTCAGCCACGCCAGGCGTTTTTTCTGGCTGCGCAGGTTGAAGAACAGCTTGCGCTGAGCCTTGGTGGTGGCGACTTTCACGATGCGCCAGTTGCGCAGGATGAACTCGTGAATTTCCGCCTTGATCCAGTGCACGGCAAACGACACCAGGCGCACGCCCATTTCAGGGTTGAAGCGCTTGACCGCCTTCATCAGGCCGACGTTACCTTCCTGGATCAGGTCAGCCTGGGCCAGACCGTAGCCGCTATAGCTACGGGCGATATGTACGACAAAACGCAGGTGGGCGAGCACCATCTGCCGAGCCGCCCCCAAATCCTGCTCATAGTAGAGACTCTCGGCCAGTTCACGCTCCTGCTCAGGCGTCAGCAATGGAATGCTGTTGACCGTGTGCACATAGGCTTCCAGGTTCGCACCTGGGACCAAGGCATAAGCAGGTTGCAAAGAAGTGGTCATACGAAAAAACCTCCGACTCACATAACTCGTGCAGTTCAGCACTGCGAAAATTGACCGGGAACCGTAGGACAAGTTCCCTAAACCACTGATACGGTCAATACAAACGAAACCACATTAATCTGACATTAACTACTTCGGTGCCAGCTCGCGTAAATGCCGTGCGACCGCAATCCACGCACCGATATACCCCAACAATACCGCGCCGAGCAAGAGTGACAGACCATCGGCAACCGGCACGCCCGCCAGGGCGAAATCGCTGCCGTACAGCCCGGCCAGCCCGACCACCGCATCGTTCAGCCAGTTCAGCCCGAACGCCAGCACACCCCAGGACAAAATCCCCGCACCGAAGCCATAAAGCGCGCCCATGTACAGAAAAGGCCGACGCACATAGCTGTCCGTGCCGCCGACCAGTTTAATCACTTCTATCTCGGTGCGACGGTTTTCAATATGAAGACGAATGGTATTACCTATCACCAAAAGTAATGCAGACACCAACAACACCGTCAAACCGAACACAAACCGGTCACCCAGCTTGAGAATCGCGGCCAGGCGCTCTACCCAGACTAGATCAAGTTGCGCTTGTTGCACCTTGGGCAGCTCTGCGAGTTTTTGTCGCAGGGCTTCAAGGGCGGTCTTGTCGACCTCGTTCGGCGTCACCAGCACCACGCCCGGCAGCGGGTTCTGCGGCAGCTCCTTGAGCGCCTCGCCCAGGCCGGACTGTTGCTGGAACTCCTCAAGCGCCTGATCACGGCTGACGTACTCGGCATCCGCCACGCCCGGCATGTTCTTGATGTCATCGCGCAGCGCTTCGCCCTCCTTGGCGCTGGCGTCCAGATTCAGATACAGCGAAATCTGCGCCGCGCGCTGCCAGGAACCACCCAGACGCTCCACATTATTGAGCAACAGCGACAAACCCATCGGCAGGCTCAGGGCCACGGCCATCACCAGGCAGGTGAAAAAGCTGCCGATCGGCTGCTTGCCCAGGCGACGCAGGCTGTCCAGCAAGCTGGCACGATGGCTTTCGATCCACGCGCGCAACAGGGTGCCGAAGTCCGGCCCGTCGTCATCGTCGTGTTTTTTCTTCTTCGGTTGCGGATCGGCGGGCTTGGGGGCCACGCGCTCGGAAACCTTGGGACTGCGTGTTGCACTCATACGCCAGCCTCCCCGTCACCGATCAAACGACCGCGCTGCAAGGTCAGCATGCGATGGCGCATGCGCGCGATCAGCGCCAGGTCGTGACTGGCGATCAGCACGCTGGTGCCCAGTCGGTTGATATCTTCAAACACCCCCATGATCTCGGCGGCCAGGCGCGGATCGAGGTTACCGGTGGGTTCGTCCGCCAGCAGCAAGGCCGGACGGTGGACGATGGCGCGGGCGATACCGACGCGCTGTTGCTGGCCGGTGGACAGGTCGCCGGGGTAAAGGTCGGTCTTGTCCGACAGCGCTACGCGCTCCAGGGCCGAATCCACGCGCTTGATGATCTCGGCCTTGGACAACCCGAGAATCTGCAACGGCAACGCGACGTTATTGAACACCGTGCGATCAAACAGCAACTGGTGATTCTGGAACACCACGCCGATCTGGCGGCGCAGGAAAGGAATCTGCGCATTGCTGATGGTGGCCAGATCCTGGCCCGCCAACAGCAGCTTGCCGGTGGTCGGGCGTTCCATGGCCAGCAGCAGGCGCAGCAGGGTGCTTTTGCCCGCGCCCGAATGGCCGGTCACAAACAAGAATTCGCCGCGACGCACTCGAAAGCTCAGCTCATGCAAGCCGACATGCCCGTTGGCATAGCGTTTACCGACCTGTTCGAATCGAATCATGAACGCTCCCGCTCGGCAAACAGTGCCTGGACAAAGGGTTCGGCTTCAAAGGTGCGCAAGTCGTCGATACCCTCACCGACACCGATATAGCGAATCGGCAACCCGAACTGTTTGGCCAGGGCGAAGATCACGCCGCCCTTGGCCGTGCCGTCGAGCTTGGTCAAGGCCAAGCCGGTCAACTGCACCGTCTGGTTGAACTGCTTGGCCTGACTGATAGCGTTCTGGCCCGTGCCGGCGTCCAGCACCAGCAGCACTTCATGGGGCGCGTCGGCATCGAGCTTGCCGATCACGCGACGCACTTTTTTCAGCTCTTCCATCAAGTTGTCTTTGGTGTGCAGGCGACCGGCGGTATCTGCAATCAGCACATCAATGTTGCGGGCCTTGGCGGCCTGCACAGCATCGAAGATTACCGACGCAGAATCGGCGCCGGTGTGCTGGGCGATGACCGGGATCTTATTGCGCTCACCCCAGACTTGCAGTTGCTCCATGGCAGCGGCGCGGAAGGTGTCGCCGGCGGCGAGCATGACTTTTTTGCCTTCCGACTGCAGCTTCTTGGCCAACTTGCCAATGGTGGTGGTTTTACCGGCGCCGTTGACGCCTACCACCAGAATCACAAATGGTTTGTTCGGCGTGATCACCAGCGGCGCTTCGACCGGTTTGAGCATCGCGGCCAGTTCGGCCTGCAGAGACTTGTAGAGCGCGTCGGCATCGGTCAACTGTTTGCGCGCGACCTTCTGGGTCAGGCTCTGGATGATCACCGCAGTGGCTTCGACGCCGACGTCAGCGGTCAGCAGACGGGTTTCAATGTCTTCGAGCAATTCGTCATCGATGGTCTTTCGGCCCAGGAACAGGCTAGCCATGCCTTCGCCGATACTGGCGCTGGTCTTGCTGAGGCCCTGCTTGAGGCGGGCAAAGAAACCGGTCTTGCTGGTTTCGGCGGGCGCCGGGGCGATGACCGCAGGCGCGACCTCCTGCACTGGCACCGCAGCAGGCGTCGGCTCGACGACCGCAGGTTGCAGCTCGGGCTCGATCACCGGCGGAATCGGCGGCACCACATGCTCAGTCTGCACATCGTCGACCAGCGCAACTGGCTCCTCGGCCACCGGCAGTTCCGGCCACGGCTTGTGCTCTGGCTCTGGCGCCGCTTCGACCACCGGCTGCAATACCGGCTCGGCCAGAGGCAACACCACGGGCGCCGGCGCCTCGGCAACCGGTGCGGCTTCTATCAGAGGCTCGGGAATAGGCTCAGGTTGAACCTGGGGCTGTTCGACGACGGTTTCCTGCGGCTTTTTGCGCAGCCATCCGAACAGGCCTTTTTTCTCGCCAGCCGCAGCTGGGGTCTTCTTGTCGTCGTTGGAACCAAACATGGAGGACGGCTATCTCAAAGTAGCGACGCGCCAGGGCGCCTCGGTAAATAAAATTCGATGCAGAACAGACTGCTTTAACGCCCGCTTGTTCATGCGCAACATTTTGTAAGGCCAAATAAAGCCTCAGAAAAACGATTCAATACAGGGCTTTAGCGACACAAAATCGGCGAAAAATAGAATAACGTCAGGGAAAACCACTGTTTATTCCATGATTCCTACGGCTGCATACGAGGCGACGTAAGCACCCCGAGCCTGATAGCCGTGGCCGTCGTTAAATCGGATCAGTATCCTAGCACCTCCTCGCCCGCCGACGCTAAGACCAAGCGGGCCGCCCAACAGGTTAAAAAACGAATGAATGCTCTCGCCCGCCGCGCCGCAGGCCTGCTGTTCAGCACAGTTTGTCTGCCTCTTTCAGCCTTGGCTGCCGATCCACAACCGACCCATGAATTCACCCTCGATAACGGCCTCAAGGTGGTCGTACGCGAAGACCATCGCGCGCCTGTGGTGGTTTCCCAGGTTTGGTACAAGGTCGGCTCAAGCTATGAAACCCCGGGCCAGACCGGTTTGTCCCACGCTCTGGAGCACATGATGTTCAAGGGCAGCGCCAAGGTCGGCCCGGGCGAAGCCTCGCTGATCCTGCGCGACCTCGGCGCCGAAGAAAATGCGTTCACCAGCGACGACTACACCGCCTACTACCAAGTACTGGCCCGCGACCGCCTGGGCGTTGCCTTCGAGTTGGAAGCGGACCGCATGGCCAGCCTGCGCTTGCCGGCCGATGAGTTCAGCCGCGAGATCGAGGTCATCAAGGAAGAGCGCCGTCTGCGTACCGACGACAACCCGATGTCAAAAGCCTTCGAACGCTTCAAGGCGATGGCTTTCCCGGCCAGCGGCTATCACACGCCGACCATCGGCTGGATGGCGGACCTGGAACGCATGAAGGTCGAGGAGCTGCGCCACTGGTACCAATCCTGGTATGTGCCCAACAACGCCACCCTCGTGGTGGTCGGCGACGTGACCCCGGACGAGGTGAAGAACCTGGCCCAGCGCTACTTCGGCCCGATCCCCAAACGTGACGTGCCACCGGCCAAGATCCCCATGGAGCTGGCCGAACCCGGCGAGCGCCTGCTGACAATGCGCGTGCAGACCCAACTGCCAAGCGTAATCCTCGGCTTCAACGTACCCGGCCTCGCCACTGCCGAGGACAAACGCTCGGTGCAGGCCCTGCGCCTGATCTCGGCTCTGCTGGATGGCGGCTATAGCGCGCGTATTTCCGAGCAATTGGAACGTGGTGAAGAGCTGGTATCCGCCGCCTCTACCAATTACGACGCTTATACCCGTGGCGACACCCTATTCACCCTCTCGGCCACGCCGAACCAGCAGAAGAAAAAGACCATCGCCCAGGCCGAGGCCGGCCTGTGGCGCCTGCTGGACGAATTGAAAGCCAAACCGCCGACCGCTGAAGAACTGGAACGCATCCGTGCCCAGGTCATCGCCGGCCTGGTCTATCAGCGGGACTCCATCACCAGCCAGGCCACGGCCATCGGCTCCCTGGAGACGGTGGGGCTGTCATGGAAACTCATGGACAGCGAACTCGCCGACCTGCAAAGCGTGACCCCGCAAGACATCCAGAAAGCCGCCCGCACCTACTTCACCCGCGAACGTTTGAGCGTCGCCCATGTTCTGCCCGAGGAGACCGCTCATGAGTGATCGCAAAAGCAGCCGTCTGATTCTGCCCGGCTTGATCGCCGTTACCTTGATCGCCGCGAGCGCCGTGTACTTCCTGCGGCCCAGCGAGTCGGTGGCCAGTCAGGCGCTGGATCAAGCGCAATCGGCCAACAAGCTGCAATCCCTGGCAGAACTGGACGGCAAGGCGCCGACCAACCGCAAGCTGGATGTGCAAACCTGGACCACCGCCGAAGGCGCCAAAGTGCTGTTCGTCGAAGCCCATGAACTGCCCATGTTCGACATGCGCATCCTGTTCGCCGCCGGCAGCAGCCAGGACGGCGACGTGCCAGGTCTGGCGTTGATGACCAACGCCATGCTTAACGAAGGCGTGCCGGGCAAGGATGTCAGCCAGATCGCCAGTGGTTTTGAAGGCCTGGGTGCCGACTTCGGCAATGGCGCCTACCGCGACATGGCGCTGGTGTCCCTGCGCAGCCTCAGCGACAGTGCCAAGCGCGATGCAGCCCTGGCGCTATTCGACCAGGTGATCGGCCAACCGACTTTCCCGGCCGATTCCCTGGCGCGCATCAAGAACCAGATCCTCGCCGGCTTCGAGTATCAGAAGCAGAACCCCGCCAAACTGGCGAGCCTTGAGTTGTTCAAGCGCCTATATGGCAATCATCCGTATGCCCATGCCAGTGAAGGCACGCCAGAAAGCGTGCCGAACATCACCCTGGCGCAGTTGCAGGCCTTTCACGCCAAAGCTTATGCCGCCGGTAATGCGGTGATTGCGGTAGTGGGCGACTTGTCCCGCGCCGAAGCCGAAGCCATGACCGCCAAGGTGTCCGCCTCGCTGCCCAAGGGCCCTGCCCTGCCGAAAATCGCCCAGCCCGACGAGCCCAAGGCCGGCCTGAGCCATATCGAGTTCCCTTCCAAGCAGACTCACCTGCTGTTCGCCCAACTGGGCATCGACCGCGCCGACCCGGACTACGCAGCCTTGTCCCTGGGCAACCAGATCCTCGGTGGCGGCGGTTTCGGCACACGCTTGATGAGCGAAGTACGCGAGAAGCGCGGCCTGACCTATGGCGTGTACTCCGGTTTCTCGCCGATGCAGGTGCGTGGCCCATTCATGATCAACCTGCAGACCCGCGCCGAAATGAGCGGCGGCACCCTGCGCCTGGTGGAGCAAGTGCTGGCCGATTACCTCAAGACCGGCCCGACCCAGAAGGAGCTGGATGACGCCAAGCGCGAGCTGGCCGGCAGCTTCCCGCTCTCGACCGCGAGCAACGCCGATATCGTCGGCCAGTTGGGGGCGATGGGTTTCTACAACCTGCCGCTGAGCTATCTGGAAGATTTCATGAAACAATCCCAGGCTTTGACCGTAGAGCAGGTCAAGGCTGCGCTGAACAAACACTTGAGCGCCGACAAGATGATCATCGTGACCGCCGGCCCGACCATTGCGCAGAAGCCACTACCGCCCCCTACTGATAAACCCGCCGAGCAGCCGCTCGGGGTCCCGGAGCATTAATGGCCAGTTCATCTCGCCCGAAAAAACCTGTCCACAACGTACATAACGGTGTGGGCCAACTGCGCATCATTGGCGGTGAGTGGGGCAGCCGCAAGCTGAGCTTCCCCGACGTGGTGGGCCTGCGCCCAACACCGGATCGCGTGCGCGAAACCCTGTTCAACTGGCTCGCGCCGTACATCGGCGGGGCCAAGGTGCTGGACCCGTTTGCCGGCAGCGGCGCGTTGTTCCTGGAAGCGTTGTCCCGTGGCGCCGCCCAGGCCCAGGCGCTGGACGCCAGCAATGTCGCGGTGTCCAGCCTCAAGGAGCATCTGGGCACCTTGCGCTGCACCAATGGTCAGGTGCAAACCGCCGACGCCCTGCGCTATCTGGAAACCCAGCCCGCCAGTGAATACGACGTGGTATTCCTCGACCCACCGTTCAACCAGAACCTGTTGCCCACGGTGTGTGCGCTGCTGGAAGAACGCCAATGGCTGGCAGCCGATGCGTGGATCTACACTGAAAGCGAAACCGCACCCTCTACCCTGGGCCTGCCTGGCGCATGGCGCCTGCATCGGGAGCAAAAATCCGGGCGGGTGTTTTACGCGTTGTGGCATCGGTTGG
Organism: Pseudomonas sp. efr-133-TYG-23; assembly: GCF_030209215.1. Taxonomy (NCBI): domain Bacteria; kingdom Pseudomonadati; phylum Pseudomonadota; class Gammaproteobacteria; order Pseudomonadales; family Pseudomonadaceae; genus Pseudomonas; species Pseudomonas sp. efr-133-TYG-23. The sequence goes on along the minus strand of NZ_JARVSL010000012.1, from coordinate 26,109 downwards.
TCGAAAGCGGCGCTTAATGCTTTTCAGCACGCGGATTCTTGTGGCGGGCAGGCTCGCCACAGACTGAGAGTTTCATGACACCGACCTCCCACCTGTTCACCCCCGCCTTCGGCCTCGGCAACCCCCACCTGCAAACACTGTGGGGGCCGCTATTGCGCCCCACAACACATATTGAGCGCCAACGCGAGCGCCTGTGGCTGGACGATGGCGACTTTCTCGACCTTGACTGGCATGGCCCTCACGACGCACACGTGCCGCTGGTGCTGGTGCTGCATGGGCTGACCGGCTCATCCAACTCCCCCTATGTCGCGGGCTTGCAGAAAGTCCTCGCCGGTCAGGGCTGGGCCAGTGTCGCGCTGAACTGGCGGGGCTGCTCCGGCGAGCCGAACCTATTGGCGCGCAGCTATCACTCCGGCGCCAGCGAAGACCTCGCGGCGACCATTACGCACCTGCGCGCCAAGCGACCGTTGGCGCCCTTGTACGCGGTGGGTTACTCCCTGGGTGGCAACGTGTTGCTCAAGCATTTAGGGGAAACAGGGGAAATGTCCGGCCTGCAAGGCGCAGCGGCGGTGTCGGTGCCGTTTCGCCTGGATCAGTGCGCCGATCGCATCGGGCTGGGGTTTTCGCGGGTGTATCAGAAACACTTCATGCGCGAGATGCTGGCGTATATCCGCGTCAAGCAACGCCGCTTCCTACAGGATGGCCAGGTCGAGGGATTGAAAACCCTGGAGGCCCTCGGCTCGCTGGAGAAGATGCATACGTTTTGGGACTTTGACGGCCGGGTCACCGCGCCGCTGCACGGCTTTCTGAGTGCCGAGGATTATTACCGCCGCGCGTCGAGCCGTTACTATCTGGGCGGCATCCGCACCCCAACCCTGATTATCCAGGCCGCCGATGACCCGTTCGTGTTTGCCCATAGCTTGCCTGAGGCCAGCGAGCTATCGGATTGCACCGAGTTTGAGCTAACGACCAAGGGTGGCCATGTGGGCTTTGTCGATGGCTCACTGAAACGCCCCGGCTACTACCTGGAGCGTCGAATCCCCCAATGGCTATTGGCCCAGCACGGCTAAACGAGTGGGCGATCAATCGCCCGTAGCAATCGCCCGCTTCGAATCGGTGATCCACTCGCTCCACGACCCCGCATACAACTTACCCAGTGGATAACCTGCCAGGCTCAGGGCGAACAGGTTGTGGCACGCCGTCACTCCCGAACCGCAATAGGCCACCAGTTCTTCCGGCGAGCGCCCCTGCAACTGCGCAGCGAAGCGTTGCTTGAGTTGTTCGGCCGGCAGAAAGCGCCCGTCGCTGCCGAGGTTTTCATTGAATGCCGCGCACTGCGCACCGGGAATATGCCCGGCAATTGGGTCGATGGGTTCGACTTCGCCGCGAAAACGCGCGGGGGCGCGGGCATCGATCAAGGTCATGCCCGGCTGGCCCAGGCGTTTTTGCAGGTGTTCGGCGTCCAGCAGCAGATGATTGTCCGGCTGGCCGACAAAGCTCCCCGGCTCGGTTAGCGGCACGTCAAGGCTCAATGGGAACCCAGCCCTGTGCCAAGCCTTGAGGCCGCCATCCAGAATGGACACGCCGTCGCGCTTGCCCAGCCAGGCCAGCAGCCACCATGCCCGCGCGGCATAAGCGCCGGGGCCGTCGTCGTACAGCACGATATCGGTGTCGGCACTGATGCCCCAGGCCCGCAGTTGCTCGGCGAAGGTGTCCGCCGCCGGTAAAGGGTGGCGGCCGGTCACGCCTTTTACCACCGGACCGCTGAGGTGGCGCTCAAGATCGGCATATTGCGCGCCCTCGATATGGCCTTCGGCATAGCTGCAACGCCCGTATTCCGGGTCTTCCAGGGCGAAACGGCAATCCAGGATTACCAGGCCTCCGGCCTTGCGGCGCTCGGCCAATTGCTGGGGGCTGATCAGTTGGGCAAGCGGCATGGCGGACTCCTGTAAACAGATTCGAGAAAGGGCCTACTTCACTTCTTCCAGTGCCTGATTCAACGGCACGTAAAATTCTTTGAACAATGCGTCCACCGCATCTTTCGCCTGGGGCGTGACGAAGCCGGCCTCCAGCACCAGTACCTGATACACCCCGCGCTTGATCGCTTCGGCACTCAGGTGGGCAGAATTCTCATTGGTGGTGCACAGAAAACGCACCCAGGACGTGAGGATAATCCAGGCATTCAGGGTCAGGGCTTCGGTTTGCACCGGGTCCATATTGAGAATGCCGGCATCGACAAACCCCTGGTAGATAGCGCCGCCCTGGATCAGGCAACGCTGGGAAAAACGCCGATAGCCAGTGGCCAATTCCGGGTCGCTTTCCAGCAGGTGCTCAAGGTCGCGGTGCAGGAAACGGTAGCGCCACATGCCGGCCAATACGGCTTGCAGGTAGAAACGCTTATCCTCCACCTGCATCGCACGCCCTTGGGGCGGACGCAGGAAACTGTCCACCAGCGCTTCGTACTCGCGAAACAGCACGGCGATGATCGCCTGCTTGTTGGGGAAGTGGTAGTACAGGTTGCCCGGCGAAATTTCCATATGGGCGGCGATATGGTTGGTGCTGATACTGCGCTCGCCCTGCTGGTTAAAAAGCTCCAGGCTGGTTTGCACAATACGCTCGCTGGTCTTTACTCGTGGTGCCATAGGGGATCAGCTTCTATACACGGGATGGAGCATCTTACGGGCTATCCCGGCCTGGATAAATCCATCATGTTGCTGCAATGTTATTTGACAATTTAGAGTAATGACTCTAAAAATCCACGCAGACCAATAACAATCGGTACTGCGCCATGTCTGCCAACGTTGCCTACCTGCAAGATTCTCAGGCACTGGATCAACTCCAGGGTCTGTTCGACGCACAGCAGCGTGCCTACGCTGCCAACCCCATGCCGCCGGCTGCGCAGCGTCAACAATGGCTCAAAGCCCTGCGGGATCTGCTCAGCAATGAACGCCAGGCGTTGATCGATGCGATCAGCCAGGACTTCAGCCACCGCAGTGCCGACGAAACCCTCTTCGCCGAACTGATGCCCAGCCTGCATGGCATTCACTACGCCAGCAAACACCTCAAGCGTTGGATGAAACCATCCCGACGCGCCGTAGGCATTGCCTTCCAACCGGCGTCAGCCAAAGTCATCTATCAGCCGCTGGGGGTCGTTGGCGTCATCGTGCCGTGGAACTACCCGCTGTACCTGGCCATCGGCCCGTTGGTCGGCGCGTTGGCGGCCGGTAACCGGGTCATGCTCAAGCTCAGTGAATCCACGCCGGCCACCGGGCAACTGCTCAAGAAGTTGCTGGCGAGAATTTTCCCCGAAGACCTGGTGTGCGTGGTGCTCGGCGAGGCCGATATGGGGATCGCGTTTTCCCGGCTGCGCTTCGATCACTTGCTCTTCACCGGCGCCACCAGTATCGGCAAGCATGTAATGCGCGCGGCGGCGGAACACCTCACGCCGGTGACCCTGGAACTGGGCGGCAAATCGCCCGCCATCGTTTCCACGGAGGTACCGCTCAAGGACGCCGCCGAACGCATCGCCTTCGGCAAAGCGCTGAACGCCGGGCAGACCTGCGTAGCGCCGGATTACGTGCTGGTGCCAGAAGACCGTGTCGAGGGGTTTGTCGAGGCTTACAGCAACGCCGTTCGCGGGTTTTATCCCACGCTGGCCGACAACCCGGACTACACCGCAATTATCAATGAGCGACAACTGGCCAGGCTCAACGCGTACGTCAAAGACGCCACAGACAAGGGCGCCACCCTGATCCCGCTGTACGACCAAGGCCAGGGGCGACGCATGCCTCACAGCCTGCTCCTTAACGTCAGCGACGACATGACCGTGATGCAGGACGAAATCTTCGGCCCGGTGCTGCCGATCGTGCCGTATCGCGGCCTCGATCAGGCCTTTGCCTACATCAACCAACGGCCTCGCCCGCTGGCGCTGTATTACTTCGGCTACAACAAGGGCGAACAACAGCGCGTGCTGCACGAAACCCATTCCGGCGGCGTGTGCCTGAACGACACCCTGCTGCACGTCGCCCAGGACGATATGCCGTTCGGCGGCATCGGCCCCTCGGGCATGGGCCACTACCACGGTCACGAAGGTTTCCTGACGTTCAGCAAGGCCAAGGGGGTGCTGATCAAGCAACGTCTGAACGCGGCGAAGCTGATCTACCCGCCCTACGGCAAGTCCATACAGAAGTTGATCCAGAAGCTGTTCGTCCGCTGATTCCGCCACCTACGGGATAACAACAACAATGAACCCTAGCCTCACGGATTCCCCCGCGCTGTCACGGCGCGGCGTCTTGAAAATCGGCCTGTGCGCCAGTGCCTTCCTGGCCACAGCAGGGCTGGGCGCCAGCCTTACTGGCTGCTCCAGCAGCACTCCGGCCAGCGGCTTTGCCATGCTGCGCAACAGCGATCTGCCGTTTTTGCGCGCGGTGATCCCTGTCTTACTGGAGGGCGTGGCCAGCGCCCAGGCGGTCGCCAGCGGCATCGACGGCACTCTGAAAAAACTCGACTTCAGTCTGCAGCACCTGTCGCCGGAAATGTTCAAGCTCACCCAGCAATTGTTCGACGTGCTGAGCATGGGCCTCACTCGCGGCCCGCTCACCGGAATTTGGGGCAGTTGGGAAAACGCCAGCGTTGAACAGATCCGCCACTTTCTACAGCGCTGGGAAAACAGTTACCTGAACCTGCTCCGCATGGGCCAGGGCTCGCTACTCAAACTGGTGATCATGGCCTGGTACTTCCAGCCGGTGTCCTGGGCCCATTGCGGCTACCCCGGGCCGCCGAAGATCTGATCCGCATCCCCCACAATAAAAACAAGAGACGACCCTGATGCCCGTACCCGATCTGTTCCGCGAAGGCCTGGCCCGTGGCTGGAAAACCCACAATGGCAGCGCCCTCGATCAAGACCTGACCCTGGAAGCCGACGTGGCGATCATCGGCAGCGGCGCTGGGGGCGGCACCACTGCTGAAATTCTCAGCGCGGCCGGTTACAAGGTGCTGCTGATCGAAGAAGGCCCGCTCAAGACCAGCAGCGACTTCAAGTTGCTTGAGGACGAGGCCTACACCAGCCTGTATCAGGAAGGCATTGGCCGCATGAGCAAGGACGGGGCGATCACCATCCTCCAGGGCCGCGCGGTGGGCGGTACGACACTGATCAACTGGACCTCAAGTTTTCGTACACCGGACGCGACCCTTTCCCACTGGGCCAGCGAATATGCGGTCAAGGGCCACAGCAGCGCCGAGATGGCGCCGTGGTTCGAAAAAATGGAGCAACGCCTGGGCATCGCCCCGTGGGCCGTCCCGCCCAACCCCAACAACGATGTGATCCGCAAGGGCTGCGAAAAACTCGGCTACAGCTGGCATGTGATCCCGCGCAACGTGCGTGGCTGCTTTAACTTGGGTTATTGCGGCATGGGCTGCCCGGTCAATGCCAAGCAATCGATGCTGGTCACCACCATCCCCTCCACCTTGGAACACGGCGGGGAGCTGCTCTACCTGGCGCGGGCCGAGCATTTCAAATACCGCGGCGACACCGTCAGCAGCCTGGAATGCATGGCGATGGACGCCCGCTGCGTAGCACCCACAGGGCGCAAAATCACGGTCAACGCCAAACACTATGTACTGGCCGGGGGCGGCATCAACAGCCCGGCGTTGCTAATGCGTTCGGACGCGCCGGACCCACATTCGCGGCTGGGCAAGCGGACCTTTCTGCACTTGGTGAATTTCTCCGCGGCGCTGTTCGACGAGGTGATCAACCCGTTCTACGGCGCGCCGCAGTCGATCTACTCCGACCATTTCCAATGGCAGGACGGCACTACCGGTAAAATGTCCTACAAACTCGAAGCGCCACCGCTGCATCCGGCGCTGGCCAGCACTCTGCTGGGCGGCTACGGCACACAGAATGCGCTGGATATGAGCCAGTTGCCCAATACCCACGCGATGCTGGCGTTGCTGCGCGACGGTTTCCACCCTGACAGCCCGGGCGGCAATGTGGAACTGCGCGGCGACGGCACGCCAGTGCTCGACTATCAGGTCTCAGATTACGCCTGGGACGGTCTACGCCGGGCCTTCCAAAGCATGGCCGAGATCCAGTTCGCGGCGGGCGCCAAGTCCGTCAAACCGCTGCATCACGATGCACGCTATGTGAAAACCCTGGCCGAAGCCCGCACGCTGATCGAGGGTCTCAATCTGGAACTGCACCGCACCTGCCTGGGCAGCGCTCATGTGATGGGCGGTTGCGCCATGGGTGAAGACCCCAAAATGGCCGTGGCCGACAGCCTTGGCCGTCATCACCAATTGCGCAATCTGTCCATCCACGATGGCTCATTGTTCCCCACCAGCATCGGAGCCAACCCGCAATTGTCGGTGTATGGATTGACCGCGAAACTGGCGACTTCATTGGCCGAACGTCTGAAAACGGCGTGAAAACACCTAGGATTCACGGCATTTATCTACGTAAGTCGACTTGGCCGACCGGGAAGGCTGCGATACCATCCGGTTCCCCAACGGACTCCGCCAGGACGACGCGATGAACCGAGTGTTGTACCCAGGTACCTTCGACCCGATTACCAAAGGCCATGGCGATCTGGTCGAACGCGCCTCTCGCTTGTTCGACCATGTGATCATCGCGGTCGCTGCCAGCCCCAAGAAAAACCCGCTGTTTCCCCTGGAACAGCGCGTGGAGCTGGCGCGTGAGGTCACCAAGCATTTGCCTAACGTGGAAGTCGTCGGCTTCTCCACGTTGTTGGCGCACTTCGCCAAAGAGCAGAACGCCAATGTATTCCTGCGTGGCCTGCGGGCGGTGTCGGACTTCGAATACGAATTCCAACTGGCCAACATGAACCGCCAACTGGCGCCGGATGTCGAGAGCCTGTTCCTCACGCCGTCGGAGCGTTATTCGTTTATTTCCTCGACGTTGGTCCGAGAAATCGCGGCATTGGGCGGGGATATCACCAAGTTCGTGCATCCGGCCGTGGCCGATGCGCTGACGCTGCGCTTCAAGAAGTAAGACCGCTCAATCGGCGCCTGCTCGCACTGCGGGCGCCAATGCGGCACAATTGCGCGCATTCGTTTTCAGATGCCTTGGCTGACGGCCCTGGCAGGAGTTTCCATGTCCCTGATCATCACCGACGATTGCATCAATTGCGACGTCTGCGAACCCGAGTGTCCGAACGCTGCAATCTCTCAAGGCGAAGAGATCTACGTGATTGACCCCAACCTCTGCACCCAGTGCGTCGGCCATTACGACGAGCCTCAATGCCAGCAGGTGTGCCCGGTCGATTGCATTCCGCTGGATGAAGCCCATCCGGAGACGCAAGAGCAGTTGATGGATAAGTACCGGAAGATTACCGCTAAGAATTGAGCCTATTTAGTGCCTGTTAGGGCCTTACCGGGGGCAAGCCCCCTCTCACATTTTTTGAATGTATTCACAAACTGTGGGAGTGGGCTTGCCCCCGATAGCGATACCAGCCATCACCCAGCAATCAGCTCTGGCACCTGGGGCAAAACACACTGGCCCGCTGCCCCAGCACCACATTGCGCAGCTCAGTCCCACAGACCTTGCACGCCTCGCCGCCTCGGCCGTAGACGAACAGTTCCTGCTGGAAGTACCCCGGCTGCCCGTCGCCACCAATGAAATCCCGCAACGTCGTGCCGCCGCGCTCGATGGCCGCCGCCAGCACGCGCTTGATCTCGATCGCGAGCTTTAAATAACGCCCGCGTGAAATGCCGCCGGCCGCGCGACGCGGATCGATCCCCGCCGCAAACAACGCTTCCGTCGCATAGATATTGCCCACACCCACCACCACCGCGTTGTCCATGATGAACGGTTTGACCGCCATGGACTTGCCGCGAGATTGTTGAAACAGGCGCTCGCCGTCGAACAGGTCGGTCAACGGTTCCGGCCCCAGGCGCAGCAGCAGCTCGTGGTTGTGCGGGTCATGGCTCCAGAGCATCGCGCCGAAACGCCGCGGGTCGGTGTAGCGCAGGGCCAGGCCGGATTCGAGTTCGATGTCCACATGCTCATGCTTGGCCGCCGGCATGCCGGTTTCCACCAGACGCAAATTACCGGACATGCCCAAGTGGCTGATCAGGGTGCCCACTTCGGCATTGATCAACAGGTACTTGGCGCGCCGTTCCACCAGCACGATGCGCTGCCCGGACAGGCGCACATCCAGGTCTTCGGGAATCGGCCAACGCAGGCGCCGCTCGCGCACCACCACACGGCTGACGCGCTGCCCCTCCAGGTGCGGGGCGATCCCGCGTCGGGTGGTTTCGACTTCAGGTAACTCGGGCATGTACGCCTCTTGGGTAATAAATCAGTTCGCGCCCAATTCGCGGATCGACAACTTCATGCTCTCGAAGTCGTAGTCCGACAGGCCCACGTAATCGAGCACCAGGTGGCCGACGGCATTCCACTCATGGTCTACCGACTGGTTGCCCAGCACCCGATAGGAAGCGCAGATGTGCTCGGCCATTTTCAGGATCGCCAACAAGTTCTTCAGCGGCGCATTGCGCGAGGACTCATCGCTGAAAACCGCCAGGGCGTTGTGGTGGTTGGCAATCGCGTCGGTCACATGTTCCGGCAAACGCCAAGACTTGGCGGTGTAGTAACCCACCACCGCATGGTTGGTATTGAACGCGTTGTTCTCGGTATCGACCACGCGGCAGTCCGGCCCGGCGTTGGCGTAGGCCTCTTCGAGCACCGGCATATAGTTGGGGAACCGTTTGAGCATCAGCGGCACGCCGCAATCGTGGAACAGCCCCAGAGCATAAGCTTCGTCCACCGCCTGAGAACCGGTGCGTTTGGCCACGCTCAGGCTGGTCATGGCCACATCCTGGGCGGTGTCCCAGAAACGGTTGAGGGTGACGATGGTTTCATCGCTCATCTCGCCCCGGATAGACAGAGCGTTGATCAGGTTGATCACCGAACGGCTGCCCAGCAGGTTCACCGCGCGTTGGATCGAGGCGATCTTGTTGCTCAGGCCGTAATGCGCCGAGTTGACGATTTTCAGCAGCGCGCCGGACAGGCCCGGGTCCTGGGAGATCAGCCGCGCGATCACGTCCAGATCCGGATCGGGCATGTACTGCTCCATCTGCAAATCCACCATGATCTGCGGCTGCGGCGGCACGCTGATGCCTTGCAGGGCCTGTTGAATCTGTTCGGCGGTAAGCTCTTGGGACATAAGTACACACTCCGGGCTAGGCCGCGATTCTAACCCCTAAGCAAAGCTGACCGACACCTCAAAAACCCGATCAATGTGAGAGCTGGCTTGCCTGCGATAGCATCGCCGCCGTACGTCAGATACACCGCGCCGTCGGTATCGCAGGCAAGCCAGCTCCCACATGAACCGGCGCGCAAAGGGTATACTCCCGCTCTTTTTTCCGGAGCGACGTCATGTCCCTGCCAAGCCTGCGTCTCAAAGCCAACGCCGATCGTCGTTTGCGCAACGGCCACCTGTGGGTCTACAGCAACGAAATCGACGTGGCCGCCACCCCACTCCACGGCTTCCAGGCAGGCGACCAGGCCATCCTGGAAGCTGCCGGCGGCAAGACCCTGGGCATCGTGGCCATGAGCCCGAACAACCTGATCTGCGCCCGCCTGCTGTCGCGCGACATCAAGTTGCCATTGGACAAGTCGCTGCTGGTGCACCGCCTGAACGTTGCCCTGTCCCTGCGTGATCGCCTGTTCGACAAGCCGTTCTACCGCCTGGTCTATGGCGATTCCGACCTGCTGCCGGGCCTGGTGGTCGACCGATTCGGCGACATTCTGGTGGTGCAGATCGCCTCGGCGACCATGGAAGCCCATAAAGACGACGTGATCGCCGCGCTGACCCAAGTGCTCAAGCCCAGCGGCATCCTGTTCAAGAACGACTCCGCCGCACGCGACGCCGAAGGTCTGAACCGTTACGTCGAAACCGTGTTCGGCCTGGTGCCGGAGTGGGTGGCGCTGGAAGAAAACGGCGTGAAGTTCGAAGCCCCGGTTATCCAGGGCCAGAAAACCGGTTGGTTCTACGACCACCGCATGAACCGCGCCCGTCTGGCGCCGTATGCCAAAGGCAAACGCGTACTGGACCTGTACAGCTACATCGGCGGCTGGGGTGTGCAAGCCGCGGCGTTCGGCGCCAGTGAAGTGTTCTGCGTCGACGCTTCGGCCTTCGCCCTCGACGGCGTGGAGCGCAATGCCGCGCTGAACGGCTTTGCCGAGAAAATGACCTGCATCGAAGGCGACGTCTTTGAAGCGCTCAAGGAGCTCAAAGCCAGCGAAGAGCGCTTCGACGTGATCGTCGCCGACCCACCGGCCTTTATCAAACGCAAAAAAGACATGAAAAACGGCGAAGGCGCTTACCGCCGCCTCAACGAGCAAGCCATGCGCCTGCTCAGCAAGGACGGCATCCTGGTCAGCGCTTCGTGCTCCATGCACCTGCCGGAAGACGACCTGCAAAACATCCTGCTGACCAGCGCACGCCACCTGGACCGCAATATCCAGATGCTGGAGCGCGGCGGCCAGGGCCCGGACCATCCGGTGCACCCGGCGATTGCCGAGACGCGGTATATCAAGAGCATTACGTGCCGGTTGTTGCCCAATAGCTGATGCTGGCCTGACCGTTCATTTGTAAACGGCTCATGTGTGGGGGCAGCCGCCCCCACACTTCTTTGCGAAATTTCAGACAACACTGATCGCCCTATGAGGCATTGACCGGGTCTCTCTTCAAATCGATTCTCAGCCCTCATTCAAGGTCTGAGCACCCCTCGATGACCCACCTGACCTCCCCCGCCCGAAAAACCGCCGCCATCGCCTTGCTGATGAACATGACGATCCTCGGCGTATTCCCCCTGGACGTGATTCTGCCCTCCTTTCCCTCCATGGCTCGCTACTTCGATACGGCCGTGGCCGATATCGCGTTATCGGTGAGTCTGTTTTCAATCGGTTTATCGTTGTCGCTGCTGCTGGTCGGACCATTGTCCGACCGCGTGGGGCGCAAGCGTGTGTTGATAATCGGTATGGGCGTCGCCGTCATGGGCTCGGCGGGTTGTGCCATGGCGCAGGACTTTGCCTGGTTTATGGTCTTCCGAATGATCCAGGCGATCGGGTGCGGCAGTTTCGTACTGTCCCAGGCACTGGTGCAGGATCTATTCATCGGCAAAGAACAAGAGCGATTGCGCATTGCCATGGTCACGGCCAGCGGCATCTGTATTTCCGTGTCACCGTTGTTCGGCAGTTGGCTGCAGACCTGGCTCGACTGGCGCGGCAGCTTTCAGGTGTTTGTCATCATTGGCCTGCTATTGATCCTCAAGGCTTGGCTCCTGCTCGACGCTCCAAGCCCGCCCTCCGATACTCGACTCTCGATTGTGAACGCGTACCGACAGGTGCTGCGTGATCGAAGTTTCGTCGGTTACTGGCTGATCTCGGCACTGGCCTTCAGTTGCCATTTCGCCTTTATCGTCGTGTCGCCCATCATCCTGATGGAGCAATTGGGCCTTACGCCTTATCGGTTCGCCCTGGTCTTGCTGCTCTATGGCGCCGCCTACGTGCTGGGTGGCATCGCTGCGGGCTGGATGAACCGATGGATGGACGGCAATACGCAGATCGTCACCGGTCAGCGACTGATCGCATCGGCGGGCGTATTGATGCTGGCGCTCTATCACTTGTGGGGCCTGACGGTCATGACAGTGATGCTGCCGATGATCCTCTGTACCGCCGGAACGACCATCACCCGCCCCATTGCAACCTCCCGCGCCATGGGCCGATTCCCCCTGGCCGCCGGGACCTGCGCGTCGGCGGGAAACGTGATTATTTTTGTCTGTGGCGGTTTGGTCAGCAGCCTGGTCAGCCAGTCGGGCGAACAGGTGATGAACGTGCTGGCGATCACCTTTCTGGTTCTGAGCGGTATCGGCATGGGCCTGAACGCCAGGGAGCAAAGGTCTGCGCACGCGGCCTAAGGGCCCACTTCACGCTTGCGCCCATTCCCTCCAGCCGCCAGCGGTGTAGAATCGGCCCTATTCATCGCCAGTCATCCCCCGGCGGGTTTATGAGCTCAAGGCCACGGCGCGCGGCGATCCCGCAGCGTTAGAGGCAACCTCCGGACACACGGCTATTTCTGAGTGTTCCAGACGTCAATAGAAGCTCACTCCCCTGTTTAGTACCTGATTAGCCGCCCGGAGTGCTCCATGCCAGATTACCGCTCGAAAACATCCACCCACGGCCGCAACATGGCCGGCGCCCGCGCATTGTGGCGCGCCACGGGGATGAAAGATGACGACTTCAAGAAGCCGATCATCGCGATTGCCAACTCCTTTACTCAGTTCGTACCCGGCCACGTCCACCTCAAGGACCTGGGCCAACTGGTCGCCCGCGAGATCGAACGCGCCGGTGGCGTGGCCAAGGAATTCAACACCATCGCCGTGGACGACGGCATCGCCATGGGCCATGACGGCATGCTGTATTCGCTGCCGAGCCGCGAAATCATCGCCGACTCCGTGGAATACATGGTCAACGCCCACTGCGCCGACGCCATCGTGTGCATTTCCAACTGCGACAAGATCACCCCCGGCATGCTGATGGCCGCCCTGCGCCTGAACATACCGGTGATCTTCGTCTCCGGCGGCCCGATGGAAGCCGGCAAGACCAAGCTCGCCTCCCATGGCCTGGACCTGGTGGACGCCATGGTCATCGCCGCCGATTCCAGCGCTTCTGACGAGAAGGTCGCGGAATACGAGCGTAGCGCCTGCCCGACCTGCGGTTCATGCTCCGGCATGTTCACCGCCAACTCGATGAACTGCCTCACCGAGGCCCTCGGCCTGGCGCTGCCGGGCAACGGTTCCACCCTGGCCACCCACAGCGACCGCGAGCAATTGTTCCTGCAAGCCGGTCGTACCATCGTCGAGCTGTGCAAGCGTTACTACGGCGAGAACGATGAGTCGGTGTTGCCGCGCAATATCGCCAACTTCAAGGCGTTCGAAAACGCCATGACCCTGGACATCGCCATGGGCGGTTCCACCAACACCATCCTGCACCTGCTGGCCGCCGCACAAGAAGCCGAGATCGATTTCGACCTGCGCGATATCGACCGCCTGTCCCGCCATGTGCCGCAACTGTGCAAAGTCGCGCCGAACATCCAGAAGTACCACATGGAAGACGTGCACCGAGCTGGCGGGATCTTCTCGATCCTCGGCTCCCTGGCCCGTGGCGGCCTGCTGCACACCGACCTGCCGACCGTGCACAGTAAGACCATGGCCGAAGGCATCGCCAAGTGGGACATCACCCAGACCGACGACGAAGCCGTGCATACCTTCTTCAAGGCCGGCCCGGCGGGCATCCCAACCCAGACCGCATTTAGCCAGTCGACCCGCTGGGACACCCTCGACGACGACCGTGAAAACGGCTGCATCCGCAGTGTCGAGCACGCCTACTCCAAGGAAGGCGGCCTGGCCGTGCTGTACGGCAACATCGCCCTCGACGGCTGCGTGGTCAAAACCGCCGGGGTGGATGAGTCCATCCATGTGTTCGAAGGCAACGCCAAGATCTTCGAAAGCCAGGACAGCGCCGTACGCGGCATCCTCGCCGACGAAGTCAAAGAAGGCGACATCGTGATCATCCGCTACGAAGGCCCCAAAGGCGGCCCGGGTATGCAAGAGATGCTCTACCCAACCTCGTACCTGAAATCCAAGGGCCTGGGCAAAGCCTGTGCGCTGCTGACCGACGGGCGTTTCTCCGGCGGCACCTCGGGCCTGTCCATCGGCCACGCTTCGCCGGAAGCTGCTGCCGGTGGCGCGATTGGCCTGGTGCAGGATGGCGACAAGGTGCTGATCGACATTCCGAACCGCTCGATCAACCTGTTGATCAGCGACGAAGAACTGGCGGCGCGCCGGGTTGAGCAGGACAAAAAAGGCTGGAAGCCGGTTGAAAAACGTCCACGTAAAGTGACCACTGCGCTGAAGGCTTATGCCCTGCTGGCCACCAGCGCCGATAAGGGTGCTGTGCGTAACAAGGCGATGCTCGACGGTCTGTAAGACCTGCGCCCATAAAAATGCCCCGCCAAGTGCGGGGCATTTTTTTTGCCTGGCCAAATCTCAATGCCAGCGCGCCAGTTAGCACATTTGCAACTGAACTACTGCAATCGGGGGCAAGCCCCCTCCCACATTTTTGATCAGTTACTGAATCTCCTCCGGCTTGACGATCACCCAGTTCTTGTCTGCCGTCACCGGCAAGCCTTCCTTGGCCTGGGCCGCGGCGTGCTTGGCCATCATGCCGTTGAGCTGGGCCATGTATTTGTCCTTGCGGTTGACCCACAGGTGGATACCGCCCTTGGCCACGTCCACATCGTGGAACAACATGTAGCCGTCGCTGGTCGGGGTGTCGCCGCCGACGATCACCGGCTTTTTCCATTCGTCGATGTAGGTGAGGATCGCCGCGTGCTTACCGGCCATCCAGGTCGCCGGGGTCCACAGGTAGGGGGTGAGCTCCAGACCGAGGTTGGCCTTCTCGTCATACTTGCCGGCGCTGATCTGTTTGCGCGCGGTGGTCAGTTCGCCGGTCTTGCGGTCCTTGAGCAGGGTGGTCACGCCAATGACGTTCTCGGGTTTGACGTTGTAGCCGTACTTCGGATCGGCAGCGACCATGCGCACCAGCTCTTCGGAAGCGGCGGTCATCACATACACCTCGATGCCGTTTTCCGTCAGCTTGTTGTACAGCTCGGCCTGGCCGGTGAAGACTTTCGGCGGCTGCACTTCGGACGTCTTGACCACATCGCCTTCGTAATAACTGACCGGCACGGGCTTGCCGGAGGCCATCAGTTCGTCGACCTGGACCTTGAGCTCCTTGAGGGTGAAGCCGGAGAACACTTGAGCGACCCATGGGTAGCAGACCATGTCGTCCACTTCGCACAGGCGATAGTAGTAACTGAACAGGCTTTCCTTGTGGTCGGCAGTGTCTTTGAACGGCATCAGCTTGAGCGATGGATCCAGGCTTTCGCGGGTGATGAGCCCCTTGTTTTCCATGTAGGGCAACAGCGACTCTTCGAGGTCGTAGCGGTAGCTGGTGTTGTCCATGTCGAACACCGCGAAGTTACCTTTATTGGCATTGGCGGCGATCATCTCGTTCAGTTGCTTGGCGGCCGGGGCGGGCCAGTGTTTCAACTCGGTGGCGGCGAACGCCTGGCTGGCCAGGCCAAGGCAGAATGCGGCGGATACCAATAGTGTCGGCGCGAGCTTCATAGGCGTTGTCTCCCTGAGTGAAAGACACCGACGCTAGCAAATCCCTGTGACAATTCCCGCTTCGAGCGCGACCGCACGCGTCCCGTTTCCGTCAAGGCCATGCGCGTGAGCGTCAAACACTTATTCCAAAAACGACAGTTACCATTCCATATCGGTATTAATTCATTATTTATCAAGCTGTTAGGCTCCCCGGTTGGCAATCGCAGGCTCACGCGATTGGCGCACTCACAATGGAGTTCAAATGAATCTGCCGCTGATTCTCAACCTACTGGTGTTCCTGGCGCTGTTGCTGGGCCTGGCTCAAACCCGCCGCACTCAGTGGAGCCTGGCCAAAAAGGTTCTGTTGGCGCTGGTACTGGGCGTGGTGTTCGGCGTGGTGCTGCATGCCATCTATGGCGCCGGCAACCCGGTGCTCAAAGCCTCCATCGGATGGTTCGATCTGGTCGGCAATGGCTACGTGCAACTGCTGCAAATGATCGTGATCCCGCTGGTATTTGCCTCGATCCTCAGCGCAGTGGCGCGCCTGCATAACGCGGCGTCCCTGGGCAAGATCAGCTTCCTGACCATCGGCACCCTGCTGTTCACCACCGCAATTGCGGCGATGATCGGTATCGGTCTGACCAACCTGTTCGGCCTCACCGCCGAGGGCCTGGTGGCCGGTACTCAGGAAATGGCGCGCCTGCAGGTGATCCAAAACGATTACGCCGGCAAAGTCGCCGACCTGAATATCCCGCAGCTGCTGCTGTCGTTCGTACCAGCCAACCCATTCGCCGACCTGGCGCGGGCCAAGCCGACGTCGATCATCAGCGTGGTGATTTTCGCCGCGTTCCTGGGGGTGGCCGCGCTGCAACTGCTCAAGGACGATGTGGAAAAAGGCCAGAAAGTGCTCAATGCCATCGACACCCTGCAAGCCTGGGTAATGCGCCTGGTGCGCCTGGTGATGAAGCTCACGCCCTACGGTGTGTTGGCGCTGATGACCAAGGTCGTAGCCAGTTCCAACCTGCAAGACATCATCAAGCTCGGTAGCTTTGTGCTGGTGTCCTACCTGGCCCTGGGCCTGATGTTCGTGGTGCACGGCCTGCTGTTGTCGGCGGCCGGGATCAATCCGCTGCGCTTCTTGCGCAAAGTGTGGCCGGTGCTGACCTTCGCGTTCACCAGCCGCTCCAGCGCAGCGACCATTCCCTTGAGCATCGAAGCGCAGACCCGTCGACTGGGCATCCCGCAGTCCATCGCCGGTTTCGCCGCCTCGTTTGGCGCCACCATTGGCCAAAACGGCTGCGCAGGCCTCTACCCTGCCATGCTGGCCGTGATGGTGGCGCCGACCGTGGGCATCAACCCGCTGGACCCGCTGTGGATCGCAACCCTGGTGGCAATTGTGACCTTAAGTTCGGCAGGCGTTGCCGGCGTGGGCGGCGGCGCGACCTTTGCCGCGCTGATCGTGCTGCCGGCGATGGGCTTGCCGGTGTCACTGGTGGCGCTGCTGATTTCCGTGGAGCCGCTGATCGACATGGGCCGCACGGCGTTGAACGTGAACGGTTCGATGACAGCCGGTGCGATTACCAGCCAGATCATGGGGCAGACGGATAAGGGATTGTTGGAGGCGGATGAGCATGCGCAGTTAGCGCAGGCCTGATAGACCGCTATCGGGGGCAAGCCCCCTCCCACACTTGAAGGTATTCACAAATCAAAATGTGGGAGGGGGCTTGCCCCCGATGCTTTTAGGCTTTTTCCCAGACTTCAAAGTTGTAGGCTGGCTTGTCGCCCTCAGCCGCATTCACAGCATTCGACACCAGCGTCCACTGGCTGCGGTCAAACTCCGGAAACCACGCATCCCCTTCCGGACTCAACGCCACCCGCGTCAAATACAGGCGATCGGCCTGTTCCAGGCCCTGCGCATACAACTGCGCGCCGCCGATCAACATCAGCTCGTCCACGCCCTGCTCCAGTGCCCATGCCTCGGCGCGCTCGACGGCGGCCTCCAGTGACGGAAAAACTTCCGCACCTTCAAGCGCCAGGCCGGTCTGACGGCTGACTACCAGGTTCAAGCGCCCCGGCAGCGGTCGGCCCAGGGAGTCCCAGGTTTTGCGCCCCATGATGATCGGCTTGCCGAGGGTGGTGGCCTTGAAATATTTGAAATCCCCCGGCAAATGCCAGGGCATGCGGTTGTCGACGCCGATCACGCGGTTTTCACCGAGGGCTGCGATCAGGCTTAGAGGGAGAGTTTTTTTCATGGCGACGAGAATACCAGAGCCGCGAGTCAGCGGTTATGCTCCAGGCTCACTTGCTCAACAGGACAGCGCGTGACTGCACTGAACTCGCTCCACACACTCTGGCTGACCGAAACCGTGCGCTTGCGTGAAGAACACGCCGGCAACCTCGAAGACCTGGAAGCCAACCGCCTGGCCCGCACGGCCGGAGGCGACCTGCCAACGCGCATTCAACGCCGCGCCTTGCACTTGGCCGAGCGCGATGGCCTGGTGGCCGCCCTTACCCGCTGGTTGCAAGGCGCGCGCCTGGCCCTGGTGCTACTGGCGATACTCGCGGTGGTCAGCGGCGCCGGCCTGGCGTTTGCCGCGCTGGGCAACGGATCGGCGCCAGTGAACGTGTTCTGGGCCTTGGGCAGCCTGCTCGGCCTGAACCTGATTCTGCTGATCAGTTGGGCCTTGGGCCTGCTATTTGCCGGCGAACATAGCGCCAGCCTCGGGCGCCTGTGGCTGTGGCTCAGCGAAAAATTCGCCCGCGATGCCAAGGCCGCGCAGTTGGCGCCGGCCCTGTTACTGCTGTTGCAGCGGCAGAAACTCAATCGCTGGGCCGTAGGCGTACTGGTCAACAGCCTGTGGCTGCTGGCATTGCTCAGTGCATTGGTGATCCTGCTGACATTACTCGCCACCCGTCGCTACGGCTTCGTGTGGGAAACCACCATCCTCGGCGCCGATACTTTCGTGGTCGTGACACAAGCACTGGGCACCTTGCCTGCCCTGCTCGGCTTCAATGTGCCGACTGTAGAGATGATCCGCGCCAGCGGGGATTGCGCCCTGAATATCGAGAGCGCCCGCCAAGCCTGGGCCGCCTGGCTGGTCGGTGTGTTGCTGGTCTACGGCCTGCTGCCGCGCCTGACCCTCGCCCTGCTGTGCCTGTGGCGCTGGAAACGCGGGCGCGCGGCCCTGCGCCTGGACCTCAACCTGCCCGGCTATAGCCAACTGCGCGAACGCCTGATGCCGAGCAGCGAGCGCCTTGGGGTCAATGATGCTGCGCCCGAACACCTGCACGCCGTCACTGGCGGCGTGAGTGAACAGCACAGCGCCGGCGCCCTGTTGGTAGCCATCGAGCTGGACGACCAATACCCCTGGCCGCCCAAACTGCCCGCCAGCGTCAGTAACGCCGGCATCCTCGACAGCCGCGAATCGCGCCACAAACTCCTCGAACAGCTCAGCCGCTTCCCGCCCGCGCGCCTGGCCATCGCCTGCGACCCTCGGCGCTCGCCGGATCGCGGCAGCCTGGCGCTGATCGCCGAACTGGCCCGCAGCGCCAGCGCCACCCGCGTCTGGCTGTTACAGGCGCCGCCCGGCCAGGCGCTGGACGCCGAGCGCCTGGGCGACTGGCACAACGCGCTGCAACAGCTCGAACTTCCCTTCGCCGACTGCGCGCCGCTGAACTGGCTGGAGACCGGTCATGACTAAGCCTCTGAAACTCGCCGTGGTCGGCCACACCAACGTCGGCAAAACCTCGCTGTTGCGTACACTGACTCGCGACGTGGGCTTCGGCGAAGTGTCCCATCGCCCCAGCACCACGCGTCATGTGGAAGGCGCACGCTTGTCGGTGGACGGTGAAGCCTTGCTGGAGCTGTACGACACGCCCGGCCTGGAAGATGCCATCGCCTTGCTCGATTACCTGGAACGCCTGGACCGTCCGGGTGAACGCCTCGACGGCCCGGCACGCCTGGCGCGCTTCCTGGAGGGCAGCGAAGCGCGCCAACGCTTCGAACAAGAAGCCAAAGTGTTGCGCCAACTGTTGGCCTCGGACGCCGGCCTGTACGTGATCGATGCCCGCGAACCGGTGCTGGCCAAGTACCGCGACGAGTTGCAGGTGCTGGCCAGTTGCGGCAAGCCGTTGTTGCCGGTGCTCAACTTTGTCAGCAGCAGCGACCACCGCGAGCCCGATTGGCGCGAAGCCTTGGCCCGCCTGGGTTTGCATGCGCTGGTGCGCTTCGACAGCGTGGCGCCGCCCGAAGACGGCGAACGGCGTCTGTATGAAAGCCTGGGGCTCCTGCTGGAAAACGCCCGGCCGCAGTTGGAGCGGTTGATGCTCGATCAGCAAGCCCAGCGCCAGGCTCGCCAGCAAAGCGCCGCGCGGTTGATCGCCGAGCTGCTGATCGACTGCGCCGCGTGCCGGCGCAGTGTGGTCAGCGAGGACGAACACAACGCCATCGGCGAACTGCGCAAGGCCGTGCGCCAACGGGAACAAAAGTGTGTGGAAGCCTTGCTCAAACTGTTCGGGTTCCGCCCCCAGGACGCCGCCGCCAGTGATTTACCGTTGCTGGACGGGCGTTGGGGCGACGACCTGTTCAACCCGGAAACCCTCAAGCAACTCGGCGTGCGCGTCGGCGGAGGCATCGCTGCCGGTGCGGCGGCTGGCGCGGGGGTGGACCTGCTGGTCGGCGGCCTGACCCTCGGCGCCGCCGCCCTGGCCGGCGCCATCGCTGGGGGCGCGCTGCAAACCGCGCGCAGCTACGGCAATCGCTTGATGGGCAAGCTCAAGGGCCACCGCGAGTTGACCGTGGACGACAGCGTGCTGCGCCTGCTCGCCCTGCGCCAACGCCAGTTGCTCAAAGCCCTCAACCTGCGCGGCCATGCGGCGATGCACAGCATCAAAGTGGACACACCCCAGGACAAAACCTGGCGCGAAGGCAAATTACCCGACGCCCTGCATAAGGCCCGCGCCCACCCGCAATGGTCGTCCCTCAACCCTCACGCCAAACTGAGCCAGGCCGAGCGCCAGGAACAGATCGACGCCCTCGCCGAGCGCCTCGATCAGGACTGAGCCGTCAGCAACCGCCGAGCCTTGGCTTTGAGCCATTCAAGGTCGAGCAGCGGCACGTTGGCCTGCTTGGCCTGTTCATCCCAATACCGCAGACGCACACTCACCGCGCAGAGCGGGTCCTGTTCAAAGGCGCGGGCCTCGACGGCGCTCATCACGCCGCCTTGATACGCCAGGGTGCGGCGGCTGGCCTCGCTCAGTTGTGCGTAGTAGTCGGGCTGGCTGAAGGTCAGGTAACGCTTGGCCTGGACGTGATATTCCACAAGCCTGGCCAAGCGTTCGCTGAAACCGGCCCGGCGCAGGTAATCCGCCCCCAGCCGCTCATGACTGACCACGCCGTAACCGCCCATGCTCTCGGCTCGTTGGTCGCAGAGATGGCCGATATCGTGGAAAAACGCCGCCAATACCACTTCGTCATCGAAGCCTTCGGCCACGGCCTGTTGCGCGGCCTGGGACATATGTTCGATCTGCGACACCGCTTCGCCGATGTAGTCCGCCGTGCCGTGCTGTTCGTACAGACCGAACACCTCGGCAATCACCTGTTCAGGATGCATCACGCCTCACCCCACAGTGCCGCGACGTTGCGCTCGCCCAGCGCCGGCCCCACGCTCATGCCCACGCCGGTATGCATCAACGCGGCACTGACCCCCGGCGCCGCCCGTACCAAAGAAAACGGTCCCGGCCCGCGCGCGCCATAGACCCCCTGCCAGCGCTCGACCACCTGGATCCCACAGCCCAGGGTCTGCTCGGCCAGTTCGAGCATCCAGTTGTCCACCTGTTCGCCGTTGAAGGGCGACGCATCCAGGCCGTAATCATGGGAATCGCCGATGATCAGCTCGCCATAGGGCGTAGGACTGATCAACAGATGAATTCCGTGCTCGTGCAGGTGCGGCGCTTCGCGCAGGATTTGCGCCTGAACCGCCGCCGCTTCCGGTAAGTCGGCAAATGCGCCGTAATGCACGCAACTGAGGCCCGTAAGCAAGGCATGCTGCAGGTTCAGATTCAGCGCCGGTCGCGCCCGCAGCATTTGCAGGCGGCAGATACTCGGATGCAGTTCGGCCAACGCTTCGGCCAATAGGGTTTGGTAGTCATGGCCGGAGCAAACGATGATCTGTTCGCCGCGAAAGCTGCCGGCGGTGCTGTGCAACAGGCCCGGCTCGACATCGCGCACCAGGGTGGAAAAGTGAAATTCCACGTTCAGGTGCTGCCTCAGGTAGCGGATCAGCGCCGGGAGCGCCTCGCGTGAATACAGTTGCTGATCGTCGCGGCCATGCAAAGCGGCCCGGTGATGGCGGAACTGGCCGCCGTACAAATCACGCATCGCCGCACTTTGCAGCAGCTCCACGTTGTACCCGTGTTCCTGCGCGCGCCCGGCGCAGAAGGCTTCCAGCAGGTGTTCTTCCGCTTCGGTGCGGGCGAACAGGTAGGCGCCGTTGCGCTTGAGTTGCAGACCCGCCACCTGAGCCCAATGCCCCCAGATATCACGGCTTTGCTGCGCCAGATCGAGCATCGCTCCCGGTGGCTGGCCAGTGACCAAAGCCTGGCCGAAGTTGCGTACCGAGGCGCCCAAGGGCGTAGCGCTGCGTTCGAACACCTTGACCTTGAGGCCGCGTCGAGCCGCGGCGTAGGCGTGGGACAGGCCGAGGATGCCGGCGCCGACAATCAGTAGGTCGCTGTGCTGTGTCATGTAGTGATGTCCTGTTTTCAAGACCGCTATCGGGGGCAAGCCCCCTCCCACCTTTTGAATGCCTTTCGATGTGGGAGGTGGCTCGCCCCCGCTAGAACCTTCAGCCAAAACCGAGTAATTACTGGCCCGCGACCTTCTCCGACTTACCGTCATAGCGCTTGCGCCATTCGGCCAGGATGCTGTCGCGGTTTTTCGAAGCCCAGGCAAAGTCATTCTTGATCAGGCGTTGTTCGTAGTCGGCCGGCAATTCGGTCTGCGGCTTGGCAATGCCCGGCTGGGCGAGGACTGCGAAGTTGTCCTTGTACAGCTCCATGGCTGCGGGGCTGGCGGAGAAGTCGGCGAGTTTTTTCGCCGCATCGGCGTGGGCGGTGCCTTTCATCACGGCGGTGGCTTCGATGTCCCAGCCCAGGCCTTCCTTGGGCAGGATGATGTCCAGTGGCGCGCCCTGGCGTTTCAACTGCACGGCTGGGTATTCGAAGGAAATCCCGATCGGAAACTCACCGGAAGCCGCCAACTTGCACGGCTTGGAACCGGAGTGAACGTACTGGCCGATGTTCTGGTGCAGGTCGTCCATGTACTGCCAGCCTTGCTTCTCGCCATAGGTCTGCAACCAGGCGCTCACGTCCAGAAAACCGGTGCCGGATGAGGCCGGGTTGGGCATCACGATCTTGCCTTTGTACTCAGGCTTGGTCAGGTCTTGCCAGCTCACCGGCTTGGTCAGGCCCTGCTTCTCGGCTTCGACGGTGTTGAAGCAGATTGTCGCGGCCCACACGTCCATGCCGACCCACGCGGGCGGGTCGGCAGGGTCGCGGTAATTCTTGCCGATCTTGTCCAGGTCCTTCGGCGCGTAGTTATCCAGCATGCCTTGCTGGTCGAGGATCGCCAGGCTCGATGCAGCCAGGCCCCACACGGCATCGGCTTGGGGGCGGTCTTTTTCGGCCAGCAGCTTGGCGGTGATGATGCCCGTGGAATCGCGCACCCATTTGATCTCGATATCGGGGTTGGCCTGTTCGAAGGCCTTTTTATAGCTCTTCAACTGCTCGGCTTCGAGGGCCGTATACACGGTGAGATCAGTTTTGGCGAAGGCATTCAGGCTGAATGCGGTGAGTACGGCAGCGACCAGCGCCAGGGGCTTGAACATGAGGAACCTCCTTCAGGGTTGTTTATTGGCCGGGCGCGCTCTGGCGCCAGGCTTGGGAGCGACGCAGCGCGCCGCGCGATGCCCACGCCAGCAGCAGCGAAACGCTGGCCGAGGTGAACAGGATCAGGGTGGACATGGCCGCCGCACCGCCCACGTTCCCGGCGTCGTCCATGTTCAACACGGCGACGGCGGCAAGGATGGTGTCGGGGCTGTAGAGGAAAATCGCGGCGGACACGGTAGTCATCGCCGACACGAACAGGTAGCGCACGATATCCAGCAAGGCCGGCAGGCAAATCGGCACCGTGACTTTCAGGTAATGGCGGTACAGCGGCGCCTTGAGGGACAGCGCGGCGGCTTCGAACTCGGCATCGAGCTGACGCAGCGCGGTCGTAGCGGTCATCTGCGCGGTGGTCAAATAGTGAGCAATGGTGCACACCACCAGCAGGGTCATGGTCCCGTAGAACACATGCAGCGGGTTGCCGTTGAGGTTGAAAAAGAACACGTAGCCCAGGCCCAGCACCAACCCCGGCACCGCCATCGGTACGAAGCTGAGCATGCGCAGCGCTAGGTTGAGGTGCTTCTGGCCCTTGGTCTTTTCCATCAGATAGGCGCCGGTGAAGATCAGGACGCTGCCGATCACGGCCGTACACAGCGCCATGGTCAGGCTGTTGCGGTAGGCCAGCCAACCACCGCCGGCGGTGTCCTCGAACTGGTAATGAGCGAGGGACAGCGACAGGTTGTACGGCCAGAACTTCACCAGCGAGGAATACACCGCCATGCCAAATACCAGCAGCAACAGCGCGCAGATCAGCAGCACGATGACCAGGTAGCAACCGTCCCTCAAGCGCGACGGCGCCGGGCGGAAGACTTGGGCGCGGCCGCTCATGGCATCGCCGTGGCGACGGCGCAACCAGGCGTCCACAGCGAAGCTGAACAGCGCCGGCACCAGCAACACCATGCCGATCAACGCACCGCGACCGAACTGCTGCTGGCCGACCACCGCCTTGTAGGCTTCCAGCGCCAGCACCTGATAATCGCCGCCGGCCACCACAGGCACGCCGAAATCGGTGATGGTCAGCGTGAACACCAGGCAGAACGCGGCGAACACCGCCTGGCGCGTGGCCGGCCAGGTGATGCTGCGAAACGCCCGCGCCGGGCTGGCCCCCATACTTGAGGCGGCATCGAACAGGCGCGCATCGGCCAGCGAGAGCGCCGACAGCAAAATCATCAGGGCGTGTGGGAAGGTGTAGATCACTTCACCGAGCACGATGCCCCAGAAGCCGTAGATATTTTCCGCGATCAACCCGCGCAACAGGCCTTGGTTGCCGAACAGGTACACCAGCGCAATGCCCGGCAACATCGACGGCGCCATCAGCGGCAACAGCGACAAGCCGCGCCAGATCGCTTTGCCGGGGATCAGCGTGCGTTGCAGCGCGTAGGCAAACAGGTAGGCCAGCGGTACGACGATGGCCGCCACGCTGAGGGAGACTTTCAGGCTATTGCCCAGCAACCAGTGGAAGTTGGCGCCGGTGAGCAGTTCCCGCGCCGCGACCAGGCCGCCACCCTGCCCGGCCTCGTTGCTGAAACCACGCCAGAAGATCGCCAGCAACGGCAGCAACACCGCGACACTCAGCAGGCTCAGCCAGAGCCATTTGCCGCCGACCACAAAAATGCGGTCGCCCCACTCGGCACGGGACACCTGACGCATCGCAGGCAAGCTCATCACTGCGGCCATCTCAGGCAAACACCTGTAGGCTGCGCGGCGGCAAAGCCACCCAGATGTCCTGGGCACCCAGGCGCGGCATGGCTTCGGGGGCGAGTTCGGCCAGCAGCGGATGACCGGGCAGGTGCTCCAGCTCAAAACTCATGCGGCAGCGGTTGCCGAGAAAGGTGATCTCACGGACCTTGGCCGGGAAGAGGTTTTCTTCGTGCACGGGAGGGTTGACGCTGATCGCTTCCGGGCGGCAGAACAGCCGACCGGACTTGGCTCTACCGGCGTCATCGGCCAGGCGCATCGTCATCCCGCCGACCTGAGCATGGCTGATGCTGTTGCGGCTGAACGGCAACCAGTTGCCCTGGCCGACAAACTCCGCCACGAACGGCGTGGCCGGGCGGTCGTAGATTTCCTGCGGCGTGGCGTATTGCTCGACCTTGCCGTTGTTCATCACGGCAATGCGGTCGGCCATCAACATGGCTTCGTCCTGGTTGTGGGTCACCATCAAGGTGGTGATGCCCAGGCGCCGTTGCAGCTGACGCAGTTCGGTGCACAAGTGCTCGCGCACCCGTGCATCGAGGGCCGACATCGGCTCATCCAGCAGCAGCAACGACGGCGCCGGCGCGAGCGCGCGGGCCAGGGCGACCCGCTGCTGCTGGCCGCCGGAGAGTTGACCGGGGTACTTCTTTTCGCTGCCGAGCAGGCCGACCAACTCCAGCATCTGGCCGACACGCTGGCGCACTTCGTCGCGGCCGCTGCCGGTGAGGCCATAGCCGATATTCGCTTCGACGGTCAGGTTGGGAAACAGTGCGTAGGACTGAAACAGAATGCCGTAGTCCCGGGCCTGCGGCGGCAGCAGGGAAACGTCACGGCCGCCCAGGTAAAGTTCGCCGTTGTCCTGGCGCTCCAAGCCGGCAATGCAGCGCAACAAGGTGGTCTTGCCGCAGCCCGACGGGCCCAGCAGGCACACCAGTTCGCCGGCGGCGACGTCCAGGGAGACGTTGTCCAGCGCGGTGAACGCACCGAAGCGCTTCTGGATGCCGCGCACTTTCATGGGCGCGCCGGGTTGGGTCAGGGCTGTGTTCATGGTGGCACCTCATCAAACTGATGAAGGCCATGCTAGGCAGGCAATGCGTCGCTCTTGTGGCAGGAAGGCAAAACGCGGCGATAGTGGTATTCGCAGATTTGTGTAGGACTCTTCGAAGTGAGTTGCTGGGGTATCGCCAATCGGGGGCAAGCCCCCTCCCACACTTGAAGGCATTTGAAGTGCGCCCCAAAAGTTGGACACCTATCCAACTCTTGGGGCTTTTTCATGAG